>NZ_DJAU01000012.1:0-194338 GCF_002429725.1 Lysinibacillus sp. UBA5994 | reverse complement strand
TCTCGCACATGATTACGGGTGTAGCCTACTTAGAATGATCTTTTCGGTACAGAGCTCCAAGATGAATTCTCACTCGTTTTACATGCACCTCTCATCAACCGGTAACTTTCTGTTCGTAAAAATAATTGATACTATTTTTTTCATAGCCTTTGTTCTAGCCATCTCACGAGAAAGAGTAGATTTTAAATAAAGCGCCCGATTGTGAAAGGCCCAAAAATTACCATTCTCTTCATTACACTCTCTGAAAACCAAAAATATATTTCAATCATACGAACAGGCAACGAATATCTTACTTTTTGTTCTTTTGATATACAATAAAAGTAAGGCCATTTAATAGCAATGTAAAAATGAGAAGAACTGCTGTGGCTATCACGACTGCACGTGTCGTGTCCATGAGTGCCGTCCAATCCTCAATTTTTACTAAATGATAATTATAAAACATCTGAAAACTAATTGAAATAGCGCAGGCACTGATGCTGAGAACGGCAAGGATACCCCAATTAGAATGTTCATGTTTTTTATTTCCCATTAGATAAAAAATCGGAAGTATCCAAGCGATTATTCCTAGTAAGAGACTGCCAATATTAAGCCAACCAATCATAACGAATCCCTCTTTCTATTTGTATTGCCGTTTAACAATACTTAACGGTAAATTGTAGGAAAGGTTTCAAATAACTGTATTATTCAACAATATCGACCTTTAAAAGAAAAAGACACGTTTATAAATAAACGCGCCCAATTGCCGAAAACTATTATTCAATTAAAACTACCATTATAAACTTTATCTTTTCGCTTCATTTGTATATGCGTAAATATTTTCACTATTAATATACCAATTATTCCACCAAGTATATTACATAACAAGTAGATAGCATCTATAGAACTAATGTTCCTAGGAACTAAACTAAACGACCCTAATAGTAGACGTAAAAGCTCTGTACCTAAACAACACAATATCACTAGAAAAATGGCTTTATTTATATTTTTAAAATGGAAAAGAACGCATAAAAATATCCCTAAAGGAAGTAATAATAAAAAATTATAAACTATAGATGAATAGCTCCACAAATACATATTGAAGTGGATACTATCAAAAATTCCAAACCAATCATTAGCTGTAATAAAACGTCTACTCTTGTCTGCTGGATTTAGAGGTAAAAGTGTTATTCCCCCTACTTTAATTTGAAGTAAACATAGTAAATAGAAGAGAAAGCTATATAAAGTAACGCGTCTTTGATTACTCTTGATTTCTTTTCTAAAGTAATCAAGAAATACATCTATAAAAATATAGACCAACAACACTAAAAATCCGAAAGGAACAATATTATATAGAACATAGTTTGTATGCAAGTAAACACCTCCCAAATTTTGTAACAACTATCATTTTACTTATTTTAACAATGTTAGTCAAATAGTGTTCTTCCACTACCATTTTTTCATTTAGCTGTTTTTATTGTCATTATAAAAAACACCCCCATAGACCACCATATCTATAGGGGAAAAAACGGTACGATATTAGTATGAAGTTTAGTAGGTTACCTCGGAATCTTTTCGCTTCGGAATAAGTGCAGTAAAAAGTGCAATTAAATTAGGTGGAATACTAAATAATAAAAATAGCCAGTTTGTCGTCAGGATCGAGATGATCGTGAATACAATAATGGACGTAATGAAGACGAATAGGCCCACCTTCACACGCGAGGGCTGTAACGGGGCTGCGCTGGACATATTGATGGTCAAAATAATCCCAATGATTCCCCAACTCGCTACGTGTGTTAATAAAAGGATACCTAAAACCATAGCAGTGCTTAATTCAATTCCAAAATTGAGTAACGTAAAGAAAACATACAGCGCTCCTAATGTCACATACCATGAATAGGATCTCGCCTTTTGCCAAATATGATAGTACAGCTCGTCTAAACCTCTATTTTTTCTAGCTTTCTGTCGCCCGAACCACCATCCAAGAAGTCCACCAATCACTCCCCCATACAATCCAATCATACCCCAGATATTAATCTCCATTATTCATTCTCCCCTCTTCAAATATAAACACTTCTTCAATTGTGCTATTGAACGCTTTGGAAATGTTGTAGGCAAGCTCTAAGGATGGATTGAATTTGCCTGATTCAATAGCAATGATCGATTGCCGTGAAACGCCAACTTGTTTCGACAATTCTTCCTGCGTAATCTTGTTCAATTTTCGTAATTCTCGAATTCTGTTTTTCATAATGCCTCCTTTATAAATGTAAAGCAAACTATACATTTAATGTTAAGTAAAGTTTACTTTACATCACTTCGTATGTCAAGCAAACTTTACAATTTGATTTTTAGTTAGATGAAATGGCAATGTCGAGTAAAGAACAACAAAATTCTATTACTATGTACTATTTTCGGAAAATTTGATAAATTAATAGTAAGGAATGTTTTGAGCGTTACAAAAAGGAGGTTATTCAAATGAGTAAAAAAGAGCTCTTGCAAAATGGAGTCAATCAGGTTTTTTACGAAGAGGAATGGTACCCACCGTTATCAGAAGCATTAAAGAATCTCACTGCTGCGCAAGCTAGTTGGCAACCAGAAGGAAATGCTGCTAATACGATTTGGGAAAATGTAAACCATTTATTAATCTTTAAAGAGCGCTTACTTTCTCGCTTACATAAAGAGGAGACATTTGTTGCTCCACAAAATAATGATGAAACGTTTGTCCAAGGCGGTGCTCATGATGAAGATGCTTGGCAAGAAACAGTGAATCGAACCCTTCACGTACATGATGCCCTACAATCTTCATTAGCATCCTTGCAAGAAGAGGCATTAGATCAACCTAGTCCCGCTCTTCCAGTTTGGCAACAATATCTAAATATCCTTTTGCACGACGCTTACCATACAGGACAAATTGTTCAACTTCGTAAACTACAAGGTTCATGGCCTGCTAAGCGCTCCTACTTATAAACGATGATTCCAATTGGTGATTGAAAAGCAGATGCCCCCTCAAGTTAGAGACAAACTACTAACTATAGGGGGCATATCATTTAATTCGTTTTCATTATCCATCTTAAGCTGTTTATCTACCATAATCAGTGGAACATCACTAATGTCGAGAGTGGTTTTAGTAAGTTTACAAGTCTATCGGCTTACCACCTGTCACTCCATAAATCTGACCCGTGATATAACTTCCTTCATCCGAGGCCAGAAGAACATAAACGGGTGCAAGCTCTACTGGCTGTCCCGCACGGCCGAGGGGCGTATTTTGGCCAAACTCAGGAATCTCTCCTTCTAATTTCCCGTTATCTAGCTGAAGCGGCGTCCAAATCGGGCCAGGTGCAACACCATTGACACGGACACCTTTAGAAGCAAAGTACGAGGATAGGGATACCATAAAGTTGCTTATTGCACCTTTTGTCGCGGCATAATCCATTAAAGATGAGGATGGATCGAAAGATTGAACCGATGTGGTGGTGATAATTGCACTTCCTGGTTCCAAATGTTCTTCAGCAGCTTTTACGGTCTCGAACATGCTGATGATGTTTACTTTGAAAGTGTCTTGCACTTGTTTAATTGTTAAGTCACTTAGGGATGGCTGTGCGATCTGTTGCGCAGCATTTAATACAAGAATGTCCAATCCGCCAAAGGCTTCTACGGTTTTTGTAACAATCTCTGTCGCTGTGCCGTCTTCTCGCAAGTCATACGGTAGCAGTAATGCTTTTCTTCCTGCTTTTTCAATTAATTCTTTAACGACGTTGGCATCTTCCTCTTCACCAGGGAAGAATTGGATGGCTACATTGGCTCCTTCACGTGCATAGGCAATAGCGGCAGCACGGCCAATCCCAGAATCGCCTCCTGTAATTAAGGCATTGCGCCCTTCTAAACGATTGTATCCTTTATATGATTCTTCTCCGCAGTCAGGTTTGGGGATCATTCCATGCTGTAGCGCTGGCGTGTTCTGTTCCTGATTTGGGAATTTTTCGGTATGAAATTTTTTACGTGGATCGGTTAGATGTGGGTTTCCCATCAGCTATCATCTCCTATTTTGATTAATTAGTGACAAACACTTTGTGTGCTTACACTGTTACATTTTGTTGAATACCCTCTGAACATTTACTTTAAACAGCATCAGATTTCTTCCGCCCTTCCACCAATGATGGAGTCATTTACATTTTCCTTACAAAAGAAAAAACACCCTATATAAGCGAGCAGACTAGTCCACTGTTGAAATGGATAGTTTGAACACTTACATTGAGTGTTTTAAGAACCTCTATAAAGTAGGTTATGAAAGATATTTAATAACGCTTTGTTTGTTTAAATTAACGCCTCAATTGCTTGAGCTACTTGCTCTTCTGTTAAATTGTGACGCACGATGTAGCGATTGCGCGCATGCTGTGTACATTCGATTGTACAGCCACCTAAATGCTTTGCTTCATTTTCTTCAGATGCGATAATTTGCTTGTTACATTCAGGATTTGCACAGTTAATGTAGCGTTCACAAGGTTCACCGTCATAGTGATCACGACCGACAATCACATGCTCTACTTGATTGATTGGCACCGTTAAACGCTCATCGAAAACGTACATTTGCCCATCCCATAATTGACCTTTCGCCACAGGATCTTTTCCATATGTTGCTACACCACCATGTAATTGACCGACATTGCCAAAGCCTTCACGTTTCATCCAACCCGAAAACTTCTCACAACGAATACCACCCGTGCAATATGTTAAAACATTTTTCCCTTCGAAGAGCTCACGGTTTGCACGGACCCATTCTGGTGTATCACGGAAATTTTTTACCTCTGGTCGAATCGCGCCACGAAAATGGCCGACATCGTATTCATACGTGTTACGCACATCTAATACTACTGTATTTTCATCTTGCATTTCAGCAAGGAATTGTTCTGGTGACAGGTAGCGACCTGTTAATTCATGTGGGTTGACGTCTTCTTCTAAGCCTAAGTTGACTAACTCAGGACGTGGGCGAACGTGCATTTTTTTGAATGCATGTCCTTCTGCCGCATCAATTTTAAAGACAATGCCTTCGAATAATGGGTCTGCTTGCATGTTTGCCATATATTGCTCTGTTTGCTCAATCGTCCCCGAAACAGTCCCGTTAATGCCCTCATTGGCTACTAAAATACGACCTTTTAAACCGATTTCTTTACACATTTCTAAGTGCGTTGCTGAAAACGTCTCTGGGTCTTCAATCTTCGTGTAATGGTAATATAATAAAACTCGATAATTCATTATTTTCCACCTATCATTTCAATATTTGCAGGATATTCCTGATAGTGTCTTTTACGACCTATTAACCATAAAGGATAATCCGTTAATATGCTATCGGTAATTAGACTGAAATGAGTAGAAATAATTTTCCATATGCCGCTAGATAAAAAAAGACACATTCATTCGTTAAACAAATTTTATATTTTTCTTCACCGCATTTTCTACTAAAGCATAGAGTAAACTCGCAATACCAAAAATAAGCATCGAATTGATAATACTTAAATTATATTCTTCTATAAATCGCGAATCATAAATGATTACGAAAGAAAAAGCCCCTATTGCCCCACCAAATAAAGTGAAGGTAACCACTTTAAACAGCCAATTTTTCATAAAACGACTCACAATAAATGTTAGCGGTAAAAACGAAATCGGATAGAGAATAAAAGCAAAAGAGCCCATTAAGAACATATAGCCAACGCCTAAATCACGAAATCCCGTCATATATTCTGATGTCCTGATTTTTCTTCCTTCTAAAACTTCTAAGCCAAATCCAGCTAAGGCAAACAGCACTATAAAAGGTATCCACATGATTAAACAATGATAGAAAGTTTTCATTCTTATCCTTCCCCTTATGAATTTTTACTGCTGGTACAATTCAACCTCTTAATAGATCAAACGAAAATCATGGAAGAAAGTTACAATGTTTCTCACCTGACAAAAGATCAAAAAAAAAGCATATTTTAGGGATTGATACGCCTAAAATATGCACCTCTCATTTCTTCTCTTTAAAACACAATCCCAATAATGATGGCTGATAGAACACTTACAAGTGAGGCACCGTATAGCAATTTTAATCCAAAGCGTGCCACTACATTGCCTTGCTTTTCATTTAACCCTTTTACGGCACCTACAATGGTACCAATTGAGCCAAAGTTAGCAAAGGATATGAGGAATACAGAGACAATCGCTGCTGTACGCTCACTGAAGCTATCTTGAATTTTAACGAAGTCCAGCATGGCAACGAATTCATTTGCCACAAGCTTTGTCGCCATGATACTCCCTGCATTCACAGCTTCATGCCAAGGTACACCCATGACAAACGCAATTGGGGCAAAGACATAGCCTAGGAAACCTTGGAATGTGATACCGAAAATGCCATTAAACACACCATTAATGAGGGCAATTAACCCAACAAAGCCTACTAACATAACCCCGACGATGATGGCTACCTTAAAACCGTCCATAATGTATTCGCCTAGCATTTCAAAAAACGTTTGCTTTTCACCTTCCTGCACTTCGATTATATCTTCCTCCGCTTGTACTTCATACGGGTTAATGATTGAGGCCACGATAAAACCACCAAACAAGTTTAATATGAGAGCTGCCACTACATACTTTGGCTCTAGCATCGTCATATAGGAGCCCACAATGGACATCGATACCGTTGACATCGCAGAAGCACATAAGGTATAAAGCCGATGCTTTGGTAAAAAGCCAATTTGATTTTTCACTGAAATGAATACTTCATTTTGCCCTACGATTGCCGCTGCAACCGCATTATAGGATTCTAGTTTTCCCATGCCATTGATTTTACTTAATACGAAACCTATATATTTAATCATAAACGGTAGAATTTTATAATGTTGCAATATGCCGATGATGGCTGACATAAATACGATTGGCATTAAAACATAGAGGAAAAATGTATGTGCACCCTCATTCGCCATCCCACCAAATACAAAATTTGTGCCCTCATTGGCATATTCAAGTAGTTTTGCAAAGCTATCAGCAAATCCTTTAATTAAAAATTCCCCAATACCTGTCTTCAGTAATAGAAACCCTAAAACAAGCTGGATAACAATCATCACAATGATTGGGCGATATTTAATATTTTTCTTATTATTACTTGCAAGCCATGCTAAAAATAGCACGAGTAGTAGACCTACTATCGAAATAATATAATGCATGTTGTCCCCTCCGTAACGAACAATGTTTTCAAATGCTTTTTCTTCCCATCCCATGCAATCCCTTACGCATCGATGATTGTATGAAGAGCAATGTCCACCATATCAAAAAAGGATTTTTCACTTTCCTCGTGCGTTAAGCTTTCATTTGTTAATAGTTGACTACCTACCGTCAAAATAGACAATGCCTTTACCCCATATTTTGCGGCTAACGTATAGAGGGCGGTGCTTTCCATTTCTACCCCTAAAACACCGAATTCCATAAACTTATGAAGCCTGTCTAATGTTTCACGATAAAATTCATCTGAATTATAAATATTGCCAACAAACACATTGCCTTTTTTCCCTTGCGCTAGTTGAAACGCTTTCATTAATAAGGAAAAATCCGCAATTGGTGCGTAATTATTGCCGTAGAAAATTTTCTCCGTCAAATTGCTGTCTGAAGACACTGCTTGGGCTAGAATGATATCGCGGATTTGAATGTCCTGTTGCATCGCGCCACATGTGCCAATACGAATCAATTTTTTCACGCCATAATCGTTGACCAATTCAGTACCGTAAATACTCATCGATGGATTCCCCATGCCCGTCCCCTGCACGGAAATCGGTACACCTTTGAACGTTCCTGTATACCCATACATTCCTCTTACTTCGTTATAGCAATAGACATTCTCTAAAAAATGCTCTGCTACAAATCTTGCACGTAAAGGGTCTCCAGGCAGCAAGACACGCTCAGCTATTTCTCCCTTTTTTGCTCCTAAATGTCTACTCATTTTCATTCCTCCAAAAACTTGTCATTTATCTCCAATCCAAATAGGTAACCGTTTTCATTTACCAATAAAAAATACCCACAGCCATTTCCAAAACTACTTCTTTTACAAGAAATCTGTTCAGAAACTACTATGAGTATAAGGTTTAATAAACCTGACAAACTAGACCAGATTGTTACGTTGTGTACGGGAAATAATTGACCAAATTACCGAAGTAATTCTTGACGAATATTATCTAAGTCCCTTTTGGTAGGAATCGTAGATATAATAACAACCGGCACTGTCGTCAAGGCAACGGGAAAATTACTTATGACAAAATCAATGTGATGCTGCTGTACCATCTCATCCGTTAATCCCTTCATAATAGAGGTATTAATAATCAGCTGGTCCCCAATTTCATTCTTGATTAAATTGGCGATATAATGGCGGATTGAAAATTCCTCTCCAATAACCAAGAAGGCTCGTTTACTTTTATAACGTAGCCCTGAACGAACAAGCAAGGTAAGCTTGGTTAAATGAAAGTCATTATACAGGATAGAAGGGTACGCTTTTTTCCATGTTTGCATACAGACCTGCATATCTTGGTAAATTTGCTGACATTCAATTTGAACATAGTTTGTTAAATTACTTTTTGAAATCATCAGCCATTCAGGGATGGCATTATCGATTAAAAGCTTGTCTAAAAACTCATATACCTCCAAGCTAAACCGCTCATTCATATGTACATTAGGGTAAGCCTTTGCCAATAAGGTGAACAACTGCTGCGCCATTTGATCAATTTCTTTATTTTTATATAATTCGATTTCCTTCATTGGCGTCATGTCTGATCCTTCATAATAATGATATTGGCTTAGACTAAATAGAGATTGCATAAAAAAAAATTCACGCTTTGGTAATTCAATCGAAAATTTTTCTTCCAGTGCCTGTGCAAAGTCTTTTACTGGCAAATAGAACATTCCTCTTTCCCAGGCGTAATCATCCTCCGTAATTTTGACATAGTTCCCCTTTCGTACTCTTTCCAAGACAATCGCCACTAAAAAGGATAATTTCCTCTTGGAGTTAATAAAATAAACAATGTTTTGCTCATGCTCTATTTGCGTGATGCATTGATTGATAAAATCAAAGTCACTATTGGTAAATGGCCATCCTGTATACTCATAGGCATCACCATATAATTTCCAATAAAAATAGCGGATATTCAATTCATTTCCCTTTACGGCGGGCGTCGAGTATGTAATGCGTAGCTTATACGGCTTCAAATCATGATTATTTAGTTGCGTAATCAGCTTCTTCAACGAGGAAGTGCTCATAAACATCGCCTCTGCTAGCTCCTCCATCGAATAAGGTTGCCCATTGATAAACAATAAGTGCATGAAGCGATAGAAGATGGTTTGCCTGAACATGCTCGAAAGCACTTCACTAACGGTTGTACTTCGCCCATCTCGTTGTAGAAAAATTCCCTTTCCTCTAGATACGTCAATCGTCATTGTTGCTGGTAATTGCCGATTGATCTCTTCTACGAGCTTCCGTATGGTCTTATCTGAAATATGTAAGCTTTTTTCAACCTCCCCTAAAGTAAACCATCTTTGTTCAGAATCTAGTAACAGTAATAATTGACTAGCTAATTTGAATTCCTTATCCACGTTCTCACCCTATCCATCATTCACAAAAAGGAACATACACTGGTAGCTGTATGTCCCTTTTTGCGTTTATTTCATATACGTATTCAAAACTTTTTCGATGTCCGTATTAAGCTTGTTGATATCAACTGCTGGCACGGGCTGATTGACAAGCTGATATTTTTCTTTTAGTTTTAGGATTCTTTGGACACTTTCATTGATGCGTTCCTCTGTTATTTCCCCATTGCTGACGGCTACCTTCACCGCTTCTATCGCTGCTGTAATATTGGCATATTCATGAGCGATTAAAATAATATCACTACCAGCCTTGATTGAATCGACAGCTGCTTGCCCGATCGCATAATGATTCGTGATGGCCTTCATCGTCATATCATCAGTCATCACAACACCGTCAAAGCCCAGCTGCTTTCTTAGCATACCCGTGATAATTTCCTTCGACATGGAGGAAGGATACTGTGGATCAATTTTTGGCAATAAAATATGTGCGACCATGACGACATCTGCACCATTGTTAATGGCCTCTTTAAATGGGACAAGCTCTAGCTGATTCAAGTCGTTCAAGCTTTTTGTCACCTTTGGCAATTCTAAGTGGGAGTCCACAGATGTGTCACCATGCCCAGGGAAATGCTTCACGACAGGAATAACCTGCTCCGACTCCAGACCCTTCATTGTTTGAATGCCCAATTTGCTGACAATAGCTGGATCATTGGAAAACGAACGATCCCCGATAATTGGATTATTCGGATTGCTATTGACATCTAATACAGGCGCAAAGTCCAGATTGAAGCCAAATGCCTTTAATTGCTCCCCTAATAATTGGCCTACTTCAAATGAAAACTTGGATTGGTTAATGTCCCCAATTTTTTGGTTCGTTGGGAAATTTTTTAAAGCGCCTGGTAATCTGACTACTTTTCCACCCTCTTGATCGGTGCCAAGGAAAAGTGGTAGCTGATTATTCGAATTGGCAGCCATTAAGTCATTCATCAATGTGACCGTTTGCTGGGGTGTTTCAAGATTATTGCCATAAAGAATTAAACCACCTACTTTAGCCTTTTGAATAAGGCTTATTGTCTCCTGCTGAAGCGTCGTACCTGAAACACCTGCAAACATCATTTGACCGATTTTCTCGTCCAATGTCATTTGTTCCACCGTATCTGGCGCTTGTGGCTTCAGTTCCGTATAGACCGAAATATGATGAACAGTAGGATTGGCATCACTGTCAATCGGTTTCGGTAAAATCCACTTTAATTGATAGCTGGCATTTACTTGGTAGACAAGAATAATTTGATCGGTTGAAGGATCCTGATAGTAACGAACTTCATCAGGTTCACCCAACTTATTTTTAATATCTGCTAAACGAATGCTTTTGATATTCTCTTTCGATGAACGGATATCGAAGGCCTGTGAACCTCGATAACCAATCGTCACATCCTCATAATCTTCATATTGTCCATTGGCGGATTCCGTGACCTGCTGCGGTTCTCCCCATTGCTCACGAACCGCTTGTTGTTCTGTATCTCCTGCTGCAAATGGCACATCAGGTACTTTTCCTTCTCGCGCTAATTGAGCAATATCCTGAATGAGGACCTCTATATTGTCTGAACCACCTTCCTGTTCGGACGCATCCTCTTGAATGGGCGTTGTCTCAGGATTTCTAGTCGGTAGTGTGACTGGCCTCATTTTCATGCCGATAAAAAAGGCTAGACCCATTAACATCAGCACAAGAACTAGCAGCACACCACGTCTTCTTTTATGCATGTAAAAACCTCCTTCACCAAGCCATTTGGCGACATCGAAACAAATCTATCAACTAACGTTATCATAACTGCCACCTGAATTCAAAGCTCACGCTGTGAACAGAATCGCAGCCTTCAATAGAAAATATTATCGTAAGCTAGCAAAAATGCAAAAGAAGATGTTAAAATATTCACATAAAGGGGGATATAACACATGGGGAAATTAAGTAAAAGAAATATACTGTGGATTGTGCCAATCGGTATCTTAGCGGTATTTTGGTACTTCTATGGTCCACAAAAGGATATTACAGACAATGAATATATTACATACGTAAAAAACTATTCCTATGAAAATAGCGCAAAAACTTTGGAGAGTGCCTTTGCCTCTGCCTGTGAAAATCCATATTGGGTCTATTTTGAAACACAAAAGGGACAGGATGTTGTAGAGTTTGAGGGTGATTGCACGGTTAACAATGAAGTAGCCAAGGTCAATGTACAGTTTCTGGTAGACAACGACATCACAAGTGTTCAATCAGGTGCAATGCTTGTCGATAGTAAAATGCAGGAAGAAGCAGACCGCGATGAATTTTTGCTAGCACTTGCTAAATAATCCCTTATAGTGATGCTATAAGGGTTTTCTCTGGGAAAGCGGATAAAATGTGCAAAGTAGTGGACAGCAATCCTACAGTGATGGATAGAAAGTTAAAAGTGGCGGATAGATCCTGTGAATTGACGGATAGCTCTGAGAAAGCGGAGTAAGATTTTGATGCTGCAATCGAATAAAAATGGAGAGGGTTGATCCTCTCCAGAAGGTGGTTATTATTTTTTCTTGGCGATCCAAATCGTCCATCGATCCTTTTCAATGATGGAACCTTCAGTGGTAATTGCATTCCTTATATGTTCAAGAAGGGTCGATAATTGGTTGTCATTCAATTCATGCAATAGACTACGCCCCACTCTACCTTGTAAATCAGCCAATAATTGCTCCTTATTAGCATAGACCTGTCTCGTCTCCCATAGTTTGAGTTCACTAATTTCTTGAAAGCCTACTTCTTGTAAGCTTTCTGTCACCAACTGACTAGTGTGTCTGCGCTCTACTTCCTTTTGAATAAGCGAAGGAAAACTTTCAAAGAAATAGCCCCTTATATGATGAGCATCCCCTGGAAGTAAGCAATCCTCTGGGGTGCGATCCTGTACGATAAAATAACCGCCTTGCTGTAAAAGCCGAAATGCCTCTTGAAAGCATGCTTTGACATCTTGTATATGATGAATTAAGGCTCTTTCAAGCACGATATCAAAAGTATCCCCTGCAAGCCCTGTATTGAAAGCATTTCCTTGAACAAATGTGATTTGCGGATATGCTCGACAATTTTCTTTCGCTCCGTCTAGCATGGCTAGTGAAAAGTCTACACCTGTTACAGATGCCACCCCCATATCGACAAGTGCCTTGGCATAAATCCCTCCGCCACAGCCGATATCTACTGCCTTTCCCATACTATGAAAAGGAATATGTTTCGCTAACGCTGCCTTCCATGAGCTATCTGCCTGTCTAGTTGTATAAGACGTACGATGTTGCTGATTATGGAAATCAATCCCCATTCTCTTCACCCTCCCCTTTTATTTTAGTGTACAAGTAGATCACCCATAAGAAAAATCTATAATTATTATAAAAATACATAAGCTTACCTTATCAAACGAAAAACCCATGCTGGGATCTGCATGGGTTGAGCTACCATTAACTATTTCTAGTAGGATGGGAGGACTTTAATATGGTCCGTTCAATTATTCTAATTTCGTTATTTAGTTTTGTAATCGCCGCTTCAATTTGTTGATAGCGCTCCATTCGCTTGACCTTCTCTGTTGGAATGGAATCCTTTAAAGCAGCCTGTCCCGCGTATAAGCTAGACAGTAAATCTAGCTTTTGAAAATAAGCTGTGCTATATTGCTCCATAACACCCAGCCCCTCATCTGTTACTTTTTTACACGAACTTATGAATTGTTGTTCATATAAGAACTATAACCGAAAAAAGCAGCCTCAAAACTCCATCTAAATTATTATTTATTATCCATTTCCAAGTAAATGATTATTCTATAAAAGCGCTAAAGCTATGTTATTCATCTTTTTTTAACAAAGAATAGATAAATGTATCATGTGCTTGTCCCTTTTGATACATATAGTCCCTCAATATGCCTTCCTGTTGGAATCCAAGCTGAATTAAAAGCTTGGAAGATGCCTCATTCTCTAAAAAAACAACGGCTCCAATCCGGTTTAAGTTCATATCCCCAAAACCATATGCAATTACTTTCTGCACAGCTTCTTTTGTATAACCCTGCCGCCAGTAATCAGGGTGAATTTCATAGCCAATTTCTGCTCGTTGATGTGCCGCCGACCATAAATGAAAGCCAACTGTACCAATCACTTCATTCGAATCTTTTCGTTCAATTCCCCAACGAATCCCACGCTTTTCCTCAAAATTTTTAGCAAATTGCTTAATTAACTGCTCAGCCTGCTGTGTGTCAGTAAAAGGCTCCTGCCCATAATAGCGTGTTAAAGCCTCATTGGAAAAGCAACGAAAAATCGCAGGAACATCCTCCTCTGTGAGCTCTCTTAACCTAAGTCTTGCTGTTTCTAATTCTGGAAACATGCTGTTCCCTCCTCTACCATCCATATCATTCTCTACTCTTCCTTCAAAATCCTTTTTTGACAATACAAACGTGCAAACCCCAAAGTAGGCTTGCACGTTTGATTACCCGAAGGCTTGTGCTGCTAGAGCATATAATGTTTGATTTCTTGTAGGTATTTTTTTGGCATTACGGATCATGACAGGTGGTGTTGCAGCCATCGTAAAGCCACTTTGTTGTAAGATTGGAGCAAGCTCCTTTTGAACAGATGGGCAGTCGATACGTAATTTCCCCTGATAGCCCTTAGCCAATTCATTGATAATATGATGCGCTATTTCTTTACTTGGCGCGACGATTGGTCCTAAAAGTAGATAAATTGGCCCCGCGATTGTTAAGCCATAGCCAATCATTTGGTTGTCTTGATTTTTGACAACAACACAGCGCTGTGACTGCTGTATTCTTTTACGCAAAAAGATTCTTCTACTATCCCCAAAGGCTGCTGCGTCAAGTTGGGCCAGCTGTTCAAAATCCTGTTCTTGAAATTCTTTGATGGTACCTAAAAAATCGGCTTCGCTGGTCGTCTCAACATATTTGTCTGCCAAATATTTATGTACATGCTCAACAGTTGTGAAGCCCATTTTTTGATATAAAGGTTGTCCTTCTTTTGTAGCTACGAGCATAATCGCTGTTTCCGCTGAAACACTATCGATACAGGCTTGTGTAACGATTCTACCTAAGCCAAAACCTCTGCATTGCTCATGCACAATCACCATGCCAATGGAAGCTACATTTGTGTCGTAGGGAATAATGGCTGCACTGGAAACAATTTTTCCTTCCATATTTTTATGTCCAACTATTCTACCTGCTGCCATAATCGTTTCAATTTCGTAGGCATCGTAATCCCATCCAACGGAAGCTGATAGCTCGATTAATCCCTGAATATCACTAGAAGTAAATAAAGTTAGCTCAAAATTCAATTAGATACACCCTCTCAAAAGAACATATGTTTCATTTTGCAAAATCCCCCTTCCATATACAAGCAATATCTCTTAGCTTTAGCAATTATTACTATATAATTATTGTAAAATAGCCTATAATAGTTGCTAGACTATGCACTCCTACTTCAAGCATATAAAGGTGATTTCAACATGACATCCTATGAACGTATTCTTATAATGGTCCCGCCGTTTCCCTAGCTACGCAATCTACTTGAAACTAACAAAGTAGAATTTTGCTTGTAGGAGGGCAATATGTTGAAAAAACAGGCAGTACCATCTTTATTATTAATGATTGTTCTTGTGGCTTTTCCACAAATTAGTGAAACAATATACACACCATCACTTCCGGATATTGCCGCTGCACTTGATGTAGCCAATAGCTCTGTCCAATTAACATTAAGTATCTATTTTATTGGCTTTGCGTTCGGCGTTTTCTGCTGGGGATGGATTTCTGATTTTATTGGCCGTAGACCTGCCATGCTAGGTGGTTTAATTTTTTATGGAATAGGTAGCCTACTCTGCTTTTACGCAGAGACAATCCCTTTTCTATTAGCAAGTCGATTGCTACAAGCATTCGGCGCTGCAACTGGCTCCATTATTACGCAAACCATTTTGCGTGAAAGTGTGACGGGAAGTCAACGCCATGCTATGTTTGCTCAAATTTCAGCCGTCATTGCCTTTACCCCAGCTATAGGGCCGTTAATTGGTGGTTGGGTGGATCAAGCACTGGGCTTTCGAGCCGTGTTTTTTGTCCTTGTCATCATGAGTATCCTGTTGTTTATCTATGCTTATTGCAGACTTCCAGAAACAACCAATCCTGCAACAAGACAAAGAACAGCGATTTGGCCTGTCGTCAAACGCATTTTTGCTTCACCCATCGTGCTTGTCTATGGGCTACTAATAGGAGGCATTAATGGTGTTCTATTTAGCTACTATGCCGAAGCACCCTTTATATTCATCGAGCATTTCCAGCTGTCACCTGGCCTGTACGGATTTCTTGGCATTATCGTTGCCCTTGCTTCCATAATTGGGGCTATGATTTCAAAGCGACTCGTCATCAGCCATTCGCCACAAAAAATCATCCATGTTGGCTGTTTGGTAATGCTTGGTGGCACTTTGCTTTTGACCATCGTTTGTACCCTGCCATTGCACGCGAGCATGATGGCCATTGGTATGCTGATTACTATTTTTATCACACTGCTAGGCTCGGGCATCGCACTTCCTAATTGCTTAAGTTTAGCGTTAGTAGATTTTCAGGATGTGATTGGCACAGCAGGCGCTATCTTTAGTCTCGGCTATTACTTACTCGTCAGTGCCATCACATCTGGTATGAGCTTACTGCATAACGGTTCTTTACTGACAATGCCACTTTATTTCTTAGGTCTATCCTTGATAATGTGGCTTTGCGGGAGAAAGTTTATTCGATAATGGAAGAAAGCGGGCTTCCAATCGCTATCGCTTTTAGATAGATGAAAGACTAGAACAAAACCTCTTCTCCGAATAGAAAAAGTGGGTGAAATTTTACTCTTCGTAAAATTTCACCCACTTTGATTATAGGATAGCCTAGCTCTAAATTTTTCCCACTGGCACCTATTGAATTTTCTCACTCAAAGTGTAAATACTTAATGACAAAGATTGAACTATGTCAGTAGGCATCGTGCAGTGATCTAACTATCTCCTGATGCATAAAACTGATATAATAGATATACCATTAAAGTGAGGGGTGTTATTTATGAAAGGAAATTCATCCTTAGAACGTAAAAAGCAAGTGCAATTCGCAGTTGGTATGGCTGCCATTGACGGTGGAAAACCGAGCGCATTTACACAGAACCTCTTAAACCAATATGAAAATGGTCAAGTATCATCCAGCCAATTGAAACAAGCGATTGTTGAAAAATATACAAGGGCTTCACAGTAGTTTATGGATCCATATATTTATCCTAATACAAATGTCTTAATCAACAAATTAAATATTCGAGATGAACAACAATTGATTGACGTTGAAGCACAACTGTTAATCGCTGGGATTATAGATATTTCTTCTATCACGCATGAGATTGACTTCCAAAAATATAAAAGTCTCCAAAAGATTCATCACTTCCTTTTTCATGAGCTATATTTATGGGCAGGAGAATTCCGCACAGTCAATATTTATAAAAGCGAACATGTTTTAAGTGGATTATCTGTTGCTTATAGTGATAAAGATCACATTGTATCTGATTTAAAAACTATTTTCAGTTGGTCTAAATCTAAGCAATGGAAGTATTCTAATCCTCTCCTTGTTGAGGACTTTTCTTCATTTATGACAAAACTTTGGCGTGTTCATCCTTTCCGAGAAGGAAATACACGAACGGTATCGATTTTCATGAAGCTTTTTGCTGAAGCAAATAGGCTAGACTTCAATGCTCAATTGCTCTCACAGTATGCAGGATATTTACGAAATGCACTAGTTCTTGCAGCAGTAGAAGAAGCTCCGGAACCACAATATTTATTGAAGATGATGACAGATGCTCTGGATGTAGCTGATTTCAATAAATTCAAGGCTGACGATGAAACGTCTAATTATCAAGTAATTGGGCGTTATGATGTTTCCAAGTATAAAGAAAAGCCCTTTGAAACGGATTAAGGAATGATTTATTTACAGATTTAATACGCTAAAAAGGATGGTGATTTGTAATTGAATCATCATCCTTTATATATATATTTCGCAAATGGGATCAATTAATTCATTTAAAACCTTTTACTCTTAGAAAAATCACCTCCTAATTGAAATTTAGTTTTTAACCCCATATTCAATCGAAGGTGTATTTTTTTATTTGTCTATACTGTTGAGGTCAGTCCTCAACATCAATTTTCCACTTTTTATACACCTACTAGTTTTTTCTAGCTGCTTCTCCTATCCTTGAAAATAATAATCCAACACTTCCTGTGGGGTATGAAAAACTTTGTTGCTTTGCGTTTTATAAAGAAATTTGGGATTCGTACAGGCTTTCTCTAGACTTTTTGCTTGCTTTAGCTTATCCGTCATTTGCTCAATAATATCTGTGTAGCCATCGAGCTGGTTTGAAATTTTCGGTAGCATCGTTGGTGAGATATCGAGTACAATAGAGACTTGATCCTCAGCATAACTATTTAAATTGATAAAAAAGCATTCTTCCAAATGCTTTGAATGTTTATCTACATTAATGACAGCCTCTTGATAATTGGCGATTAACCCTGTTGATGTATTCGTAATTGTAAAGCCTTGTTGTGTCAAATGCTGTTCAACCAGCTTTAAAAACTGCTCGACCTCTGCATCTAGCTTTGGTGTAACAGTTGATTGAATTAAATCATTACATTTCTGATAAATGGTATCAATTTCGGTCTGTTTTTCGACAAGTAATTTAAAATTGGACATTGAATACACGCTTCATCTCCCCTTTTTACTAAGGTAGACATTCATGAAGCGTTTTAGTCATGATCACGAAAAATAACAATTAAAAGGAGAAGTCCATGATTAGAAATTCTGTCAAAGCCATCATCATCGTGGATGGGAAACTATTGCTAACAAAAAATCAAGATATAGAGGGCTACTTTTACCTTTGTCCAGGTGGTGGACAGGAGCATGGAGAGACCTTTCACAAGACGTTGCAAAGGGAATGCCTGGAGGAAATTGGCTCCTCCGTTCACATTGGAGAGCTGTTATTTATCCGTGAATACATCGGACAAAATCATGAGCATGCCGCCTTTGACGCTGATGTACATCAGGTAGAATATTATTTTCTCTGTCAGCTAAATGCGCAAACTTGTCAACCAACGAATCCTGATAGTCTTCAAATTGGGACACAATGGATACCGATTGAAAAGCTTCATACATATAGACTTTACCCCAAAGCGCTTACCCAACCATTAAAGAAATTTATACGAGGACAACAAACAACAATCTATTTGGGCGATGTCAATTAAAACAGGCTGTCTATCTCCTTAGACAGCCTATTCTTAAGGAAGCACTTTCACCATCGTATAGTAGCTACTGCCTGGTGGATAATCTTTAATTTCTCCCACTACTTGATAGCCATGTGCCTCATAAAAGGTACGCGCTTGAAACTCGTAGGTTGTCAGTAGGGCTTTTGTTGCCCCCATGTCCTTGGCTACTAACTCTGCCTGTGCTAAGAGCTTTGTGCCAATTCCCTTTCCACGATATTCTTCACTAAACCAAAATTTATGTATTTCTATCCATCCCCAGTAGACTTCAGCTGTTATACCACCTATCCATTGCTGCTGTTGATCTGTGACGATTAACTGTAAAGGAAGAACCGCACCCTTCTTTCTACTTTCGCGATGATAAGGAGATTGCTCATTATTATAGGCACGAATTTTTTCGCTTAAAAAATTTGTAAAATCCTCATGGTGTCCCCGTAAAACCTCTACTTGATATTCCATCTCGATCCTCCTATTCCTGGTAACGCTTTATCAGCTTGTCTTGATGAGCTGCAAATATTTCTTCTAATGGAATATCGTACTGATTGGCAATCACTATAAGATTTCCTAAGACATCCCCTAGCTCTTCAATTAGCTCCTGCTTATTTTCTTCAAAGGATGGTGTTTTTTCATCTGGTCGATCTCTACCAATCTCGATTGCTCGAATCGCCCTGGCTACCTCACCTGTTTCTTCTGCCAAGAAGCCAATACGTGTAAAAATATTAAGCTCTGACCAGCCACGTGCTTCATAGTAATCCTTTACCCAGCGTTGAAATTCATTTAGTTCCAATTCAGTTTCCTCCATTTCCTTCCTCTTCAAAATAAATTATACTATAAAAGAATTCGATCAGATATGGAGGAAATCAGCTATGAAAAGTATTGCCGTATTTTGCGGATCCAGTCTAGGCGCTTCCGATGCTTATCGTCAAGGAGCGATTTTACTAGGAAAAGAATTAGCCAAAAGACAAATTACTCTTATTTATGGTGGTGCTTCTGTAGGCATCATGGCAACAGTAGCGAATACAGTGCTAGAAGAAGGCGGCAAGGTCATTGGGGTGATTCCGACATTATTAGAAGAACGTGAAATTGCGTATCAACAGCTGACAGAGCTGATTGTTGTAAAGACAATGCATGAACGTAAAAGTAAAATGATGGAATTAGCAGATGGCTTTATTGCCCTTCCTGGTGGACCTGGAACATTAGAGGAATTTTTTGAAGTATTTACGTGGAATCAAATCGGGCTGCTTCAAAAACCTTGTGCTATTTTCAATATGGAAAACTATTTTGATTTATTAATATCTTTCTTTGACCATATGCAAAATGAACAATTTTTAAAAGCACAATATCGTGATGCACTTATTGTTGATGAGGACGCAGCAGCACTATTAGATAAATGTGAAAGCTTTGTTCCTCCAGCTGTGAAAACTTATGAATTAAGCAAATAATAAAATGGTGAGGGTGGACCTAATTGGACTATCCTCACCTTTTTCATAATTCTGCTTTCTTTTCCCGCCTTTTCACTGCTACCACAGCAATCAATACCATCCCAAGCTTCACCAGCCCAATAATGGCATACAGACTAAATGAAAGAATCGCTGGTAATAATACCAGCCACCACGACCATGTAATGACATTTGTTAGCTTTAATACGACAAAGACAATGGTCAACACTTCTGCAATGCCCATCATTTCACCACCTTACAGCCCATCCTTGACTATATAGTAACTATATATCTTACGATAAGGAACATTACAGGAAAAATTTTCACTACTTTTTCTAAATCATACAACAGGAGGCAGTAAGATGACGAATATTTTTGTAAAAAGTGAGTTTGCTCCTTTAAAACGAGTTGTCATGGCGCAATCGGAATTTGCTTTTCCAGCTAAGGAGGCTCCAACAGATGATGAATTTTTAACAGAAGAAACACTAGCACTTTATGCAAGCGTAGATACACTCGGTAAAAATTTTAAAGATGTCTTTCCAGAAAGACAGCAGCAATGGGAATTGGAACGAGCAAATTTAAAAAAAGTATTAGAAAAATACGGGGTAGAAGTACAAGTACCAAGACGTTTAACAGACTATGAAAAAGAAGTAGGAAAAGAAGATGGCTATAGCAATTTCTTCGTTCGCGATCCCTTTTTCACTATCGGCCATTTCTTAATCGAGGGCTCCCTTCGATTCCCACATAGACGCAACGAAATTTTGCCAGTACGTAATCTTTTAGCACAGGAAGCAAATGAAAATCAATGTTTCTATGTCTCCATTCCAAAGCCTGATATGGCAGATGGTTTAGATTCTGAAGCTGGCCCGTTTTTAGAGGGCGGCGATGTGTTAGTGTTAGATAAAACAGTTTTCGTCGGGAATTCAGGACTAGCCTCCAATAAAAATGGTGTGCAGTGGCTGCGTAATTTAGCAAGTAACTTTGATTATACGGTGGTCGAAGTGCCGCTTCATCCAACCATTCTTCATCTCGACTGTGCGCTTAGCCTCGTTAGAGAGGGTCTAATGATTGTCTGCGAGGAAGCACTCATTGATGGTATTCCCAAACAACTAAAAGATTGGGATAAAATTCACGTTTCCCTAGAGAATGCCGCAAAACTTGCTACTAACGGCTTACCTATTAATGAAGAAGTCTACATTACAGACAAAGAATTTACATGGATTGGCGAGCAACTAGCGAAGAGAGGTATCACCGTAGAATATGTTGATTTTACGATTTCTCGAAGCTTTGGCGGTTCTTTTAGATGTAGTACACAACCCCTATTACGCACGGATCTCTAGAAATTATCTCTCCCCTCTAAAAAATAGTATGAATAATGAGCAACCTGAAATGGCACATTATTTGTAGGAGGTGGACAAGAAATGTCTAGAATTATTGGTGTGGAACAATCATTAACGAATATCGAAGATGCTTTAAAAGCACAAGGCTTTGAAGTCATCCAGCTTCGCAATGAAGAGGATGCGAAAAAATGTGATGCTTGTATTATTACAGGTCAGGATCGCGATGTCATGGGAATTAGTGATCCAGTTATGGAAGGTCCTGTGATTGATGCGAATGGACTATCGGCAAACGAGGTCGTTGAACGCGTCCAAAAATATTTCCACTAAAATCATTAGTGCTGTCTCTACGTCATTTTGACGAGAGCAGCACTTTCCTACATACAAATGGGCTCTACTTATAATACCTTGCGTTCTTGTACAAACTAATATACACGAACTTCAAAAAGTAGGGAGATATATGAGCCAAAAACAAATTGCGATTGTTATTTTAATGCTGACGACTACACTACTGCTATCAGGCTGTTGGGATGTAACAGAGCCGCAACGCATGTATTACGTACAAGGTGTGGGGGTTGACTACAAGGATAATGAATATACAGCATACTTACAAATTATCAACTTTGCTAACGTAGCGAAAACAGAATCAGCTAACCCTAATGCAGCGCCTACCGAAATTGGTCAAGCGAAGGGTAAGACAATAGAAGAAGCCATTTACAAATTGTATCGTTCAATGGACCAAGAAGTATTTTGGGGACATATGACCTTTCTTCTCTTCTCAGAGAGTGCCATGAAAGCTGAACATGCGATTGCGGTTATTGATACTTTTCTACGCTTTCGAGAGACAAGATATCATATTTGGGTTTACTGTACCCAAGATCCTATCGAGGATGTTTTATTAGTTTCTCCATTGTTAGAGAAATCACCAACTGCCGCCAAATTAAGTAATCCTAAAAATACAGCGAAGCAGGAGTCATTTGTAGAGCCTGTCAATTTAAGACAGCTCGTTATTGGTTTAAATGAGCCCAACCACGAAATGAAAATTCCTTACGTAACCGTTAACGAAAACTGGGAGACAATGGATGGCTCAAAAACTGCAACCGTTTTTGCAGGTGTCGGTATACTTTCAAAGGATAGTTTTAAAGGCTATATAAAAGGCAAATCCGCACGTGGAATCGAGTGGATGAATGATGAAACAAAGCAAGGCGAAATTACCGTCGAATTAGAAAATAATGAAAAAAGTGATTACTTAACTGTCGATATTAAAAAGCTTGATGTAAAAGTCAAGCCAATTGTCAAAGGTAATGACGTAACATTTGAAATAAATTTAAAATTCGATACGATTTTAAATGGTTTTAAAGGGAGGCTAACACCCAATCAGGTAAGAAAAAAAGTAGAAAAAGCCGTCAAGGAAGAAATCCTAACTACCTTTGAGGAAGGACTAAAAATGGATGCGGATGTCTTTCGTCTATCCGAATATCTCTATCGTAGTAATGTAAAGGCTTGGAAGAGATTAGAGAAGGATGGCAAAATTCCTCTAAGCAAAGATTCCATCAGTAAAATCGATATTCATATTAATAAAGTAAGCCCTGGCCGTAAAACATTTGCAGAAACGATTACCGAATAATAGGTAGAGACCATCCAAAATAGCATGGTCTCTTTCTTATGGCCATCTTGTCATGCTATAGTAATGGAAAAGATGAGGAAACGTTAAACAGACAGGAGATCGAGACGATGATAAAAGGCTTTGGAGGTATATTTTGGCGAACAAAGAATCTAGATTCTGTAAAAAAGTGGTATAGCGAAACCTTGATGCTAGAAATAAACGATTGGAATGGGACAATCATTAAACCCCAAGAAGGCAATGAAACGATCTTTTCTTTTTTCACTGAACAGGACAATTATTTTCCAGCAGAACAGCAAGTGATGTTAAATTTCCAAGTTCATGATGTAAACGAGATGATAAAGCATCTTGAACATCTTGATGTCCCACTCGCAAAACCTCTAGAGTGTAACGAATTTGGAAAGTTTATTTGGATTAAAGATCCAGAAGGACGACTGATTGAGCTTTGGGAAAAATAGTTTACCCTTGCGTTATATAAGTCAAAGAAAAAAGGACCAGACACTTGAGACTGGTCCTTCTTCCTATATTAATGGTTTGTTTTCTTATTAAGAATGTAATCCCGATAGACTAACAGAGCGACAAGAAGAAAGCTAAGGCTAACAAGTCGGAAAATCATTTCTATACTTATCCATTCAGCTAAAATTCCTAAGATAAATGCGCTCATACCTACTCCAACATCAAAACTGGAAAGAAAAGTGGCATTGGCTGCACCACTTTTGGCTTCACTTACTTTTTGAACAGCCCAGGTTTGTAGGCACGGCATAACGGTGCCATAGCCTCCACCAAATAAAATCGCGGCGATAATCAATGTGAAATTATTTGTAGTATAGGATAACACGATTAAAGATAGAAAACCGAAAATCGCTGACACAATAATGATCGACCATGGTCCATGCTTATCAAACCATTTCCCTGTAAAAGGACGTATTAAAGTGGAAACAATTGCGTTGATAAGAAAGAATAGAAAAATATGCTTTAATCCCTTTTGTTCACCAAAAAGAACTAAGAATGTAATAATAGCGCCAAAACCAAGCGTCGTCACAACAGTCAATACTGCTTGAAACCTTACTTCTTTTTCAAATATCGCTTCCATAAACCGAAATGGCTGCTTGTCATTTTGAATAGGTGTCGTTGCATGCACAAAGGAAAGCATTATGATCGCAAATAGGCTTAGGAAGGCTGACGACCAAATCAGCGTGTGAAAAGAAAAGGTACTGTAAATAAGGATACCGAGACTTGGGGCAACAATCGCTCCCACGGTTGTGGATACCGAGAAATAGCCCATTCCCTCTCCTAATCGAGCTTTAGGGATACTATCTACAGCCATTGTACTATTGGCTGTCGTGGATACACCCCACGCTGTTCCATGGAAAAGTCGGAGTAATAGGAAAATCCAAATCGTGTTAAGCAATGGATACAGCATTGTAATTATGAGTAAGGCTATACTTGCCACAATCGCTAGTTTTTTCCGCTTATGATCCATTAAATAGTACCCTACAAAAGGTCTTATCGTAATGGCACCTAGTGTAAATACCGTCGTCACCAAGCCTACTTGCATCGGATTGGCGTTTATGCTTAATAAATAGGCTGGTAAAATAGGCAATAACATTTCAAATCCTATAAAAATAAAAAAATTACTTATGAATAGAAAAAGAAATGATGAAGTAAAAATTGGTTGTTTTTTCATAGTAAATTCCTCGCTTCTAATTATTTTTCTAAATTAGAAGCGCTTGGAACACTGCAACATTCCTTAATTGTCTTAGTTTTTTTAGCAATTCACTCACCCTCTCTCCGTTTTATCACAACAAAAAAGACGCCATAAAACCGGCGTCTACCAATTACTTTGTATGGTTAAAAAGTCATTTTTCACACATGACTGACAAAAGCAAAAAGCTTCCGGTTACTACTTTCACTATGCTGTTTTCTTAAAAAACCACAGACTGGTCCCTTTGAGCCTAAATCATCTAATTGTAAAAATGTCTTTACCTCAATCGCCGTTCTTCTGAAAATAGTTTCCATGACTTTTTGCCTCCTCTCTCAAGATCAATTCATAGCTTACTATAATTTAATACAAGTTTACCACAAAAGCAAATACAATGTTGAACTATGTATAAGACGCAAAATATTTTCCACGCATGGACTATTTATAAAGTTCTTTCCTTGTCACCGTCTATTAATTGAACATGCACCTTGGAGGAGCCACCTCCCTCTATATGATTAGGAACATTTGTTAAATGGAGTAATTCCTTTAGATGAATAGCTTTTTCACGATTGGCCTCGATGGTCACATGATATGGCCCTGCTATATTCATAAGTGAATTCATCCGCTTATCGCCTTTAAAAAAATTCGTATCGATAAATTGTAAATCAAAGGACACAGCTTCATTGCTTCGATTATGTAGGACAATGGTACATTCCCCATTCATTAAGTCTTTTCTCACCATATCAAAACGACATTCTCCATCCCCTTTGTATGAAATGGCCATAATGCCACTAGCAAAGGTTTCTTGATACGCCATGATAAGCAAATGAGGTAAAAATGAATAAAGTAATACTACAATAACAAATGTTCGAAAATGATATTTGTTGATACTCCTAAGTAGTAAAATCATAGCAATTATAAATAAAATCGAGCCAAAGATGCCAAGTAACACGTATCCATCCTGTGTTTCGATGGGAATCGACATGAATGTAGTATGTGCGATCATCGCTTCATTGTAGGGATACGGAAAAAACAGACACATACAAATACCCAACATAACGATTGATCCTATAAACGTCTTTTTATTGTTCATCATATGCTGCCTCCTTTCTAA
This sequence comes from Lysinibacillus sp. UBA5994, assembly GCF_002429725.1. Classification (NCBI taxonomy): domain Bacteria; kingdom Bacillati; phylum Bacillota; class Bacilli; order Caryophanales; family Bacillaceae; genus Lysinibacillus; species Lysinibacillus sp. UBA5994. The sequence continues at coordinate 168,221 of NZ_DJAU01000012.1, read as the reverse complement.
GGTAATACATAATATGCACATACCAAATTTACCATATATCCCCTAAACAAGGAATGAAGTCTGTGAAAAACTTCTATTTTAAAAATAGTCAATCCGTCTGTAGGCTGAGATGTAGGACCGTCTATAGGGCATTTCCAAATTTAAGGTAAATTGCTATAATTAAGCTCCCTGGGGAATTACAAGAAGAAGGAGGGTTCATATTGGGTATGAAAATAATTTGGTGGGCTGTAAATATTGTATGGTTATTGATCTTTTCTGGCATCGCCGTATTTATTGGGGCAAGAAATGTTGATGGTGCAGGGATTGTGCAAACACCTGAAGTGAAAATGGTTTCATTCATTATTTTGGGCATCATGTTTCTAATCGTTTTACTTGTGCAATTAATTTTTCTTTACTTTATTAAAAAAAGCACAAAAACTCACTTTACGAAAATCACTTAAAAAGAAGCGAGAGGCTATATTAGCACTCGCTTCTTTTTCACCTTGATGCACATAACTCCCTAAAATTACAGCCCCGACAATGCCATTTTTCTTGTGTTTGTTCAAAGTCCTCGAGGTCTACAGGCTAAAAGTTAGATTTTTGGCCTAACTTAGGGGGTGCTGTACATTTGAAATGTGGTTTTAGTATTTATTCATCAAAAAAATCACCTTTGAAAAAAGGTTTAATTCCAACTTCTCTAAATAAATATTTTATTGGATGACAATCATCGACCAGATTTTTGTTGGGAATTAAAATTTTCTCCCTAAGTTCTTGAAATATTTCCGGATTAATTTCTGGAAACCATTCTTCATAAATCATATGTTTATCCTTTTCTATCAAAATTAAATACACAACAATAATCTCAAACATATAAGGAAATTCTTGTTTAATATTTTGATAGTTATCTAACAATGAAGTTATATAATCCTCAAAATTAAAAAATTTTGTTCCTTTTTCATTGTTGTATTTTAAACGTTCCTTTTCAGGTTTAAAGACAAAAGTAGACTTATTAAACCAGTTGCCTAACATGCATGTAAAAATTAATAATGCATATTTTTTAGTTTCTTTATCATCATCATTAAAATATTTAAAATACTCATCATAAATATAGTTTTTGGCAGTGGTAAAATACCCAATTTCAATCCCAGAAATAGTTTGTTTCACATTTTGTATAATTTTATTATTTTCCATACCATAGTCACTTTCTTTAAAAATTTCCATAATATAGATTATAACACACATTTAGAATACAGGGAACATTGATACAATAATCCAATCATACTTTGAATATGACCCTGACCATGAACTCCCTTTTTGAATTGCAACCCTAACTCTTTGTCCTTCTTTAAACGAAATAAATTCTTTTGTATAACGATCTTTAACTGTAGGATCTTTTAACAGTTCGTCTGTTCCATTTATTACTTCCATTGCGATATCCATAGATTTTGCTGGATAATAAGCATATTTGAATTGTGATTTCCATTCATTGTTTACTTGAGTTTCATATTTTATTTTCCCCTTAGAAAACTTCATATGATACTCATAAATATGACAATAACCGTAATTTCTAGTTTTAGCTGCTGGCATTACAATCTTTGAACCAGAGGATGATGTTGCCACCTGATCTTTCATCGGTGACGCTGCTTTCATTGCCTCGTTCTCTTCAGCAAAGTTTATTTCATCAGTTGGAATTTCGCCTTCAGGCACTTCTATAGGTTCAAAACCGTCCATTGGACTTAGAGTGTAAACACCACAGTAATCTTGTGCCTCTTTTTTTACTAACTCCGATAAAATATCATCGTTAGCTTTTGCTGTTACAGGAATTACTAATATAGTCATAAATAAAACTATCAATAATCCGCTAAATTTCTTCATTTTTCCACTCCTTTATTTTTCTGGGTACACCGCAATTGTATAATTTTACAAAATAAACTTAAATAGTATTTAATTACCTTTTATTAAATGACAAATAGTTACAATTTATAAAGTGTTAAATCACCAATTCATTGCCAAAGAACCTCCATTCTTTAATGATGAAGGTTCTTATATTGAATCATCTATTTTTTCAAATCAAGATTCTACTATAATAATATTTAATTTATAATAAAACATGACTTTAGTAGTGTTAAAAAATACAAATGAAATGAAATAAATTTTAAACCCAACCAATACTTTCTGCTGTTTTATCTATTAAAATGTTACGTTTACACAATACCTTATGACGTGAAATATAAGCTTATCGGCTATGTCCTCGCATTCATAACAGTCATCTGTATCCAGTAACGCATATCTACAATGGTATGCATATCCTCACCTAACTCGTTGTATAGGTCTTCCACAGTCTTGATGATGCGTTTTAGGTTTTGGTAGTAGTCATCATTGGCTAGAAGCATTAAGTCACAAATCACTAAGACTTTTTATGTTATAATTTACACAAAATACATATTAAGGTGATTCTAATGACATTTATCAGAAAATACTTGAATATTGTTTACTTCGTTATACTTTTTTTACTTTTATCTGTTTCGGATTATTTCAAAAAAGGTAATTGGGATTTTCTTAATAATCTCTTCTTTTCTTTATGGGCAGTAATTGTTTATGCTTTTTTAAATTGGGCATGGGATAGTAAAAAATATGAAAAGAAATAGCATATTGTTCATTAACTCTAAGGAAAATCTGCAACTCTTTCCCAACGGTTTATCCCATTCTTAATGTTTGGGAGATCCTAACTAACACAATCGCTAGTTCTTGTCGCTCTCCAATGTTTAAATACTTTTCAACATCAAGCTCATTAATTATTGTATAACGTCTTTCTTTTCCTTCTATAACTGTATCTTCAAATGTGGGCTCTGCTGGTGATTGTTTTAAAATAGCTGCAACTTCCTCCTTAATTCGTGGATAACTATGTTGTTCATTTCCATTCTCCCTTCTCTACAAAATTTATCAAATATTCATTGCGTATCTACTGCTAGTTGCACACATCTCAGGTAAATTTGCTCATACAAATGCTTCGGCAAATGGTGGCGGAACAGAGTTTCCACAAGAGTTGAGAGCACGTGGATTGGGATACATGATACTTGTTTCCTTTTCAAAAATAATACAAGCTCATAAATTACAAATAGTGAATCGTTATGAGCTAGCTGATTTTCTTAACGTAACTGAAGACTTTTTAGATGAAGCTCTTGAAGGGTACAAGAGTAAGTAGGATTTATATGTAGTTTTACCACCTACCAAGAAAGGAGAACCTCGAATAAAAGTTACTGTTGAACATGGGTATGATGAAGACACTGGTAAACGACTTAGATATACTAAAACCATACGTACGAAATCCATGTCTGATCGTGCAATATGCAATAAAGGAAGCTATTACAGATTTTGAAATCGAAGTATTAAATAAAGAAGATGAAAAGTTGAAAATATTAAATTTGCAAATTTTATTGATCAATGTATTATAGAGGATTTAGGTGACTATAAACATTCTAACATCTAAACCCTATATCTAGTAGAATGTCTAAAAAGATGGAGAGAAAGATGTCCTAGTGAAGCAAAAGGACAATATACTGTTTTAAAAAGCATCTTCTCTAAAGGGATTGAATGGAAATTAATTAAAGATAATCCTATGGACAAACATTAAATCTTCTCGTTTGGAACCTAAAAAGAAGGACTTAGAATTTTACAACGAAGAACAGTTAAAACATCTTTTCAGAGTATTAGAAAACGTAAATCCTAAACTCAAGCTCCAGATTAAGTTGGCAGCAATGGTTGGACTACGACTAGCAGAAATAGCAGGATTATGTGTGGAATCTTTTGATTTTGAAAATAATACTATCTATGTAGACAAAACCCTTCAATTTGATATTGAAGTTAGAAAACTAAAAATTTTACCCCCAAAAAACAAAAAGCCTCGATTAGTTAACGTCCCAAAGAGTTTGATGCGTGAACTAAAGTTATTTGTTGATGGCTATTAGGAACTAAAAAATGAAAAGAGTGATGCTTGGAATCTGATAAAAGATGATGATGGAACTCCCTTAAACTTAAACTTTACAAAAAATCAGATGGTAATCCATCAAAACCTGCTGCTATAAATCTTGCTTGGAGAAGAATTATTGAAAAGTACAGTTTACCAAAGTTGAATTTTCACGCATTACGACATTCATATGCCTCATTTATGGTCAGTCGGTATGTAAATTTTAAGATCATACAGGAGCAACTCGGTCACTCTGATATAAAAATGACAATCAACACATATAGTCATTTAACCAAAAAGGATAAAAATGAAGCAAGCGACCATTTCGATGACTTTTTGGTCACTTGCTCAATTTTTCATCATATTTCTGCGCACATAACTCCCTAAAATTACAGCCACGACAATGCCATTTTTCTTGTGTTTGTTCAAAGTCCTCGATGTCCACGGGCTCGTTGGAAAAAATATCAGCCTGATACTTTTTCATTTCTAAAACACTGCGCTGAAACGTATACAAAATATTCTCCATATCGATGTCTGTAAAACTATATTTCTTGCGTTTGCCTGTTAATAAATATTCATTATAGACCTCGATTTGCGCTAGAGACACACGGTATTTTTGCTGAACATAGTAAGCGTAGAGGGCTAATTGCTGACGGTCATCATCAGACTCTCCACCAGTCTTCCAGTCAACAATAATCCATTTATCCCTCAGTTCATCATAATAATGAAAGTCCATAACAACGAATACCTGGACATCTTCTATTTTCATGGAGCGGAATTGCTCTGGTTCTCCGATACGGAGAGAGCCTTTTTGTGAGGTGATTTGCTGGAATGTTTCACTCATTAAAAAATGATTAAAAACAAGTCGTAAACGTTCTTTATAGTCTTGCACAAGCTCAGGAGAAAGGGTGCCATGATAATAGATTTCCTGCATCATATAATACTTATTTGGTTTTTGCCTCCAAAATTCAAGACGACGAGTGGAGTCAATAAAGGCTGCATTCAGCTGCCCGCGCCCCAATTGAATTAGCTCCTCTACTGTTGGAGCTTTTCCTGTTTGTAAATAATCATTAATGGCCTGCTCAATGTATCGATGGACAATTTGCCCAAATAAAATAGGCATCGATTGCAGCTTTTTTAAGCGATACACCTGTTGATGATATGGCTCCACATTGTAACTGAGCCACCCGTTATGTGAAAAGTAATATTCATAGCCGTATTTGCGGGCACAGCTTGTCAATGTTTTATGACGCGATAACGACCACGAAAAGGTTGGATAGGGTGAAATTTCAAACAGGACAATCACCTCCTAAAGCTGATGGATGAAATCATAAACAAGCTGTATAATCAGCACAATCGTTACAATACGCAGTAAAAGCTTTACCTGATGTGCTTTCACTTTTCTGGCTAGCACAAGCCCAATTTGTGCACCAATCGTCGAGCCAATCATTAAAATAAGCGTTAACGGCCATTCGATTTTCCCTGTAGCAATATAGGTAATCGCTGCTCCTGAGCACATTGCAAATACCCCTACCCGTGATAGCCCCACGGCTTTAATATAGGAAATCTTCTCATGTGCATATGTATAAAGCGCCAATGTACTACTGCCCGGACCAAACATACCGTCATAAAAGCCAACTCCAAGAAGGATAGGACCGTTTTTTCGATTCATCGTAAAACGTTCCTTGTCGCCAAAATCAGCTCCACCCATAAAGGACATGACAAGCGCAAAGCCAAGTAAAATAATAGCAATGAACGTTAATGATTGACTACTCATTAATGAAGCGAAAAGTCCCCCCAATGTACCTCCGATTAAAGAGACAAGTAACACCGAACGCATTTCGTTCCATGCTAATTCCTTACGTTGATAAATTGTATAAAAGCTTGAAAAAGCACTCACCATATTGGACACTTTATTTGCGCCAATAGCCGAATGGACGGGTACACCCATTAGCATCATCGTTGGCAAGGTAATTAAGCCACCACCCCCAACTAACGTACCAATGACATTCCCAATGATGCCAATAAGTAAAAACAACAAGTATTCCATAATATCCTTCTTTCCCTAACACAAAAAGCAATCATTCTATGATACAGTATAACAGATTGTTATTATCAATGATGATGGAAATGAGGAGCAAGGATGCATATACAACAAAAAACACCCACACCACGCTTTTGTCACCAGCTAACGGTTATTGTGGCGACTATTTTTCTAGCCGGCATTACAGCGACACTCATTCAATACGGCAAGCTCCCTGCCATGATTCCTGTCTTGCAAAGCTTCACGAGTGACCATGCCCAATTCGGTCCGAAAATTGCTATTTTTTATTTACCCTTTGTCGCTCTTATGCTCTTTCTACTTTTACACTATTTAGAGATAAAGGCAGCTTATCCTGTGATGCGTAAAAATAAAGCACCTCTCTCCCATAAACAGCGACAAAATGGCATCCTTACGTTTTGTCTCATCAAAAATAGTATTCTATTGTATTTTACCTACTCCCTATTCAATGACCTGACGGTAGCTCTAGGTCGTGAACGTATTTTACAACAATGGCATGCTTACTTATTTTTACTGCTGTTATTTGGCATCTTCATGATAGGGATTGTGCGAGGCATTTTGTTGGCTAAAAAAAGTTAATGTAAAAAAAGAGAGCATGTTTTAACAATGAACATGCTCTTCTTAGACTAATTATTATTCAATGGATGTCATTAATTCATAAAAATATTTTTTCTCCTGCGTCTCATAAAGCTTATACCAAGCATGTAATGTTTCAGGTGTAAAAACATCGAGCAGCCTCAAAACATGGTAGGCAAAATACAATGGTGCAATGCCAGATGCCGTTACTAAATTCCCTTCAGTTACGGCTGGCTTCTGTTTAAAATGTTCATCCCCAATATAATGTGGACAAAGCATCTTCAAGTATTCGAGATCGTTGCTCGTATGTTGCCTTGTATCAAGCAAACCAACCTTTGCAAGACCAAACGTTGCACCACAAATTGCAGCTACGAAAACATCTTCATTCAACGCTTTTGAGACTTTATTCAATACAGGCTCATGAATAGATTCTAGCCATGTATTGCCTCCTGGGAGAATCAAGACATCCATGCTTTTCAAGTGACATTCAGCAACGGCCATCGTTGGAAGTATGGTGATGCCACCCATCGTCGTAACTGGACTTCTATCAATCCCTACTGTCATCACCTCTAAAGGCTCTAACCCCTTTTTAAAATATCTACCTGTATTTAATTCGGCCATTAAATACCCTATCTCCCAATCTGCCATCGTATCAAATACATAAAGATACACTTTTCTTGTCTGCATAATAAACACTCCTTTTATTGAAACTATGCTTAGTATAAAAAAACTTTACTGACATTCTCCGTCAGTAAAGTTTTCATTTTCATAAAAATGGATGAGCTCATATAGAACGTCAATTATCTTTTGCTTTAGACTTATTGGTTCTACTACTTGGATTGATTTTCCATAGGGAAAAAGTAAATAGGGTACATATGTATGTAGTGCTTCCTCATCTACTAAAAATATTGCGTTCTTATTGGTGCGTTCTTGGAGGTGATACTTTAAAAACCAATGCTGACTGATCGCATCCACAGCACTTGTCTTTCCACAAATGATGAAGGGCACAAGGTTCTGTTTATGTTCGGCTTGGGGAAAAAGGCTTTTCATAAAAAAATCACTGGCAGAGAAAGATTGTGGTCGTTGGAAAGGAATGCCTGTTTGATGCAGACTACTAATTCGGCCTACTTTAAAAGTACGGATTTCATTTCTTACATGACAAAATGCAACGACATACCAGTTTTGTTTCCAATAAACCAAACCATATGGATTAACCACCCTAGACTTAGATTGCTCTTCATTATTAGTATGGTATTCCATTTCTATAGATGTTCTCTTTACTATACTCTCTTCTAATTTTTTTAACAGTGGCTCCAAGGAGGATTCATCTGGACCGATTATCTCGAAACCTTGTAAATGCTGTTGAATCATTTTTTCTTGCTCTTGATTTGAATACATTGTAAGCTTTGCTGTTGCACTGATTAATGCCTCATCTAAAAAATAGCCAGCTTCTTTTGCAAAAATAGAAGCATGAAGTAATGCCGCTTTCTCATCAACATCAAAAATAAGAGGACTTTTAATAAAATTATTCAACAGGGTATATCCTCCATGATGACCTGTTTCAGCTATAATCGGCACACCGCTGGCAGAAAGTGAGTTAATATAGCGGTAAACGGATCTGATATTAATCTCTAATTTTTCAGCGATTTCTTTCGCGGTAATTTTCCTACCTGAATTCAACATCCATAAAATCTGCATCATTTGATCCATTTTAGACAAACATTTTCACCTCATTGAATTAATTTATGATTTCTGACACAAAATCAGGCTACCTGATACTGTTATCAAGTAGCCCTTCCATTATGCCTTTACCAATTCATCTTCCATTTGCTTAAAATTATGTATTAAACCGTATTTCTGTATGCCACGTGCTTGTTGGATGCTGGCATCCGCGAATTGGCGGAAATTAGCCTGATCCTTTATTGTACAGGCATAGACCGCTTCAATTGCAAGTTGCATCCACGGCTGTGTTAGTTTATCACTTCTCATATCGGCCGCTCGACCTTCCAGCGCAGCAATATAGCATAGTGCATAGCTAGTTAAAGGCTCCTTATCAATTTGTCTTGCGGCTACTTTAGCAGCACCAAGATTCTCCTCCATAATGGCCTTAATAAAGAGGTAATTGTACTTAATGGCTGGCTGCTTATAATGATGGATGATGACATCGATTGCCTGAATCTGTTCCTCTTTTGTCCCGTAAGCTGATGCATAGAGAGCAGCAAATATAGGCTCTTTTCGGTGATTTTTAACCCATTTATCCACCTGCTCCATATTGTTTGTGCGGTATAAAATATGTATATGGCGATAAATCATCCCTACCGTAATTAATGCAAATATCCCAAGAGAGATGGATAGACGAACACCCGCTAAGGACAGCGTCAATGCCAATAAAATAATAGCTAAATAAAAGAATGTTAATTTAACAATTTTCATATTACCTCCTACTGTAATTTCCTACGCATTTTACGAGAAAAGATATAGCCTGCCCCTATAAAAAAGATAAGAGCCATCACTTTCATAATAGGAATAATAAACAGCTTGCTAATAACGACTACAACGAGGATATAATAGACAACCATCGCCAGTAAAAACAATGTCAGCTTATTCACGAAGTTCCCTACTTTCCTTTAGTGCCGCCTCAATCGCTGCTAAAGCTTTTGGACCCATTCCATGAAGATGAGCTAATGTAGAAAGCTCAACTCTTTCTAGCTGCTTCAATTCTGTATAGCCCGCTGCATGTAATGCGCGAATTGCTGGTTTTGCTACTCCCTTAGGCCACTCTGTCATGCTTGCACGTCCCTTCACGAAAAAATCTTCTCTGCCCTATTATGCAAGTGACAGCAAAGAAATGCAAATAAGTCAAAATTTAAACATATACAAGCACGCCGCTATGAAATTTACAATACTATGGATACTCCAGCTAGTGACAATGGAACCTCCAGCAATTCGTTCGTTCACCCAGCCCATCACATAGCCAGCAAGCGCTGTAGTAAGCACAACTAATAAGATTACATGAAGCGGAAGCACCGACCATAGCATGGCCCCATGAACACAGCCAAAAACAATACTTTGCAAGAGATTTGCTACTTGAAAATCAAAAATCTTCATCAATCTCTTTAATAAAAAGCCGCGAAATAATAGCTCCTCTGATAAACCTGTTTGAATAATAGCGTAGAAAAGTGCTGGAATGACGGCAGCAGCTCCAAGTCCCGCGAATTGATTCGCCGCTAGCAAGGAGCGATCAATATAGAAAAAGACTAGCGCAAAGCTCGGTATTAACATCGTGAAAATAGAAAGTACAATGTACATAGCATACCTTCCCTTGTGCACAATAATAGGCTTTTGCAATCCTATCCACGTTAAAAAGAGCTGTTTTTTTCTCGCTGTACAAAGCCACCAAATAAACGGAATCACTGAAAATAACATCACTTGCAAAATGGCACTGATTAAACTATTCATCATCTTATTTCCCCTCCTGTTTACTACAAGCATAGAAGAAAGTGCCATTTTTTTCAATAGATATTTAACGATAAACATTAAATTATTTATCTTTATTATTAATTATTAAATGTTTTACAATAAAAAACGATGTCTAAGGGCTTCTCCTTTGTCTTTTCAGTTACTTTCATTTATACTCAATTACAGATATTAAAGGTCTGTAATAGAGACGATAAAACACTGGAGGCTATCACAATGCGTACATTATCTACACAATTATTAGAAAAGGCACAAACATATGAGCACAGCACAAGAATTTCAGTGCCTGCCTATGACACATTATTTGCCGTGACACAAGCCTATTTCCGCATGCATTTAGGAGAACAAGAAGCATCCCTGCTTGTTGTAGGAGCTGGTGGGGGCAACGAGCTTTCTGCATGGGGACCAACAAACCCTAAATGGATGTTCACTGGGGTTGATCCATCTGAGGAAATGCTCCAAATTGCACAACATAAAGCCGTGCAACTGGATATTGAAAGTCGCGTTCAGCTACTACAAGGAACAATTGAGCGCTTACCCCAATCAACACCGAAATTCGATGCGGCAAGCTGTATCCTAGTTCTTCATTTTATTGAAGATCGACAGGAGAAACTCCATCTACTGCAAAATATTCACAAGCAATTAAAACCTGGAAAGCCCTTTGTCCTCGCTTGTGCCTACGGAGAACGAGAAAGTGACGAGCTACAAGATCGCATCAAAATATGGCAAAGCTACTTTTTAGAGACCGGCTATACAAAAGAAAAGGTAGATAGCATGGGCAAGGGCATCATGAATATTTCCTTCCTCTCCGATCAAGAAATCCAACAGCTATTAAGTGAAGCGGGCTTTCAAAATATTACCCGCTTTTTCTCATCAGGTCTCTTCGCAGGATGGATGAGCCACGCCTAACCACAAAGCCCCCACCATAGTCACAATCAATGGTGGGGGCTGAAACTTAGATTTATAGTGGTATTGAGCGGGCTCTCCACCAACATCCATCACATCGAAAAAAATTACCAATAAATACTGTAATAATAAACAGTTTCATCAATCGTCATGCCCATTTTTTCATAGAGCTTCTGTGCTTGGACATTATCTCTGGCAGTTTCTAGCATCATGTAACGCGCATCTTCCTGCTGACAATAGCTATAGCATTGCTCCATCAACGCCTGTGCTACACCTTGTTTTCTGGCTTGTTTCGCCACAAATAAATCATTTAAGAGAAACGCTCGTTTCATAGCTACGGATGAAAAGACTGGAAACAATTGTGCAAATCCAACTGGCTCCTCCTCCAAATATGCCAGGAAAATAATAGACTCTGCTCCCATTACTCGCTCCTGTATAAACTGCTCAGCTTGCTGTAAATCAGATGATTGTCCATAAAATTCACGATAGGCATTAAATAATGGGACTACGTCTCCCATCGTTTGCTGTGTCACCATACAAATTTTCATATTTTAATCTCCATTTCCTTTTGATTGTCCTTCTAGTATGATGGTAGTAAATAATCTGACATTTCAAAAGAAACAGTTCCAAACATTTTAACATGTCAAGGTGGTGCCTGATGGACGATTTTATCTTTCTATTAACAGAAAAAGAGGCAAAATATAAGCAAGTGTACCAGCAAATTAAAGCACTTATTATGCAAGGTTCACTTCAAACAGATGATTCCCTGCCCTCTATACGAAAACTTGCAGATACTTTACAGGTCAGTCGTAATACTACATTAACCGCTTATGAACAGCTTGTAGCAGAAGGATATATACGTGGGGAGGGACGAAAAGGCTATTTCGTCAATGCACTAGAGCAGGTTTTTCTAAAGGAGCAGGAACAGTCCCCTATGACACAGCCAAAAAAGAAGGCTGCATCCTATCTTGTAGATTTTCGCGCTGGGGCTGTCGATCAGCAACATTTTCCCATGAAAACATGGCGCCAAATTGCCAATCAAGTATTACAGGAATCAACCTGTTACGAATATGGAGAACTGTTTGGAGAATCAGTGCTAAAGGAGCAGCTTGTGCAATATTTACTGCAAGCAAGAGGGGTTTATACAACGAGCGACAATATCGTTATTGGTAGTAGCACACAGCAAATGCTCTTGTATCTTGGATTTTTACTAAAAGAATCTTTCCCAAGCATTCTTTTGGAAGACCCTGGCTATGATGGTGCACGGGAAGCCTTCCAGTTACATCACTTCGAAATAGAGCCACTACCTGTAATGGAAACAGGAGCTCAACTTGACATACTCCAAAACTGTCAATCACGCTTAATGTATGTCACCCCGTCACATCATTTCCCATACGGTGTGTCCATGTCTATTCAGCAGCGACAGACCTTAATACAATGGGCTCAACAAGTCGATGGTTATATTCTAGAGGATGATTATGATGGAGAGTTTCGCTATACGCAACAGCCATTTCCTGCCCTTGCTTCCATCGACTCATCAAGGGTAATCTATCTCGGCACCTTCTCTAAATCGTTTTTACCAGGTGTGCGTTTAAGCTATATGGTGCTACCAAATGCACTTGTTCAGCCCTATAAAGAGCGTTTTGCTCATTTTGAACAAAATGCTTCGTCCCTCCATCAACGCACAATGGCCCAATTTATGGCGCAGGGAGAATGGTCACGCCATATTAAACGAATGCGTTTGACCTATAAACAAAAAATGCAGCACCTTGTACAGGAGCTACAACGACATTTCGGTCAGCAAATATCCGTGTTAGGCGAGCAATCAGGACTATATGTATTAGTGAAGATAAAGTCTCCGCTTTCCGAGCAGCAGCTGATCCAACGAGCGGCGACTTACGGTGTGAAGGTTTATCCGACAAGCCCCTTTTTTATCCATCAAAAAAATGAGGAACCAATGCTGCAATTAGGCTTTAGTAAATTAGCGTTGGAAGAAATCAAGCTGGGCATTGAGCTGTTAAAAGAGGCGTGGCAGCCATAACCGTCAACGTTATGGCTCTTACCATACCACTTAAAAATAATCAATAAATGTTGGGATACCTACTGGTAAAACCGCCTCGAGCAATGCAATATCCTCTGCACGTCCCTGTAATCGTTCAATTCTTTCTAAATAGGTTGGACGTTTGTAGCCTAACAGCATAGTAGCCAGTGTTTGCACTGTTAAATGGACAGCATTCGCGCTCAACGTCTCACTTACCTTCTGCACAGAAAGGTTTCCATCTTTCATTTTGATGATGTAGGTACCATTATTCCACGCCACAGTGCGATCACTGACAGCTAGCTGAAGCTCGAAATTCTGACCAATAAATGGATAGCGCAGTAAAAATTCTTTGACATCGACGATTCTTGCCATGAAATAAGGCGATACCTTTTGAATGATCTCACTGTCCTCTAATAGAAAGGCTACCGCTTCATTACCGGTTGTTTTCCCGTAGACATTGTAGACCATCGAGCTGTGAGCCGAGACGAAATTCCATAAACCTTTACGAGCCTCTTCCTGCAAATAGACGATTTCATCAATGTAATAATTTTCCTCCATAATACGATAGAACATGTAGCCCTGTGCCACATCTTCTTCATCATAGTAGACCGCTGCCTGAAGGTTCACATCACTATCTATAAATTTCTCCTCCCAGAAATCCTCCTGAAATTTCTCGTTCCAGGCAATACTATTGCGCACCATTACCCCATGCGTTTTCTGCGCATAGCGTGCGTAGATAGCCACCACATCCTCATGCTTGGGATCAACACGGCGAATTTTCCCATTAAGCCCAGCATAATGAGGAAGCTGTGTATCCTTCACTTGAAATTCCACAATATCACTCATAATTTCCCATCCCTTTTTGCGGTAATAAGGGATAGAATATGGAAATAAATAGGATATATACTGTCCTTCATTTCGCATACTTTGCAGACTTTCAATTATCAAACTCTCCATTAAGCCATGTCCTGAATATTCAGGGTATGTCCCAACTGCTGTGATGCCACCCATTTCATAAATCTTGCCATGCACATTCACCTCAAAAGGCAAACTTAAAATTTGCGATACTAGTTGTGAACCATCAAACCACCCGATCGCATGCCCTTCATTAAATTGCCTACTCTTCGCATTCACAAAGCGACGATCCTTGTGAATGGACATTGACATTTGAAAGACATAATTCAGTAAATCAATGGACTGTGCCATTTCATCCAATCGAATTTCTCGCATGATTAAGCCTTTTCGTTGATTCATGATTCCCTCTCCTCATCAAATAACTCTCTTAATATCGACTGTGGTGCATCCAAAAAACGTTTGGTCACGATGTAATGAATGGTATCCTCATAGCGAATGGATTCAATTTCTCCTTGATCAAAACTATAAATCGTGGCATTCGGATAGCCAAGCAAAATGGGTGAGTGTGTAGCAATAATAAATTGTGCCTCATGCTCAAGGTCCTTCATTATTTTCAGCAAGCTCAGCTGCCTCGTTGGTGACAATGCCGCCTCAGGCTCATCCAATAAATAAATGGCTTTACCCTTAAAACGATTCATAAATAACGCAAGAAAGGATTCACCATGAGATTGATGATGTAGTGATTTCCCACCAAAAGCAGCATATTTGTTTGGATGGCGCTCTAACAAATCAATATGACTGGCAAATTGATAAAATGTTTCTGATCGAAGAAAAAACCCATTCGATATTTTTGGCAGCCACGACAAACGGATATATTCCCCCAATGAAGATTCCGCCTTATGTACTTCATATAAATTTTGACGACCGCCACCAGCCGTATTGAAATCGCAACGATCAGCAATCGCCTCCAGTAATGTTGATTTCCCCGAACCATTTTCCCCAACAAAGAACGTCACATTCGTCGGAAACTCCAGCTCATGCAAATCCTGCAAGCTTGGAATATTAAAAGGATACTCCTGTTTATTGGGAATCGTATCCTGTAACACCTTACATGACTTTAAATACATTTCATTTCCTCCTTACTCTTATTATAGCGAACATCCCTCAAGCTGAAACGTAATCCACCCACCTGTTTGATTGAAATGTCACCTTTTTATGTATCCACCCGAGCCTGCCCAACATAAATAGCCTAAAACAGCTGACGAAGACCCTACCATTTTCACAACTAGCTATGAGATATTTCCCGAGAAATAAATAAAAAACATGTCGAAAGTTGCAATTCCTACATGTAGTATCATGTCATATTTTTGATTTTTTTATAAAAAAAGTGGACATTGACCTCCTCTCTAACTGATTAAGTGAATGATTTCCCTGCAACATGCAGTAGTGTTTTCCATTGCAATTTTATTTCGCAGTGGCTTGCTGAATGATTGTCTCTAATAAGCGGGGTGTCTCTCTTTTCGATTACCTTGGAACCCTTTCTGAGCGATTCCATCCACTTTTGGATTACTTTCATTACCTAAATTGATCCGATTCAAAAAAAGGCTCAATACCTATTTCTTTTAATAAGAATTTCCGATGACTTCTTTTATCTACCAAATGTTGTTTAGGTATTAAAATTTCTTCTCTTAATCGCTGAAACAAATTCGGGTTATGCTCTGGAAACCATTCCTCATATCTGATCCCTTGATTTATTTCTATTTTTATTAAAAATAAAACAATATCTTCATACATATAGGGGAATTCTTTCTCTATCTGCTCATGATGTGCTAACAGTGCATAAAGATAATCTTTTAAACGATAAAATCGCTTCTGGTCTAATGGATTTGAGCTCCATTTTTTATTTTCCTCCCACTCTTGTATGGGCTGAAATATCTGAAGAGAACCCGTTTCCCAAGTACCCAGCATACAAGTAAATGCAGCTATAGCGTATTTTCTTGTTTCATCATCTGGATCTCCAAAATATTTATAGTAATCCTCCCGATACTTACTAAAATTTCCGCTAGTATGATAACCCCCAATAGCAAAACCCTCCAACCCTCGTTTTGCTTGTTCAATGATATTATTTGTCATTCTACTTACTCGCCTCCTTTTCTTTACTATCTAATCATGTTAATATAACGTGATATTAACATAATTAACCAACCGGAAATGTAAAATATATTTATTCCATTCACCCACAATATGACTATTAAGTATTGTATGGGATTCTACGCCTCTTTCCCCTCACTAAGTTATAAACTTCTATAGGAAACTAATTACTAGTTTTCCTCTGTGCTTGGCTCTCTCATTTTATGATTACCTTCAGTAACTCGATGAGCGGGTTTCCTCTCTTTATGATCACCTCTAACGGCTTTTCGAACGGTTTCATTCATTCTTTGCTCACCATCTCCAAAGTTCTAACTATTATCTTTCGCTCATAAATTGAGTAACAATCAAAAGTCAGAAGGAGAATCGCGATGTTTGTGACGCATTACTACGAAAACAAGACGTCCGTTTTAAGTCAATTGCTCGTCAAGCTACCTACTGTGGATGAAGATATTCGCATTAAAGGGCGCAAGGCAAAGGTGTTGGAGGTACTTCAAGTTGATGACAACAATTTTCATGTGAAGATATTATTCGAAAAAATCCCTAAAAAGCAGCCTCTTAAAGAGCTTGGAAAGAAAAAGAGATAATCAACTAAAACATGGTTTATTCCCTTAATTTTCGGGAATAAAATAGGTAATGATTGCGAATCATTCACTTTAAATTTCTTCAAGCAAAACCGTTGACTTTTTAATTGATAACAATTATCATTATCAATAGATTATTTCTTCCTCCAAATTGCTTCATTCAGAATCCCCCTCTTTTTTGAATAAGCATGTATCAAACGGATATTCTTACATCAGACTAAGAGTATCCGTTTTTATCTGTACATGAGGAGAACTTTACATACTAAAGGAGCTGTTTTGACATGGATTATCGTATTGAAAAAGACACTATGGGTGAAATTAAAGTACCTGCTAATAAAATTTGGGGCGCGCAAACACAGCGCAGTAAAGAAAATTTCCAAATTGGTACAGAACAAATGCCAATCGAGCTTGTGCAAGCTATGACAATCCTAAAGAAAAGTGCGGCGATTGCGAATAATAAACTAGGCAAACTTTCTGATATTAAAGCAAATGCCATCGTGCAGGCTGCAGATGAAATTTTAAATGGTCAATGGGACGATCAATTTCCTCTTGTGGTTTGGCAAACTGGTAGTGGTACACAATCCAATATGAATGTGAATGAAGTCATTGCTCACCGTGCGAATCAACTATTAGAGGATGCTGGTGAAGCGGACCGTATTCATCCAAATGATGATGTCAATAAATCACAAAGCTCAAATGATACATTCCCAACAGCATTGCATATTGCGGCTGTTTTAAAAGTGGAAGATTATTTATTACCAAGACTACGTTTACTAAAAGCAACTTTGGAAGATAAAGCAGCTCAATTTAAAGACATTATTAAAATTGGTCGTACGCATTTACAGGACGCGACACCTCTCACATTAGGTCAAGAAATTAGTGGCTGGGCAGCCATGCTCTCAAAATCAGAGCATATGATTATCCAAAATATTGACTATATGAAGGAGCTTGCAATTGGTGGAACAGCAGTCGGTACAGGAATCAATGCTCACCCTGAATTTGGTGATCGTGTGGCTGAGGAAATTAGTGAGCTAACAGGCAAACAATTTACATCAGCTGCAAATAAATTCCATGCCCTAACGAGTCATGATGAAGCAGTTGTAGCACACGGTGCATTAAAGGCTTTAGCGGCTGATTTAATGAAAATTGCCAATGACGTTCGCTGGCTAGCAAGTGGCCCTCGTTCAGGTATTGGGGAAATTACGATCCCAGAAAACGAACCAGGCTCTTCCATTATGCCAGGTAAAGTAAACCCTACCCAAAGTGAAGCAATGACAATGGTTGTTACACAAGTAGTTGGAAATGACGCAACGATTGCCTTCGCCGCTTCTCAAGGTAACTTTGAACTAAACGTCTTTAAACCAGTCATTATTTACAACTTCTTACAATCAACTCGCCTATTAGCGGATACAATGAAATCATTTAACGACCATTGTGCAGTAGGCATTGAGCCAAACAAAGAGGTACTCGATCATAATTTACAAAATTCATTAATGCTTGTAACAGCGTTAAACCCATATATTGGCTATGAAAACGCAGCAAAAATCGCAAAACAGGCCCACAAAGAAGGCACGACCTTAAAGGCAGCAGCCATCGCAAGTGGCTTACTTACAGAAGAACAGTTCGATGAATATGTAGACCCAGCAACAATGATTTATCCGAACGTAAAATAATGAAAGCGACCATAAAAAGATTGAGGCTAATGGGCTTCAATCTTTTTTTGTTTATGAGAAATATTTTTAGCATGGTTGGAAGCAAAATTAAAAGACATGAATCTCGATAGACTATCGAATCCATGCCAAATAGCTTCCTAATGAAAATAATTGTATCTATCCTATGCAGTCACTTCATCGGAGAG
The DNA here is from genome assembly GCF_002429725.1 of Lysinibacillus sp. UBA5994. Lineage (NCBI taxonomy): Bacteria > Bacillati > Bacillota > Bacilli > Caryophanales > Bacillaceae > Lysinibacillus > Lysinibacillus sp. UBA5994. The sequence goes on along the minus strand of NZ_DJAU01000012.1, from coordinate 149,768 downwards.
TGGTTTATTCTGCCTCCTATGTAATCCATACTCCATTACAGATGCTTATAACTAGTGAAAATTCTCTCAGCTTATTTTATCCAGCTTTACATTAAACGACAATTCATCGTCAATTAGATTAAACGTATCAGCTTTATCTTGTTTAGATAATTTAGAGATATAATGATAGTAGTTTGGTAATATTTCAAAATCATAATTTAAATAATCTCGTATTAATTGGTCATCTTGAAATTTTGAAACATCCCCGTCTAACAAATCATGTTTTATTAACTCTTTAGTGTTGTTCGTAAAATCAGATACTACGTATGAAAGAATATTGTTCTCATATCGTAAGTTTTCAGAAACACCTGAATAATTTAATAAAGATAGTAATGTCGCATTATTAAAATTCTGTTGGTTAATTAAAGATGAAACCTCCATTAAGTAAATCGATTCAAGGTGGTCATGATAAGGACTTTCAATATCTACTCCATTATACATTGCTTGTTTCTCAAAGGGTCTAATTCTCCCAGTTTTTAATAGTAATAAGTGATTGTGATTGCTTAGATAGATGTTTTTGGAAGTATCTAATCTAAGTAAATTATCTCCGTTTGGAAGTAAAGGATTTAATCGTTTTATCTCTCCTGTTGAAGTGTTTATCAAAAAAATACATTGATAAAAAGGACGTCCATAGTTAATTTCTCTTTTCGTAATAAAATACAACAAATATTGAGGATTAAGGTAAATTAACTTGGAATAATAACTTTCATCCTTAATTTCTTCAGAAGAAAAATAATTATTTAAATTTAATGTGATAGCATGTGTTTGATTAAATGTTTCAAGATTAATTCTATAAAAGTTTATGTTATTTTTTTCTTTTAGACTAAAACAAAATTCATTATTCATAATATCCAAAGCAAACTCGTCATAGCGGGTGTCTAATCGTTGTATATTTTTGAACGTGCCGTTTTTTAAATTAATCTCACAATGCGCAATACTAGCATGTTCTAATAAAATAGCCTCGAACTCTTCTTTAATTACATTTGTAGGAATTAGTTGTTTATTATTCAAAAATATTCCCCCTTCAATATTGCTAATAAATATTTCACTTTGAGCTTTTACTCCTTTCTGGCCTCTGTATAAAGAAATTTTTCGAGTTCGTCCACCTTGCTCCCGTCTAATTGGTGTGTGAGCCCATATGTTTCACCCTTGCCATCGTTATTGATGATTACGTTGAGATCGTGAAGTAATTCAGTGAAATACGTAAAACACTTAGTTAATTCTCCATAGGACTCAGCTGTATCAAGACCTTGGAGTTTCTCAACCGATATTACATAATCCAGATGTCCCATCAAAATCTGCAGTACATTTAAATTTTCAAAATCCTTTTGAAGGTCTTCCCCTTGAACCCTAAAATATATCATTTCCTTCGTGAGACGATCTGCCCTTAGATAATATTCGTCTACGTCTGTTGTTTTGTTAATATCTTGGGCATGATAGGCAATCCAAGCTTCCAACGTTGGTTCAATCTCATAGTTATTGAAGCCTTCAGGGGTTGATACATCACTCCAGATTTTCGAAGGGTTTACTGCTGCTACGTGTTTGATTGTTGTTTCTTCTGTTTTTACCTGTTCCCCTTTCGTTTCTCCTTCCTCGGTACAACCTATTAACAATCCACTTATCAATAGTCCTGTCAATACAACATTTACGAGCTTCATCTCTCTCACTCCTCTTTAGAAGGTTAGCCATTTATTATAATAATACCTTACACTAGTTAATTTTTTATAATATTTTCCATTTAAAAGTTACGTTTAACATGGCTGATTCTCTATGTATCTCGCAGTAATAGCAAAATTAAAAGCCACCCTCATGATGAGAGCGACTTTCCTAACCTCCTAATATTCACTTTTCAATAGGGAAAAGATAGCGAGATCCACATACTTCCCTTTTTCAAATTCATGTTGCCTCAAAAGACCCTCTTGAGAAAAGTTTAATTTTTCCAATAGTTTGATAGATGCTGTGTTTTCTGGCTCTATTTTTGCTTCGATTTTATTGATTCCCATGGATGTAAAGGCAAAGTGGATGATCGAACTTAAAGCCTCTTGCATCACACCCTTCCCCCAATAGTCAGGGTTTAAATCATAGCCAATTTCTATACGATTATGCTCTTTTTCATAATTCAAATAGCCACATGTGCCAATCACCTTGTTGGTCTGAATTTCCTCGATTACCCATCTTAAGCCTTTTTGTTCTTTAAAAATTTTCTCATACCAATTGATTTCATCAATAGCATCTTCAACTGAAGCAAACAATGGTAATGGCAGGTACTTCACTACATTTTCATTAGAATAAAGTCTCAAAATATCTTGGCCATCATCCATTATCCCTTTTCGTAAAATAAAACGTTCTGTTTCCAATTGAGGAAAAACCGTAAATTCGAATTGTGTATGCATACTACTCCCCTTTTTCACCATTTATTAGCATTTTACTATTGAATAATAACACAAAAATCTCTCATACTCTCTTTTACTGCTATTACAAATCACTCGTTATTATAGTAAATTGATTACAACCAAATGGCACCAACTCCGTCTAATAATTGAAAGGGTGTGGAAGATGCTTGAACATGTGAGAACATCAATAGAAGTTAGCGGTGAATGTAGTAAGGAGGAGAGGCTTGAATGGTTGATGAAGGCATACGGAGATGACATAGCACGTCTTGCCTTTACGTATATGAAGCACAAGCAGCTTTCGGAAGATATTGCGCAAGAAGTGTTTATAAAGTGCTATGAGCATTTAGATAATTTCAGGAATGAATCTTCCTATAAAACATGGTTATATCGAATTACTGTCAATCTATGTAAAGATAAATTAAAAAGCTGGTCTTATAGAAATATTGTTCTGACAGAATTTTTCTCAAAAATTAAGAGTACTAGTCAATCCCCTGAGTTGGAATTAGTCGGACAGGAGGATAAACGATTACTTTCTGAAAAAATCCTTGCTCTACCAATAAGATACCGAGAACTCATTATTTTCTATTATTATGAAGAGCTGTCCTATAACCAAATAGCTGATTTGTTAGATTTGCGTTTACAAACCATTAAGTCTCGACTTCATAGGGCTCGACTTATGCTCAAAAAATCAATGGAAGGGTGCAAGATAAATGAATGATATGTTTAAAAATATAGGCAAGGCATTGGATGACACGGCATTCCAGGACATTCATTTTAATGAGAAACATAAAGAAAAAGTAAGGCAGAGGCTTCGAAAAGATTACAAGAAACAGCCCCAATTCCAATCCATTTTCAATCATTTGTTACCTATAGCAGTCATTGGTTTTTTTCTTATAGGAGCTAGCTATTTTATGGTCACGGAGCTGACAGTACAACCAGTTGATAAGGGAGACCGTTCACAAGAACCTATAATGGAAACTACTCTTTATCATCCCCCGATCCAAGAAGAATTTTACGGGGATATGACGAAAGAGGATGTCGTGAGTAAATTATTAAATTCGATTGATTATTTTCACTCAGCAGCTGGAAAATTTGAAGAACATAAAATTTCTCAAGACGGTTCCACTAGAACATTGGGTGTTACTTATAAAGTAAGTACCAAAAAAGAAGTTGGAGGCTATGAAAAAATAATCGCTTTAGATGATAACACGACGGGAATCAAGAACGATACACAGGAGTACTTTTATAACAACAGAAAGAGCTGGTTAAAATATACAGCACTTTATGGACAAAAAGTTTATACAGTTAGTGAAACGAAACAGAAATCAAAACGAGACGTAGTTACTCCTGAGCAAGCTTTTAGTATTGACTTGAAATATCCGCCTATTTCATATAATAAATTGAGAGAAAGACCTTCATTTGGAAGTTCAAGTATGTCGTTATTCGCTTATGAGAAAGCTGCTAGTTATTTAAGAAATATGGAGCATTGGGAGATTGAAAAACAAAATGAAGCGTTGTTAGGTCATAATACAATCGTATTAGCTGGGAAAATGGATGAAAAGGTGACAAATAGTGAAAATTTAAAAGGCACGACAGAAGCGTTTCGTTTTTGGGTGGATAAAGATACTGGGATTCTCGTTAAAAGTGAAACATATGACCAAAATGGTGAGCTGACAAGCTATGTTCATCCAGAAAGGCTTGAAGTGAATGTATCTATTGACCCACAAGAATTTATTCCAGACTTAGAGGGCTATCAGCTTCCTAGCAAACAGAAAAAAGATTGAGGCTTATTGCTTCAATCTTTTACTTTATGAAGATTTTAATTTCTCAACATCAGCAAACATTTCTCAACTATTTCTACCTCATCTACTGACAGTTGGTCTAACAGCAGTGCCAGTTTTTTCTCATGTTCCTCTCCTTCTTCTCCTATCCAGCAAATGTAGATTTCGCAATAATCTCCTTTGGGAAGGAATTTTTTTAGAAAGTCACATACATGGTGAAAAGTTCTTTTGGCTTTTTCATAGTTATGGGGGGAATACACTTTATTTTCGTTATGCATTTGCCAAATGGGCTCTCCCTTTGTTTCGATTTCATATACATAGGGTGTTGTAAAATGCTTTGCCTGTACAATTTGGCGATTCTCTTTTACCGAGAAAAAATAATTTATGTCAACTTCATTTTCTGTATAGTCATCCTGTATTTCAACTGGAAAATTGAAGCCTATATAGGTTGCCATACTCATATTTTGCTCCTCCTATTAAAAAAACCCTGTAAATGTACAGGGTGTCAGCAACGTAGCTGTTGATAATGTAAATAGACACGCTTTGGAGTTCGTGCTTCTACGAATATTTCTTGCATCACCAATTCCTGGACCACGCTTTGAAGAAATTGCTTGAAGCAAAAAGGCTTCAAACGACGGGTTGTCCGCTTCCTTTTGTGAGGCTTGCTACCGTAGTTGGTCTACCGTGATGGCTGTTGCTTTGATGGTTTGGTGTTGCGGCGGTGTTTTTGGTTCAATATAGAGCGTTGTGTAATACGCATCCGCAATGACAATCACGTAAATAATGAATAGTAATCGTTTTGTTCAATGGTTCAAAAAAATCATTTCTCCCTTTTTTATAGCTGACAACGAAAGCTTGTCTACTTATCATACGAGCAATTGATCAAAAGGTTTCAAAAATATTTAAAGGGAGACAAATTTCTGTCTCCCTTACGCCTCTAGGCTTCTGCCACCATCATTTTCCCAGCGATCAATGTCCCAGTGATCCTCATCTTTTTCTCTCCTGATACCCATTGCATTCAATGGAACGAATGACATTTTGTCCCTCACCCTTTTCAAGCGTTCTTCTCTAGTTTATGAAGGAAAAGGGGTTTTCGTTCATCGTAAAATAGGCTTAATTTTAAAGCCTAAGGCAATCGCAGCTCCAATGCAGCTAAAAAGACAGCCTAAGATTAAATAAATACTGAGTGTTGATTCGCCGATGACAACAGACGCAATACCACCAATCACGGGGAATAATGCAACCATATAGCCACTTTTTGCCCCTCCAATTCGTTCGACTAGTTTTAAGTAAAATAACCATGCGAAAAAGGATGCAATAAGCGTTAAATACAAGAGAGCTGATAAGTAGGTAAAGGATTTGGGTATTACGACTGTTTGTCCCTGTAACCAAACAATGACACACATGACTGCACTACCCACTGCAAAACCAATGGCATTCGCATAAATCGGGTTGATTTGATGCTTGGCATTTCGGGCAGAGCTTGCATCCCCAATGGCTGTTAGGACAGTCCCTACGAAGGCAATTAACACTCCTTTTAACTCCATATTATGTAAAGATGGATAAATCAGCACCCCCACGCCGATGACGCCTAAAATACCGCCAATTAAAACACGACGATGCAATGGCTCCTTGAGAAATATCCGTAGGGCGATGGGTGTTAGTATGACTTTTAATGAAAAAATTAATGTGACAATAGCAGCCGAGCTCCATATCGTCGCATAATACAGCGCTAAATAGCTGAATGCAAAATTACAAACGCCAAAAACGATGATAAAAGGTACATCGCCCTGTTGTGGTTTACCCTGTGGCTTCAAGAACCAAGCAAGGATGAAAAATAAAAGGGCTGTCATGACTAAACGATAGGTTAAAGATAATTCTAAACTGACTGGCGTTCCTTGAATTTTGACTGCAATAAAATTAAGACCCCAGACAATCAAACAAAAGATATACATAAAATTTGTCATGCTGTTTTAAATTCCTTCTCCGATGCTATTCCTGCCATCTTCCCATAATGATCGTGTGATAGAACCTGCCATCTGCAAGGCATTTATCATTTTTCAGAATGCCTTCCACTAAAAAGCCCATTTTTTTATAGAGCTGTATCGCTTTCTCATTGGTTTCTAACACTTCTAGTGCTATTTTGCGAATACCATTGGCATCTGCCCAATCAATGGATTCTTGCAGCAAGGCTTTTCCTATGCCATAGCCCCAAAACTCTTTACTGACTCCAACACCAAAGGTTACTTTATGGGCAAGCCTTTTGAGTGCAGAGCCCTCACATCTTGAGAACCCAACGATCCGATCACCGACAACCGCTACTAAACATAAATTTTTTGAGCTTTCGCTATCCTGTTGAATAAGCTGCTCAAAGCCTGCTCGATCAATCAATGCCTCGCCCTGTTTACGATCGAAGTTTTCCGTTTCACCGTCTAATTGCAAGCGTAAATCTGATAAGGCTTGGGCATCTTCGCGTCGGGCACAGCGAATTGTATAGGATAGCTCTTTTATCTGGAGCTCTTTCTGATCAATCAGCATGTTGGAATCCTCCAATTGACTGAATCCGCACAAAACGATTATGCCAAATGGATTCGTGATGTTGAATAATTTGTGGTGCTGCCAGTACATTACTATCTAAGGTGCTATGTGCATCTTCTATTAAAATATTATGATGGTAGCCATGACTAAAAGCACTACGGATTGTTGTATCAAGACAAAACTCTGTTTGAGCACCCGCGAAAATCAATTGGTCGATGTGATGCGCTTGTAAATAAGCTGCAAGCTCCGTTTGATAGAAAGCGTCCCACGTTGTTTTTTGAATCACTTGATCCTCCGCCTGTCTAAGTAATCCATGATACAGTTCCCAGCCTGGTTGACCTAATGCAAAATCCACATCATCTGCGTCTGTATGCTGAATAAAAATAACGGGTACTTCGTTGCGCCGTGCCCATGTAATGGAGGCATTAATATTTTTGATAATAGCTTCACTGTTCCAAAGATTTTGCTGGCCATCTAGAAAGAAAGCCTCCTGTATATCGATAATGATGAGTGCTTGTTTCATCGTATCCTCCTTTGTGCATCAGTAGTAACTTTTTTAATTGTACAGAAAACGATCTTCCATTAAAAGAAAATTTTGCACAACAAAAAGCACCTTTACAACATCGTAAGGTGCCTCAACTATGTAAAGTACCATCTAATACATGCCACTATTAGATGGTGTCATGCGCTCGCATCATTTGATATAGGCTAATGTTTGATAAACTTGGTGAACCGAATGATTAAATGCTTGCTGTTCCTCTTCGTTTAAATGCAATTCAATTACACTTTCAATACCAGCTCCCCCTAAAACAACTGGGACACCGATGCAGGCATTGTCTACTTGATATTCGCCCTGTAAATAAGTAATGATGGGCATTACTTTCCGTTGATCCTTCACAATCGCTTCAATCATTTGGACAATGGCGGCGGCTGGGGCATAGTAAGCACTGCCATTGCCAAGTAGGGCGACAATTTCGCCTCCACCTTTTCGCGTTCGCTCCACTAATTGCTCAATCTGTGCTTGTGGCATTAATTTTTCTAATGGTATTCCTCCGACATACGTATAGCGAACGAGTGGCACCATTTCATCGCCATGTCCACCCAAAACGAAGCTCGATATATCCTCGACAGCAAGCTGAAGAGCCTGTGCGATAAAGGTATTAAAGCGCGCTGTATCTAAAACACCTGATTGTCCCATGACACGATTTTTGGGAAAACCCGTTGTTTCCAGACAAACATAGGTCATGGCATCGACAGGGTTACTTAAGACGATAATATAGCTAGTTGGCGCATAACGTTTGATTTGTTCGCTTACCGAGCGGATGATTGCCGCATTTGTATGAATTAAATCCTGCCGTGTCATGCCAGGCTTTCTTGCAATACCTGCCGTGATAACCACAATATCAGCATGAGCTATTTCCTGATACTTTGAAGTAGCCGTCACCTGTACGTTAAATCTTTCTATTGGTCCAGCTTGGAGAATATCTAATGCCTTCCCTTTCGCAGCATTTTCGAAGTCTGGTAAATCGATAAGCACAATATCCCCGATCTGTTTCTGTGCGACCATTAACGCTACGGTTGCACCTGTATGTCCAGCGCCAATGATGGCGATTTTGGGTCGCCTAAAGCTCATCTGCCTCCCCCTCCTAACGACATAGATTCATCGACTACTTATCTGCCTGCTCATCCTCTACAAGTTTTGCTTGTTGAGGCTTCTGGCGAGTGCTTGTTTTTTTGGCTGCTGCCTCCGTCACTTTTATCGGCTGTGTTTCATCAATAATCGCTGTGAATACTTCATTGGCTGCTCGTGGAATTACATGTGCGCTTAGTAGCTTGCTCGTTCGCGTTGCTGCCGCTTTACCAGCATCAACCGCAGCCTGTACTGCACCAACATCTCCCTCAACAATAATGGTTACGATACCACCGTCTACTAGCTCCTGTTTCACTAATTGGACATTGGCTGCCTTTAGCATGGCGTCTGCAGCTTCAATGGAGCCAATCAAGCCATACGTTTCAATCATTCCTATCGCTTCTGTCACTTTGCTCACCTCACGATTCATCTGTGCCATCTATAATGCCAACAACAATGGCATCAATTGGACAAATACTGGACGTAGAAAAACTTCGTACAGCAGCACTGCCCATTGTTAAAATGACGTTATCTCCAACACCTGCACCTATACGATCTGCCGCAACAATTTGTTCATCACTCAGTTGACCATCCAGCTTTATTGGCTGGATAATGAGTAATTTCAATCCCTGTAGCCCTTCCTCTTTACGTGTTGCCCAGATATTTCCGACCACTGTTCCTATCCGCATGCATCCTCATCCTTTTTCGTGAAACTGAAGTTCAATTTCTAATTTTTCCACGGCCTCCTTCGCCAGTGCCGTCAACCTTGCCTCTTTGGGGACTATCACTGTCTCACCTTGATAACGGCTTACATCATTTGCCGTTATTATCTTGTGGTTAATTTCAATTGGAGGACTGACGAAGTTATTGTAAGGCTCTCCTGCCATCTTGCCTGTTATAATTGTACCCGTTTCACCCTGTTGGATGAAGCCTGCGTTTGCTTCATCTGTATCAATATGCATTTCTAAATGATAGTGATCAGCCACACGAATTTTCACTTGCTCAAAGGTAATGGGACGTCGCCCTTGCACCTTAACGGAGACGTATTGACCGTTCTGAACCCCTAACTGCTGTGCATCAGCAGGTGCCATATGAATATGTGCTTGTGCGATAATGACCCCTTCTTGTAAAATCAAACTTCCTCTAGGTCCTACCAATATACAGCTAGCTGAGCCAGCAATTTCTCCCGATTCACGCAAAGGTGGTTGAATTCCTAGGGCAATGGCATCTGTATGACTAATTTCAATTTGTGTGAAGGTGCGAGCAGGACCTAATACACGTACATTTTGGATGCTTCCTTTTGGTCCCACCACCTGTAGCGTTTCATGTGCTGCAAACTGACCGGGTTGAGCTAACATTTTTTTTACACTCAGCGTAGCACCTTTGCCAAATAGCTGCTCGACATGTTCTTGTTGTAAATGAATATGCCTTGCTGAGATACCTATAGGAATTTCATTGGGTGTAGGAGCTACTTCTTTTTTAGGTAGTAATTCGGCTATGACATCATTAACAATTTTTATTATTGCATGTTCATTCATATAGCCACCTCACTCATTATTGCATTTTTAAAATCGCTTCCAATTCTGCATGTGGTCGCGGAATCACATGTACAGATAATAGCTCTCCAACACGTTGTGCAGCTGCTGCTCCTGCATCTGTTGCGGCTTTTACAGCCCCTACATCCCCACGAACAAGCACCGTGACAATACCGCCACCCACATGGACTTTACCCACAATATTCACGTTGGCAGCCTTGACCATTGCATCAGCTGCTTCAATAGAGCCCACTAAGCCCTTTGTTTCAATCATTCCTAATGCGCCTAAATTCATTTCGTATCCCTCCTTCTATTAAAATGCCTCTGCATCTTCAGGTAATGTTTGGCCACCATCAATAATGATCGATTGACCCGTAATAAAGCCTGCCTCCTTACTACTAAGGAACAATGCAGCATACGCTATATCCTCCACACGACCAAGGCTACCAAAAGGAATCGCCTTCGCCATCTTCTGTAGATAGGTGTCACCAAGACCATCTAAGCCTTCTGTTGCGATATTTCCTGGTAACACGGCATTGACCGTAATATGATAGGGTGCTAATTCAAGAGCCGCAGTCCGCATAAACCCTAATTGAGCTGCCTTACTTGCGGCATAATGTGTCCATCCAGCATAGCCAGTCACTGGACCCGTTATCGACGAGGTAATAATGACCCTGCCAGCATTCGCTTTCTTTAAATGGGGCACGCAAGCTTTGACAGCAAACATCGTTCCTCTGGCATTGACATTTAATACCTGATCCCAATGGTCCGTCGTCATGTCCTCTAGTTTCATCGAGGGAAAAATACCAGCATTGGCACATAAAATATCGATGGAACCAAAAGAGTTAGCAACCTCCGTAGCCATGCTTTCAACAGATTCATAGTTTTCAACATCAACAGTGGCAGCAGAAGCGGAGAGTCCTTGCGCTTGTAATTGATTTGCTACATCTGTGGCAGCTTCCATACCTCTTGCTGCAATCACCACATGAGCACCCTGTTCAGCAAATACGGTAGCAATCCCCTTCCCAATTCCTTTACTACCACCAGTAACTATGACAACCTTCCCTGTTAAATCGACCTTCAACTCGTTCCTCCACCTTTCCTTTTATTCATTTTAAGTACTTGGCTTTTTCGCAATTTCTGTTACTAATCCATTCACCGCGATATCTGGCCTTAAAATAGTTGAAGAGGCAATCCATTGGTTGGCTGCTTTAGCTAGTTGTGTACCAATGGCTATCGCTTCCTGAATGGCCGCTGTGTCCCCTTCAATGGCAATGGTTACTAGAGCCAAATCGATGGTTTCTTGTCGAAGTATTCGAATATCCGCTGCTTTAAGCATAGCATCTGCGATTCGTATTGAAATCGCAAGTCCTCTTGTCTCCACAATACCAATCGATTTCATCATGTAACAACACTCCTGCTAATATCTTTGTATCGTCATTCCCTTTTCCTGAATCATTTCTTGTGCTAGTGGTGTAAGTTTTGTGTGGGCAGGTAGTGTCAGCCGTTTCCCCTTGTACGATTGAAGCATCTCTGCTGTCAAATAGTTTGCCACTATAGTCGAACGAGCCGGTTCCTCTTGCTGCTTTAAAAATCGAATAAGCTGTGCAAATAACTGAATGTCACAGCCAAACTCCTTTAAGCGCTCTATATGATGCAGCAACATTTTCATGTAAGGATTCGGTTCCTTTGCTGTGACAACAGCAGATAATTTTTCATTTGGAATTAAAATTGCTGTTTGATTGCTAACCAGCAGCTCAGACAGGTACAAGGCTGCCGGTGTAGTAGGCAAGCCTTGGGCACTGCTGACGATAAATGCTTGATCCACTTCGAGAAAAACAATAGCATCGTAGAATAGCTGAGTGGGACTTGTGGTTTCATTTGCCTGCCACTCCTCAACATGGCAATAGCTTTGTAATACGTCCACCTGTTTCTTAGAAATGGTCGTATGAGAATGGACAAGCAAAAGTCTTTTATGCTTTTTATCCATCATTGATATGACTACTTCTTCGATGATTCTCTGTAATTCTTTTATATCCATACCTGTCACTCCATTTTGATAAGCTTGCCAATTGTATGCTGTTGAAGAGCGGCGGCATTCGCTTCATCTGTATCTACATGCATCTCAAGGACGAATGCTGAGGAGACACGCACAACCACATTCATTAATCGTAGCTGACGTCCATCCCCACAGATTTCAACCGTCACGATTTCCTTATCTTGGACATTGAAGGCAGCAGCATCGGATACAGCCATGTGAATATGTGCTTGTGCAATAATCAATCCTTGTGTTTTATGGCGAGTTCCATGAGGTCCAATCAATGTGATTGATTCAGATTTTTCTAAGTCGCCTGACATACGAATTGGTGGTGTTACACCCAGCTTGATGGCATCCGTTTGACTGATTTCGATTTGGGTTGCAGTGCGAAATGGGCCTAAAACCCGAACCTTGTCAATTTGGCCTTTGGGTCCCTTAATCGTTAGAACATGCTGTGAAGCAAATTGACCTGGCTGGGAAAGTTCCTTCCATTTCTGTAACGCTGCGTCTCTACCAAATAAATAATAGAAATCCTCCTCATTAACATGACAATGACGGGCAGAAATCGCAATCGGGATACTTTGATTTGTAACTTCAGTGGCATGTATTTGATTGTTTGTCATCACAATCCCTCACTTTTCACTTAGGTAAAATTGCGTATAATTCTGAATGAGGGCGTGGAATAACATGTACCGATAATAGCTCACCTACCCGACGTGCGGCCTCAGAGCCTGCATCCGTCGCTGCCTTGACTGCCCCGACATCACCTGTCACCAGCACCGTCACAATGCCGCCACCAACATGTACTTTCCCTACAATATTGACGTTTGCTGCCTTTACCATGGCATCTGCCGCCTCAATTGATCCGATTAAGCCTCTTGTTTCAATCATGCCTAAAGCTCCATTTATCTCTACGCTCATTTCCTTTTCCTCCTCTAATTACTTAGCTTTGTGAGTACTTCCTCTACAATCTTTTCAATGGACAACCTGTCAATAGACACCCCTTCAATTGCTTGCATCGCTGGAGCCTGTATATTTTGTGGATGCTTTGGGGGTGGAATCGTTAGTTCCTTCACACCATAGGCCACTCTTTTTTTATTTAATAAATGATGTGCAGAAATATTATCACTCGTAATATTTCCCCCATAGGCCCCACAGCCCAATGTAAAGGAAGGCGTTAAACTTGTCGTACCGCCTGCAGCCCCAACAGATGCTAAAGTATTGACTAATATTCTGGACACGGGCATTTGAGCGGCAAACTGCTTAACAAAATGTTCGTCCTGTGCATGAATAGCCAGGCTATGTCCTCTCCCTCCAACGTCAAGCAAGCGACGGCAAATCTTTACTGCTTCTTCCTGAGAACGAGCCGTATAAAGACCTAGGATGGGAGAAAGCTTCTCCATGGAAAATGGATACTCCTTCCCAATCTGATGTTCCTCCGCGACTAATACGCGTGTATGTCGAGGGACATCAATATTAGCCATTTGGGCTATTACGGTTGCTGGCTTCCCGACAATTTGGCTATTTAATGTACGAGCTACTGGTGAAATCACCTTTGCTAATTTTTCCTTGTCCTGCCCACTTAGAAGGATGGCCCCATTTTCTGCTAAAGCAGCCATCACCTGTGCTTTGACCTCCTGATGTACGACAATAGCTTGTTCTGTGGCACAGATCGTACTATTATCAAATGATTTACTATCGATAATTTGCTTCATTGCCTCGTTCACATTTGCTGTGCGATCAATATAGACAGGAACATTCCCAGGGCCAACACCATAGGCTGGTTTCCCTGAGCTATAGGCAGCTTTGACAAGCCCTGCTCCACCAGTTGCTAAAATTAGCTGTACATCACGATGATGCATAAGTTCCTCTGTTCCTTTTATTGTTGGATGGCTAATCCATTGAATAAGTCCCTCTGGCGCCCCTGCACGAACGGCTGCCTGCTGACAAATTTTCAATGCCTCGATAGTGCAGTTGACTGCTGTTGGATGAGGACTAAAGACAATGGCATTTTGCGCCTTTAGGGCAATTAGCGTTTTAAAAATGGCTGTAGCAGTCGGGTTCGTAACAGGTGTAACTGCCGCAATAACACCGAATGGATAAGCAATTTCCACCTGCCTTGCTACCCTATCCTCGTGTATAACGCCAATTGTCTTTTCATGCCGAATGGCTTCATAGACACCTTGAGAAGCCAACTCATTTTTTATTTTTTTATGTTCAATAATGCCCATCTTTGTTTCCGTAACAGCTAATACAGCAAGATTTTCTGCCTGTTTATAAGCAGCTTGGGCAATGGCCTCGACAATTCGATCGACCTGCTCTTGCGTAAAGCTGGCATACATTTTTTGCGCAATCGAAGCGGCTGCTATTCCGTCTCTTGCCTCTTGTATCGAAACCAAATCTTGGTCTCTCACCATATGACGAACCTCCCGTCATGTAAATTTTTTTAGGGCAATTAAGTCGCTCGAATTAGCTACAGAGACAGTGCCTGATGATTGCTGGTGCAGACTTTGCCAATGCTGTAATTCATGCGTAGATAATGCTACATATGCAGGGGCAGTTGTTTGCTGCGTCTGATGTTGGTTTTCTTTTATTAATCGAAATGATTGCCATTCCTGTAATTCCTCATTTGATAACGTTTTAGAAGCTTGTTCAGGCTGAGAGCCTTGCGTTAGTTTTTCCAATACCAATTCAGTAATCTTGGCAATTAGCTGATTGTCCATATGCTCACTCCTTTTCGATTAGCATGGTGAGAACAGATTCGTCATACGCTTCAATAATTGCGGTTGCATCAGGTAAATAATCCTTTGGGTATGTGGCACTAGGAATGATGCCAATTGAAAAGCACATGCCAGCATTTTTAGCAAAGAGCATATCTGCATTCGAATCGCCAATCATCACGGCTTTCTCAAGCGATACTTGAAACTGTTCCTTTGCCACATATGCTAAGTCTGGGAAGGGCTTACTGGATGTAGCTTGGTCACTTCCTAGAACGAAATCAAACAAAGCTAATAACTCTAGCTGTTGTAAATGAGATTTGGCTCGTGCCGTTTGATCAGCTGTAATCACCCCTAATTTCTTCCCTTTATTTTTTAAGGTTATTAAGAGATTACGAATACCTGGTAATGCCTGTACCTTGCTATTTTCCTGCTGCGATGTGGCTAAGTTGGAAGCTGCTCTCGCAAGTGTTACCCCTTTGCTCCATGGGATTCCCTGCTGATAGAGTAAGAACGCCACGATCGTCTCAGCTTCTTGTATACTTCCAATAGCTAGAGGACTCGTTGGGTCAATCGTTGTTCCATTGTCATTAACCCCTATGTTTCTTAAAAAAGTTTGTAAGGAAAAATAGATCTCTAAGTCTGAATTTTCAGTTAAATTAGCATATAAATTTTTGGCCCAGGCAATCCATAAAGAATCCATTTCTATGATTGTTCCATCCTTATCAAAAATGACCCATTCCACTTTTGTCATAGGAAAACCCATCCCTTTATTTATTCTCGTATAGCCTCTATTGGCGATACTGGTGCTTGCACCTCTACCTGCACTGTAGCGTCCTTCGCAAAGCGTTCCTCTGGTGCATCCTCGTTAATATGGTGTCTTGCCCACACCCAATAATAGATCGTTGCCACAGCAAAAACAGCCAAACAAACGATGAAAAAAGTCAAATTCGCAAAGAAGCTCGCAAAGATAGCAATGACGGCTAGCACAAGTGAGACAATAGGCGTAAATGGATACAGCGGTGTCTTAAAGGTACGTACTAAATGAGGTTCTTTTTTACGCAAAATCAACACCGATAAATTCATCGTAATATACGATACTAATGCCCCAAATGTAGAAATTAAAATTAAATCATCTGGATTAAATAAAATGACTAACACTAACCCGATAAAGCCTGGCAAAATAATGGCCATATATGGTGTCTGACGCTTTTTATGCATCTTCGATAACATGCTTGGCAAATAGCCTGCACGTGATAAAGCATAGACCTGACGAGAGTAAGCCAAAATCACACCCGAAAAGCTTGCAATTAGTCCTACTAAGCCAACAGATGCTAAAATCTGCGCCAACCAATACGTATTTCCAAAAACAGCGGCAATCGCTGCTGGCAATGGATCTTCAGCAACCGTCATGACATCGATGCCAGCTAGCCCAATGGCAACAGTTGTTGTCAAAATGGATAAAATCAGCAAGGTCACCATACCTGAAATTAACCCCTTCGGCATGTCCTTCTGCACATCTCTCGTCTCCTCCGATAACATAGGCAACATCTCGATTGCTAGGAATAGCCACATCGCATAGGGCAATGCTGACCAGATGCCTTTAAATCCACCTGGTATAAGATCGCCATTCTCAGGGAATAAATGGCCCACATTAATTTGCGGTAAACCAACGAAATACATTAAGACTAGTAAGCCTAAAGCAATAAAAACAAGCACCATTTCGATCGTGGCATATTCTTTAATGCCAATAATATGAACCCCCATGAACAGAGCATACATAAAGGCAGCTGCCACCACTGTCGGTACGGCTGGAAACAAAAAGCTGATATAGCCCCCAATACCAATCGCGATAATTGGTGCGGCAATGACATATTGCAGCACGACACCAACTCCTGTAATAAAACCGATATAACGCCCCATCGCCCGTCGAGCAAAGGAGTAAGGTCCTCCTGCATAAGGTAACATCGTCGATAATTCAGAAATACCTAAGGTCATCGTTAAATACATAATCGCCATAAATAATGTGGCAATGAGCATTCCTAAAAAACCAGATTGACTTAAACCAAAATTCCAGCCAAAGTAGTTCCCAGAAATCACAATGCCGACGCCAATTGTCCATAAATGGATGGGTGTAAGGGCTTTCTTTAATACGATGATTTCATCCTTTTTCGAAGACATGTTATTCGCCACCTTTTATCGTTATTTAGTTGGTACAGTCTTGATACTTTTCTACATAGGCTTTCACTAAATCATCACTCTGAAGCGTGTAATTTTCACCAAGTAAGCGCGTTGTCTCATTATCACGACTTCCAATCCACGAAATAAGCTGTAGTCTTCTCATTAATATAAAAGTTGGAATCATTTCTTTTTCTGCGTCTGTTAATAATCGAATTTTGCTATAGCCCTTAACCCATGAAGCGATCAACTCATCAAGATAAGGCATATGCTCAATAAAGCTCACCGATGTGGCTAAATCATATAAAAACCACCCAAAACCACAATCATCAAAATCAATCACTTTAATTTCGTCCCCATAGATGAGTAAATTAGCTAAGCGTAAATCCGCATGGATAAGACCAAATCGTGTTTTATCTTTACCAAATGCCTCAAGCTTCTTTTGAATGATATGTGATGCTTCCTCATATAAAGCGATTCGTGCAGGGGTCATTCCTAGTCCATCCTGCCATCTCGCCCATTTTGGAGATTGACCTAGAATCGTGTCATAGTCCCATGTCATGCGCTGAAAGGCTTGGTAATAATCATGCTGCTCGATTGTGTGTTTATGGAACATGGCTGTAATTTCGCCTAATGTTTCAAATTGCTGAATTAAGTCATCTTCATTATTCTCATCAGGAGCATTGCCCTCCAAAAATGTAAATAATGTGCTATAATATATCGTGTCATTATACGAATGAGCATGTACGTAGTCACCGTCATCTGCTCGCATCGGTAGTGATACATCAATAGGAGATTGCTCATGGAGCGAGTTTAACCAGGCAATCTCCGCTTCGATCTCCTCTTTTTTATGGTAATTTGGTCGGCTGATCCTCAGAATATATTTTTTGCCCTGCCCATCTTCTACGAGATACGTCGCATTTTCGGAATAATCAATCATTTTACAAGATGCTTCTAGTAAACAACTAAACTCCTTTAATGCATCATTTGCTGCTTGATGAAAGTTGGAAAGGACCAATTCTAAATCTATGAAATCCATTTGACCCATCTAGAAAACCCCCTGTTTACTAAATTGACAAGCTTTCTTTCCTTTAATAGCGTGCAAATTTCACAAGCTGCGCTGCTTCTTTTATGCCCGCCTCACATTTTTCAAGCAATTCATCACAGTACGCTTTATCACATAATAGCCCTGGCTTAAATTGCAACACACGTGTATCCAGCATTGAATAAATGGCCCATACACCATGTTTGTACAAGGAGCTCATCACATATTTAGCCCCTTCAGGATGATTAAATTCTAGGCCCATAACAACGCCAAGCTGACGAATGCCCACAAAGAAATCAGGATATTGTTGTTGAATACGCTCTAAACCACTTCGTAGATAACGAGCAACATATTCTACATTCTTTACTACTTCAGGACGTTGGGAGATTTCTAATACTTTCATCGCCACTACACAACCTAGTTCTGCTCCACCAAATGTAGAAATATGGGCTAGTCCATCTTCTTCCATCCAGCCGCCTGCTCGTTCATTGACCACTGTAGCTGCAATTGGATAGATACCGCCACTTAGCCCCTTTGCTGTCACCAGAATATCCGGTTTCACGCCATAATGCTCAATTCCCCACAGCTTACCTGTTCTCATCAAGCCCGTTTGCACCTCATCTGCAATATATAATGCCCCGTATCGTTCACAAAGTGATTTGACATCAGCCAAGTAATTAGCAGTGGGCAAGGGGAAACCATATGTCGCAGGAATAGTCTCGATAATTACGCTAGCTACATCCCCTCTAGCAAGCTCTCGTTCCATTGCCGCCAGATCATTGAAAGGTACGTGCACAAATTCATGGGGACTGCCCTCACTTAAAAATGGTTTTGAATAGCGTTCATTGCCAAGCGAAACTGCAAGACCTGTGTGTCCATGATATCCATTTTTAATGGAAATCGTTTTTTTACGTTTTGTAGCATAACGCGCACACTTTAGAGCCACATCAATTGCTTCACTTCCACCACTAGAGAAAATAGAATATGTTAAGCCTTCTGGTGTGCAGGCTGCTAATTTTTCAGCTAACTGTGCACGTGCAGTAGATGGAAAATGATGATTACCAATGTCAAAATAATTGGTTCCTTCCACTAATGCAGCAATGACTTCTGGATTACGATGGCCAAGGTTATATGTTCCGCCATTGAGATGCGCATTCATTAATTTTTTGCCATCCACATCGTAGAAATAATAGCCCTCTCGTTTCCCGATAACGACATCAACACCATCGATTTGCCACTGTTTCGTTTTTCCTGGATTCCACCAGTCAATTGATTTTTGTAAGGTTGCCTGTTTATTTGCAAAATAGTCCATAGTTTCCACCTTCCTATACATTGACGTCATCCAACATTTCACCTGCAATGAATAATTCCACTTTTTTCTGCTGTAATCGTTCCTGCCATTGTGTGGAGCTCTTTTGATCTGTAATCACCATCGAAACGTCCTCTAAATGACAAATATGCGCAAATGTAGAGACACCAAATTTCGTATGGTCTGCTAAAATAATCGTATTTTCTGCCCGCTCTATTAATTTCTTTGAAATCGCTGCGCCCGTAATATCATAGTCGGTAATACCATCTGCTAACGAAATTCCGCCTGCAGCAACAAAGGCTTTATTTGCCTTTAGTTGATTAAAAAATAAATCAGCTAATGGACCTCCCATAAATTTTTGTCGATGTTCATATTCTCCTCCCGCAAAGAGCACCTTCCCTTGAAAGCATTCTGCGGCTAATGATAGAACTGGGAGTGAATTTGTGACGACAATGACGTTGGGCTTATCACCTAAATAACGAACGATTTCATAGGCTGTTGTACCATGACCGATAAAGATAACATCACCGTCTTCCACAATACTTGCAGCAGCCTTACAAATCCTTCTCTTCTCTATATTGTTAAGTGACGTTTTCTGTTCAAAGGTCCTCTCATACTTTTCCTTTGCCTTCACAGCCCCCCCATAGACTTTGTGTAGAAGCCCTTCCTTCTCCAATCGATCCATATCTCTACGTATAGTCTCGCCTGATACATTTAATAGCTGCTCTGCATCACTTACCTTCACTTTTCCTTCTAAATCTAAAATATCTAAAATCACTTTTTTACGTTCCTCAAACGAAAGAGACATACATCATCACTCCAAACACAAAGTTAAATCCAACAAAATCCACAAATCCAACACTTTATTTCTGTATTTATGTGGATTTGTTTTGAATTTTAAATAATAGTTTAATAATTGTCAATACTCTGAATTTTATTTTCTGTATGATTTTTTCTCTCTAAAGCCACTTATTTCTCTTAAGCGTAAAATGAAAACTCCACAAAAAACCAATTTCAGTTGTCTCCAACTGCTCTCTAAAACCTTTTTTAAAATATTTTTCTACAACTATTTTTTCCCATAAAAAATCCCCCTTCATGGTAGAAACCATAAAGGGAGATGACGAGATTATTTTGTTAATTCCTCTACAAATTCAACAGGTACGTATGTTTTGCCAGATTCTAATAAAGCAGGGGCTACTTTAAATTGGCGAAGCGCTTTATTATAACCATATTCTTTTTGACCTCGCGTAATTGTATACGAAAGGGCTCCTTTTGAAACAATGGCACCTTTTGGCGTTACTTCTACTTTAAAGCCTAGCTTTTCAGCGATTAAGCGTAGCGGCACCATTTTTGTCCCATCTACTTCATAAAAGTCTTTATTGATAATTTCTTGAACCGCTGAATCAACTGGAGCTGGAGTTGGTTCTGGTGTTGGAACTGGATCCACTTCAACAGGCTCTTCTTTCTCAATTGTATCTAATACTATCACTTTTGATGGCGGTGTTTGAGCAGGGATGCTCATCGTTGCGATTGTGTAGAACACCACTAAATGCTGCTCTTTTAAATCGTCCACTTTCACAGCTTTGCCAGTAGCACTTGCTAGCTTCGTGTCTTCCCCAACATTTAACTTGAGGTTATTTTCAGTATCCACTAAATCTTTATTGAAGAAATCCACTTCCACGCTACCCATTTCTTCTGTTTCTACAATGATTACTTCTGGGTTGTATTGTGGTGGATAAATCGCAAGCATCGGCTTCTTGGCATATGAGTAAGCTGACACCTTATCTCCTTTTTGAAGCTTGGCTTCTTTTCCCATATTGTCAAAAACTAATGAGTCTTTATTGGCAATCACAATATTTGTATTGTCACCATCAACCACTGTATAGTATGTGGCATTTTCACGTACTTCTACGTTTTCAACTGTACCTGTCACTTTAATAAAAATAGGCTGCACTTGTTGCTCCGAAGTTTCTGCGTTAATCACAGTAGCCTCTCCTTCGTTCGCTGATGCAGTTGGAGCTCCAATCGCGCCCCCTAATAATAATGCTGACATAGCAAATGGTACGACTTTCGTCATTTTCATACAAAAAGCATCTCCTTCATTTTCCCGAATTCAATAAAGTAGTCGTGTTCACACGAAAAAGGTTACAAACTGTCTCCATTTTTATGGCTAGAGCTTTGCTTCCTCATTTTGAGCTATAGCGATTTGCGAGCGACTTCTCTTGAATATTCGATTTACTAGATGGCGGTGCTTTGCTTTTGGATATTCGCTTCTTCGCAATTTTATTCTCCCCTGATCAAAAGATAAATCTCAGACGATTCAGGATGCGCTGTAAGAAATACTGGTTTTCGCTTTGCTGGGTTCTTAGCTCGCGGGCGACGTCGGGGTGGTCAGTGATGACGCCGCTGACATTTTTTTCGATAAAGGTTTGCAGGGAGCGGTCGTCATTGAGTGTCCAAACAAATAAATCGGTCGGATGTTGCTTCAATTCTTGGATAAGCTGCTCCGTTACCCAGGATTCCTCCAGTGCGATAAAATCAACATTTTCCTCCATCGGTCCAATATTGAGTGCATAGACAATACCGACTCGCAAATTCGGCACCAATTTTTTTAATTGCGTCATTTTCTGTCCATCAGCGGATTGCACATAATAGGAATCTAGCACCTTGTATTTTCGTAGCTTCTCTACTAATTTAGGTAAAACATCTTCTGTTTCTTGACCATGCACCTTTAATTCGATTAGAAGCGCCACATCTAACGCTTTGGCAATTTCAATACAATCATCTAATGAAGCAATTTTATCGCTAAAGCCATTTTGATGAATGGTTAACGTTTTTAGTTCGCTCAGGGTCATATTCGCAATAACACCATTTTTACCTGCTAACCTTCGTAATGTTCGATCATGGAAGACGACGAATTCCCCATCCACCGTTTGTTGAATGTCGATTTCAATTAAATCTGCCCCCGCATTGGCTGCACTCACCAATCCACTAATTGTATTTTCTACATTGCCTGCTACATAGCCGCGGTGGGCAATAATTTTGGTATCTGGCGCATAGACACTTTTCTCTAATGAATTGATATTCATCATACTTAATACGAGAAACACAATGCCACTGATCAATAGTAATGGCTTATAGCGCCGCTTCCGATGTGTAGTCCCGCTCAATTTGCCTATAACTAGCGTATTATACGTGATGGCGACCATAACTTGTGAAAACATCGCCTGTAATAAACTAAATAGCACCACAAAGACCATTTCTAAAAAGGCTAGTGTCAGCCCAGCCGTAACCAAGGCTGCACTTGGCATTAAACGTTCAATTAAATAGAGGGGAAACGTAGCGACCACTGTGATACCAAGCATCATCAACAGATGACCTGTTAAAAGCATAGCTAATAGCACGACTAGTTCAAATAATCCACGCTTGGAAAATCGCCAGCTTTGCTTAAAAGAACGCAAAATAGAGATGTTCGGCTGGATTGTAAAGATAGGTAACGTTAAGATGCTTCGAATACCTATCATCACGATAATGCTTGCCACCGCAGCATATGCTAGCCTACCCGCTCGACTACTCATGATTTCTTCAGTTAGAAAATGTGGTAGGGAGATGGATTGAGTCAATGTAAGGGGTAGCATAAAGGAAGCTAGTGGCATTAATAGTGCTAAATAGACGATGAGAAATAGAACTTGCACACTAAAAAAATAGACAACCTTGCGATTTAATTGTTGCCATAAAGGAAGAAATCGGTAGCGAAGTCCTCGTTGCTGATGAAAGGCCATGAGAAATAGAAAGCCCATCTCATAATATACAAATAATAAAAACAGCAAAATTAATAGACAAATCATTATCATCACAAAGGGATGCGTCACAAAGCTTTGCCAATTTTGCTCAGTAATATGTGTAAACCCTGTTACTCGTAGCATGAGCTTCAATACGATAGAGGTTACAGGGATCATTAATAAAAACTGAAAGATTCTAATTAATGCGAAAACCTGTACATAATCGAATCGATAAACATAAATATTATGGACAGCCTGTCGCATTACTTGTCCTGCCTTGTGCACATACTCACCCCTATCATGCTGTTAAAATCGCTCACTACTAACGTATGTTTTGACTGCTATGACCCATTCCTCGAAGCCAATAAAATAGCACTCCTCTACACCAAAGTAGGCGTCAATTTTTGTATTAATCGTGACATTCACCATTTTTTTGAAACTTTTTAGCAGGCTACCCTGTATATAACTAGATACCCGCTACAGAAAGGAGCGCAAACATGAAATTCAACCTTGGTGATATCATTAGTACAACCGTTCTTTTATGTATGTTTCTAGCGATCTTTTTCGTAATGATCCATATGATCAAAAAAATGAAATCCACTGCCCCTGTGTCTCCTCCACCAACCATGCAACAGCAAGTAGAGGACTTATCAAAACGTGTGTCGACCCTAGAACAACAAGTAAAACAATTAACTGACAAACAATAGTCCCATAAAAAAATCGCTGGGAAGGATAACCTTCTCAGCGATTTTCATATACTATCTGACCATTCACAACCGTACATGCGACTTGAATGTGTGGAAGCTGCTCCATCTCTACCGTAAAAACGTCTTCTTGTAAAATCGTAAAGTCTGCAGCAAAGCCTTCTGCAATTTTGCCACGCATCAATTGCTGTCCAATGATTTCAGCCGCTCCTACTGTATACAAACGGACTGCCTCAAATCGGGAAATTTTCTCATGAGGGTTATAGCCATCATGTGTTTCCTCAAAATTTCTTCTAGTGACAGCCGCATAAATACCATGCAACGGGTTTGGCACTTCAATTGGCGCATCACTGCCGCCTGCGACAATCAGCCCTCTGTCAAGAAGCGATTTTAAAGGATGTAAGCCCTGTGCGCGCTCCTCTCCAAGTCTCGATAGCTCTGCTTGGTATTCTCCCTGTACAAACTGCGGCTGCATATCCACTGCCACTGGTAATGCAGCTAGCTTGGCTAATAGTTCCTCATCGACTAAGCTACAGTGAATTACGCGATCAAGCTGACCTTCCTGAGGAGGATATGCCGCAAAAACGTCTAAAATCGTGTCGATTGCTAAATCCCCAATGGCATGCACGGCAACGGTTTGTCCATATTGACGTGCCAGCTGAACATAGCTTGTTAATTGCTCAGTTGTATGAATAAGCATCCCTGCATTGTCCGAATCATCGCAGTAAGGCTGACGTAGTGCAGCCGTACGACCTCCAAAGGCTCCATCAATAAAAATTTTCATCGCACCAAACTCCAAAAATGGTGAGGAAGCTAAATCCATCTTCGCAACCTCTTCAAAGACTGTATGATGCTGTAATACATGCACCTTAAAGGATTGCTGTGCCTCTACTATTTTGCGATAAGCCTGAATCGGCTGGCTTGGCGGTCCATAATAGCTTAAATCCTCTGAATGTCCCCCTACTAAACCATAGGATTGCAATGAGGTCACCGCCTTTGTCAGTGAATCCTCAATATAAGCAGGTGTAATATGTGGCATCTGGTTAACAATTAAATACAAGGCAGCATCCTTTAGGATCCCTGTGAGCTGACCATCTACTTTGTCAATGACACCCCCCTCTGGCGAAGGAGTCCTATTTGTAATTCCTGCAAAAGCGAGTGCCTTGGAATTGGCTAGAATCAAATGATGACAGCTCCGTTTAATGATTAAATGAGCATCTCCAAGGGCATCTAGCTCTGCTAAGGTCGGAAAAACGGGCTCCTCAAATTGGTTTTCATTTAGTCCAATCGCAATGACCCATTCATGTGCTGACGCCTGAGCCATTCGCTCCTGAAGCTTCACAAGTAACGCCTCTTTACTCGTAACTGCCGATACATCAAGATGCTTGAGTTTTTCTCCGTAGCCAATAATATGTAAATGGCTGTCGACAAAGCCTGGATACATGATATTACCCTCTAAATGTTGGATAGAAGCAGCTAGTGGCGACAAGCTCTCCACTGAGCCTGTCGCCACAATTTTTCCATCTTCAACAAGGACTGCATCCACTGTTTCACCAACCTGAGCCATCGTGTAAATCTTACCACCTGTCCATAATGTTGCCAAAACAATTCCTCCCATGTCCTATGCTATTGCTTCAATTAAGTGCGCTCTTTCTAAGCGACGCCGAACGATCACACCAATCCATGCTGCAAGTACCGCTTTGACGATACCAACCACGATAAATGGTGCAACACCACCCATAAAGGCAGCTGTCCATGTATAATCTGCTACAATTTTTAACCACACTGTCCCAAACGCTAATGTAACAATCATCCCAATGATATTCGCAATAATAGCTTGAGTAAATGTAATACCAAATTTATCTAAGTATAAGCCCATAATAATGGCTGTGGCAAGGAAGCCTACAATATATCCACCTGTTGGACCAACTAAAATTCCTAGTCCACCTGACATACCGCTAAATACAGGTAAACCTGCTGCCCCTAGTAAAATATATAATAGAACAGATAACGTGCCTAATCTTGTCCCTAAAATCGTCACGATAATTCCAACCGCTAACGTTTGACCTGTAATCGGGATAAGTGGTAGTGGGATTGTTACCTGTGCTAAAACTGCGATTATTGCTGCCCCAAATGCTGCTAACACATATTGATATGTACTTCCTTTTTTCAATGTAAAAAGCCTCCCCTTGTGCGTTAACTAATAATAAAAATAAGTTAACACAAAGATAAAGCAAATGAAAACCATTGTCAATCTATTTTAGAATAAAAAAAGAAATTGCTAGATTAGCCTAGCAATTTCTTGCCAAAATCATTACCATAAAGGTTCATTCATCGGGTCTTTCTCTTGTAGCTTAAACACATATGGCGCAATTTGATAATGGTAGAAGAACATGCCCACTAAAAAGAAAATGAGACCGATAACAAAATGATGGAAAACATACTGTAGCATAATCAGCAGTGGCACTGGCATCGTCATTACACCACTGATTTGCATGGATTTTTTTGTGCGATATTGTTTTTGTCCACAATGAGGGCACACAATTTCACTATTTTTGCGATATAATTTACGTGCATCCTTCTCAGACCAACTCTCCCCACATTCAATACAAACAGGTAAACCATACCCCTTTTTCAATAGATAGCGTTTGACAATAAATGTAGCGCCTATAAAAATGCTCAGTAAAATCATTCCTCTTACATAATCCGAAGCAAATAGTGACCACCAATGCCAATTATCGGACTGTAGGCTAGCCGCCTGATGGCCTGAACCCTGTTGCCCCTTCTGTTGTGTCAAGATATAGCTAAAACCGATAACAAAAATAGTAAAGGTTGCGAACACGATGCGATACGTCCATTGACCATCTGCTTTACGTTGAACTTTTCGTCGTGCTTTTTCCGCGATTACTTGTTTGCGCTGCTGTGAGAGCTTGACATCTTGTAGCTCCTTTAATAGTTCCTCTTTAAATTGATTCATGGCGTAGCACCTCCCAATCAAAGTCACCCATTGCTGTTGCTAATTGTTTACGAGCTCGCTGTAATCTTGTGCGAATCGTTGCTTCCGGACATTGTACAAGCTGTGCAATTTCCACTGTCGACATCTCCTCAAAATAATACAAAATCAAGACCTCTCGATAGGCAACTGATAATGCAAACAGTGCCTCCACCAGCTCTTTTTTTACAGTTTTCTCTAGCATCTCCTTTTCAGGTGTCATAGCTGTTGTGCGCCCCGTGATCTTTTCAAACAATGTCAGTCGTTTACTTTTCCAACTTCGTAAATAATCGTGACTTCGATTAACCGTCATTTTCACTAAATATGTACGTAAGGATGCTTCCTGACGAAACTGTCCCTGCTTTTGATAAAAGGCGATGAACACATCCTGCACGATGTCCTCCGCCGTTGCCTTATTTTTTACATATAGATAAGCGACCTTTAGTAAGTAATCACCGTGCTCCTCGATTATCTGTTCAATAGCCATCATTGCCCTCACCTACTTTCTACACTACTGACGGTCGCCGTAACGAATGCGATTCATTTTATCAAAAAAAAATCCGTAATTTTTAAATCATTACGGATTTCTTCAAGCTAAATACCTATTTTTTGCATAGTAGAGACAACTTTGACCATTCGATCGTCTAAATCGGTGCCTGTGAATCGAGGCAATCTCAATTCATTCACGATAGCACCATCAGACATAAAAAGGATACGCTCTGTTCTTGCGGCAATCTTTGGATCATGGGTCACAAGCATCACCGTTGTGCCTTCACTATTGATGGAGGCTAATAAATCCATGATTTCCTGAGCAGACGTTGAATTCAATGCGCCTGTGGGTTCATCTCCAAAGATCACCTGCGGGTTGCTAATCAAGGCCCGGCAGATGCCTGCCCGTTGAAGCTGCCCACCAGACACTTGTGTAATATCTCGCTTTGCCAAGTCTGCAATCCCCATTTTGTTCATGATCTGTAGTGCCCTTTCTGTCAAGGCCCTGACATTTTTTCGCTCATCACGCATCGCAGGTAACAGGATATTATCGAGGATATTTAAGCTTTTTAGAAAGGTCGGATGCTGAAAGACAAAGCCCATTTTCGTTCTACGCAAATCAGCCAGTTCTTTGTCACTTAATGTCGTTAAGTCCATTCCATCAAAGATGACCTGACCTTGATCAATACTGTCCATCCCGCTAAGGGCATACAACAGTGTCGATTTACCACAGCCTGATGGGCCCATGATGGAAATAAACTCCCCTTGATTGATGGCAACTGATACATCCAGTAAAACGGGATGCTGTTCTTTGCCTACTTGAAACGTCTTTGCTATTTGCTCACCACTTACGATATTCATAGGTTCTACTCCTTTATATGCTCAATAATTTTTACCTGCCCTGCCCTTGACGTACCAAATAGCGTAGCTAGCAGAACAACGCTTGTAAGCGCTAGTGGGCAAAAAACATACGCTGCTAGTGGGTTAATCATAAAATCAAAGGAAGCCGCTCCGAATGAGGCAATGACCGTACTAGTTAAATATTCACCTAACGAGTTTGCGAGCAACGTCCCCATCGAGATAGCAAGCAGTAATACAAAAATCGAACGTGCAGCATATTGTGTAGCTATATCGACATTCGTGAATCCCAATGCCTTCATGATAGCGATGGGCGCTTGATCCTTCGCAATCAGCATATTCATAAATAATAATGTCACGAGCACACACAGCAATAAGGCAATGACGAGTGCTGCACGAGCTGCCTTTTCGATGGCATGAATCGTCGTACCAAAAGTTTGATAAATATAATCATCAATACCTGACACTTTGGCAAATGAGAAGGTTTTTGCATATTCCGCCCTTTTATCTGCAACAAGAGATGGATCTGCCATCGTACTATAGACGACACTCCACATGCTATCCGTAGACTGGTCAGAGAAAGCTGCCTTCGCAGTCTTGCCTCCATTGGTAATATCTGAATAAATACCGCTAATCCTCAAATTTTTCTTCTGTCCATTAATTACCACTGCTAAACTATCGCCAACCTTTTTTTGAAGCTCCTCTGCATTGAGCACCGAAAGTGCCACTTCATTAGGAGCAACTGGAGCCTCTCCGTGTGCATATTCTAAGGGAAAAATCGTATGGTCACCCAGCTCTATTTTTAGGTTTTGCGCTGTTCCGTCCTCAGCAATCGTTGTGAATTTTTTTGTTGTCAAAACAGTGTAATTCTTAATGGCTGTGTCATGCTCAAGCCTATCCATCACCGCTGCCACCTGTTGTTCATTTTGCTTGCCTTGTGGGATATCAATTCGGATGTCACTGTTTCCAATACCCATATACGTAATAAAGCTTTTAGCTGCAATTGTGTTGTGTAAGTTTTGAGGGACGATGATAATAAATGTTGCCAATACTAATACTGCGAGCATTGTCGCATAAAGTGTTTTTCGTGATAGCACATCCTTTATGCCAAGGAAAAGATTAATCGGTAGCCTTTTATTGGCGCTGAGGTTCAATAATTTTGCATGTTGCCCTTTTCCTTGCATTGTGCCAAAGCGCAGAGCCTGCGTGGCTGATAGCTTGCGAAACTGTTTCAGTACCGATTGTACATAGCCCATAATCACGATAAACACGAGCAACAACCCCAGACCCGTGAACAACCAAATGAGTGAAACTTTGTCTGTTTCTCCCATGAACAGACGGATATTTTCTAATAGAATATCTCGAAGGAAGTAGGAACAGGCAAAACCGAGCATACAACCAATCACAGCTATAACGCCATATTTGGCTAGATACATTTTCTGAATATCTGCCACTCGTAGGCCAATTGCTTTCATCACACCGATTTCTCGAGTATCCTCTTCAATTTTAGTGAGCAATGTAAATCGAATACACATAAACGCAATAGCGACTACAAGGACACTGATGAGCAAGATCACAGCAATCATAAGCCCATCTGATATGGCATTCAGCATTTGAAAAAGCTTATAGGTAATGGTTGGTCCATTTGCTTCTAACCCTGCACTTGTATAGGCTTCCTCAAAATTCTTTAAATCCGCCAAATTTTTCAAACGAAACTCAATTAAATATTCAACTGTTCCCGCTTCCTGGATTGCTGCATAATCTTGTTCACTGACAAGAAAGCGTTTGGAGGAAGCCAGCATTGAGTTCATCTGTGAATCCCTTAGAAATCCAGCTATTGTAAAGGTTTGATCTTGAACGATGACAGTATCCCCCAAGTCGGCAATACCGTCCTTCCAATAGCTTACAGGTACATAAATATCACCATTTGCCACTTCAATCACATGACCATCAAGATCAAGTAAATAATCAAATTTCTCACTTTGTGTGCTGAAACCATTGTCCTGCACACTATGTGCCAATGTGGTACCCGCAATATGGATCTTTGAGCCCTCCACATTTAGAAATTCATTCATTTGATATTCATCTACATATTTATTTTGCTCTGCAAATTCAGAAAGCCGCACTTGATCGATTTCCCCTGCATGCATCTGAAGAAAATGAGACGTTTCTGCTTGTTTCATCAGTGTGTCAATTGCGCTTGTCAAATGGACCATAAGTACTGCTGATAGTGTGACAAGTAAAGCTGCTACCGCCACAAATAGCATGGTCATACCTGTAATTAGCTTGCTATTTGCCATATCATTTCGCACAATTTTCCAATACATAAGTCACCTCTTTGTATATTGTTAATCGCCATCAAATCTAACAAGACACCTAAAATATTTAGTTCGGACTGCCTCCTCCTTTATTTCCAAACATTTGCATCATATACAATAAGCTACCACTTTCCACCCCTAGCATTCGTTCAATATTAAAAATTAATGCCGGAATACGAGCAGCTCTTTCCTCATCTGTCATCAAGACGAGATCATCATCGAATACCGTATTGGTATAAGCGATAATCATTTCCATACACTCATAGGGATAAGGCGTTTGGTAAATACCTTGCTCAATGCCCTCCCGAATAATGGCAGTAAGGATTGGTGGCACTTGATTGATGACCACTTGCTGTATTTTACGGTGCATCAAGGCATTTTGCGGTCTATGAACATGCTCCATCATTTCCTGTCCACCCTGTTCATTTTGCATATTCAATGCCATGACAACGCGCAATATCCGCTCATTCACAGCTATAGTCTTGTCTGCTGCAACGGTTTTCGCCTTTGCGAGCATTGTGCTTGTATAACGCTCAATGAGCGCATCCATTATGTCTTCCTTAGATTTAAAGTGATAATAGAGGGTGCCTCGAGCAATGCCTACTTTTTCCAAAATATTACTCGTACTAGTGCCATCAAATCCCTTCTGTGCAAATAATTCATCCGCTGCATCTAATATTTCATTTCTGCGTTCTTCCGCTTTTTTTATTTCTCTCATAAGACAACTCCTTGTAATTGACCGACTGCCTGTCGATATATCTTTTCTTTATCCTAGCATAGGACTACTTCTGTTGGCAATAATTTCTACAAAAAAAGAATCTGCTTTATGCAGATCCTTATTTTTGTAGTTCCTCGTTCTTCCGATATTCCAAAATATCGCCAGGCTGGCAATCCAATGCCTCACAAATAGCCTCTAATGTTGAAAAGCGGATGGCTTTGGCCTTGCCGTTTTTTAAAATCGAAAGGTTCGCCATCGTGATGCCAACTTTTTCTGAAAGCTCTGTTACACTCATTTTTCGTTTCGCCAGCATTACATCAATGTTAATGATCATTGCCATAGTATTCACCTCAAACCGTTAGATCATTTTCTGATTTGATATCGATGGCATTTTTTAGAAGCTTTTGCAGCACAGCAGCAAAGACTGCCACGACAAAGGAAGCAAAAATAATGACCATTCCGATAAGGATAAGACCTGGGGCATCGTCTACTTCCGCAGCATAGTAGATCAGTGGCATGCCAACCACGTAAACACTACTAATAATAATTGCACAATATTTGATCTTGATTAAAGCTTTGACAGACAGCTCTGAAAATGCAATGTTTTGGTCAATATAGCTTAATAGTTTGATCGTCGTAAATAGCGCAACAAAATAAGCAATAGCCGTTGCATAGACGCCGATTAAAGCAACAATGGTTAAAATGGGAGAATGCTCCACTGTATTCAAAGCAACACGAGGCACCACCCATACACATAAGGCAAGAACGGGTATACCTATTAGAAAAACAGCTATCTTTAAAAAGAGCGTTTCTCGTTTCATCTTACGCACCTCTTTTATTTATTCTCCTGTTTAATTTATCATATAATTTATCGTTTTTCAATAAATTTTTATTCCAATTCAAGATACTTTATAACACCCATTATTTGGTTTACTTTACTTTTTATTGTGCTATAATCAATCCAACCATTGAAAAGGGGGTATTCGATGATTTATTCACCAATCGAAAAGACGATAGAAACGACACGTTTAATACTTCGACTTTTTACGAATGCAGATGCACAGGAAGTAAGTGTTTTATGTAACAATTATGCGATCTATAAAAGCACATTGAGTTTACCTTATCCTTATACATTAGAACGTGCATTATCATGGATTTCCACGCATCAACAAAACTTTGAGGAAAATCGAAGTTACGAATTCGCGATAACAGACAAACAAAGTGGACAATTATATGGAGCGATAGGACTGTCAAATCAATCCCAACATCAAAGAGGAGAAATCGCTTATTGGATTGGAGAGCCCTATTGGGGTAATGGCTACGGAACAGAAGCTGCTCAAGCGATGATAGAATTTGCCTTTCAGGAGAAACAGTATCATCGTATTTACGCCCGGTATTTCCATTCCAATCCCGCCTCTGGGAAAATTATGGAGAAATGTGGCATGCGCTATGAGGGAACATTAAAGGATCATATTTATAAAAACGGTACTTTTGAAGATATTGTGTTTTATGGCTTGCTTAATCCATCACACTAGCAACACGTTTACGAAAGAGGCACTTCCCTCGTAGATATGCCTCTCTCTCTTTTAAATACCATTTCCCACATCGCAATAATGATTATAGTGCGTAATTTGGTTGCGGCCGTTACGCTTTGATTTATAGAGCGCTTCATCCGCATGCTGGATAAGCTCCTCTACTTTCTGAATTTTGCCATGATCATTCGTACTGACACCTATACTAAATTCCAACTGAACCGTTTGATTATTCACTGTTAGTGACAGTGCCGTTAAGGTTTGATACAGGTTGTCAGCCAATGTTTGCACTGATTCACCTTCCTTTACTTGACTCAACACAATGAATTCATCCCCACCAAAACGGGCAACAATGGACTCAAAGGGCTGAAAATAGTCCTGTAAAGTTTTGGCTGTATTCGTCAAAGCATCATCGCCAAATAAATGGCCATTCATGTCATTGATTTCTTTAAAATGGTCTAAATCCACCATCATCAGGGCCAATTGCTGATGATTTTCAGTCGCCTTTTCGACCATCTTTTTGGCCTGTTCATCAAAATAGCGACGATTGTAAATATTCGTCAGAGGATCAATATAGGCATTTTTTTCAAACTGCTTCTTATGATCGTTATATTCCATTTCAAACAATACATGTGAATAGTTTTCACGCTGGATTTCTAACAAAATATTTATATATTCCTTTTGTATCGCACATAATACAATTTTATTGCCTTGCTCCTCAATTAGCTTCACTAAAGAATTATAAATTAGTTGAAGTAAAGAAAGGTCATTGTTTTGTAAAGCATAATGCTTTGTCTTTTGATATAAATCTATGGCCTCACTTATACGTCCCTGTCTTTCACACAGGAAGGCATAGGCATTGAGTACCTCAAGTTGTACTTTCGAATAGGGTGGATGATGAATCGTTGCCATTAATTCTTGTAATATCGTATTGGCTTCCTCAAATTCTTCAAGCCAAATAAGTGCAACAGCTAGGTTTGTCTTCGGATGGATAATCCCTGTATAAGGCTCTTTATGCTTTATTTCAAACGCATTCGCATAATATAAACTCTTTAAGGCAAATTCCTTAGCTGTCCGATAGCTTCCCATGGATATTTCTAAGTCGCTCAGATTGTTATAGATTTTCCCCATGCTCTCCACGTGCTGAATTGCTTCAGCAATTTTTAAGCCTTTCAGCATCAACTCTTCTGATTTCTTTAAATGACCAAATGTTCCCCAATAAATGGCTGCTAAATTGTAATATTGAATTAAATCAATATCGTTGCCATGTTGAAAGGTTAACTCACGATATTGTTCAAGGACACTTATAGAAAGCTGTAAATCACCCGTTTGAAAATAACTGGCACAGCTATAACGTAATAGAAGGATAGCCTTATCGTACATTTCAAGCTTAATGGCACTTTCAATTGCGGCACTACTTATTTCTATATATTCTAAAAAACGATCCGCATTATATAACTCATTAAGCGTAATCCATAGTTCTTCAAATTCTTGTGCGTTCATACCGCCCCTCCTTTTCTTCATCCTTACTTCTTTAATACTACCTTTGACCTTAAAATATTACAATTCTTTGGACTCATTTATTTTTTCGACATTAAGTAATTCAGCCTAATAAAGAAAATCACTGTGTATTTTTTCCTACATTCAATTAAAGGTTATTTTAACATGGTACTTTCACTATAATTTTCCCCTAAACAAAAAACAAGCCTCTTTCAAGAGACTTGTTAAGATTCTTCTATGCCTAGGATGGCTATTAATGCCTTCGCTCTGTTGGCACTAAGGTGAATTTCTCCGCTTCCAGCCTTTTGGAGATAAATTGAACCGCCATAGCCCTTCCACATTTCAATACGGACGCCTTCTACTTCAAATGAATATTCGGGTGGCCTTTTCATATAATTTGCGGGCTGCCAAGGGATATCCTGTAAAAACTGAGCGACCTCTTTGTCATTTTCTAGCTCAAGCTTTTTTGTAATGGTTTGCTCTAGCTTTTCCAGTTTAGATAATAAACCATAATTTCTTACGACCCCGTTTTCCTCTATACTGCCTGTTCCCATAGAAGTTAAAGTAATATAATCCCCCTGCTTGACAGGAAAATCATCCAGCACAGGATACCAATTGGCCTGTTCATATTTTTCAGCAAGCTGTTCTTCCGTCATATGATCAAGGTCCTCGGGAATCACTCCTTCAATAAATAAGAAAACATTCGCTTCAACCTCTGCAACTGTTCCAACCATTGAAGAGCCATGTGAACTAGTCCGTATTACGATGTTATGCTCCTCTTGAAAGGCTGTTGCCTGATCAGTATAATGCGCTTGGAAATATCGTTTGGCATCAATATTGGCTACTTCTTGGTAAGCATAAAAAGTTGGATATTTTTCTTTATAGAAGGCATATAGCTTTGTTCGCGTTGTATACATCGGCAGTAGGGGCTCGAGATATGTTTCAACATACTGTTTCGGTGCTAATCCCTGAAATAGTGCTTCGTATTCAGATGCTTGATAAAGCATTTCCAACTGTTCTACCTGCTTCTTTCTCTCCGCCTCTAGCTCTGCCTTAGAATAATCAATTCCTAATGATTTCGCAAAATAGTAGGCGGCAACGAGCTTCTCATACGATAGATAGGCTTCCTCTTTATAAAATTCCTGCTCTTTCCCTGGCCACATTAGCCGATTAATACGTTCGAAATGCTCAAGCTGTCTTTCATGAAATAGTGAGGTTGTTTGCTCTGTTTCGTTCGTAAGAAGCTGCACCATCATAAACCCCACCACACAAAGTGTCAGTAGGATGGTTAATAGAGTGAAACGAAATGGCTTCCTTCTATTGATAGACTGTTGTAGTACTTGTTTTTTGACTCGTTCTTTGCTTGCTGTCATATCACCAGCGACTTTGAGTAATTCCTTCTGTATCTCATTCATGTCTAAGCACCTCCCATTCCTCCTGCTTTAGATGAGGCTTTAATGCTTCTCTTGCCCGCTTCAGTCTTGTTTTCACCGTATTCTCCGCAATGCCAAGTAGCTGGGCAATATCACAAATTTTCATTTCTTCAAAATAATAAAGGATAATAGGCTCCCGATAGGTAAGTGAAAGCTTTAAAATAGCTGCCCCAATGTGAGACCGTTCCTCTGCTGCCACGAGCTCATCTCGTTGTCTATTCCCCTGAATAGGAAATATTTTTTCTTGTAATAGTAATTTCTTATAATGCCAGCTTTTTAAATAATCCTTGCTTTGATTAATCGTTAGAGTGGATAAATACGCACGCAACTGCCCGCGTTCTTCATAACCACGCTGAGAAAATTTAATAAAGACCTCTTGCACAATATCCTCTGCGGTTTGTCGGTTTTTTACATAAAAATAGGCGAGACGTAATAAATGTGCTGCATGTTCTTCGATCATTTCCTCAAGTATGCCGTCCACCTCCCCTTCTTACACTATAAACGACTGCCACTGAATGACCGTTTCATTTTTTTAAATTTTTTCCTCAAGCACCTTGACCTTGGAGCATACTCCAATGTTAGGATGAATTTAGGAGGTACTTACATGAAAATTAAACAATTCGCCGAGAAATTTCAATTAACAACTGATACCGTTCGCTACTATGAAAAAGAGGGACTCTTACAGCCGCAAAAACAAGACAATGGCTACCGTGTGTATGATGCCATGTGTGAACATACAATGAAATTTATTATCGTTTTACGTCAGCTAGGCTTTACGCTTCAAGAAATTAAACATTTACTGACACTCGAACAAAAGCCTATTTCAACAGCATGTAATGAAGAAACGGTACAGCTATTTTCCACAAAGATTGCCCAAATTGAGCAGCAACTACGATTCTATCAGCATGCGCTTCATTCGTTACAACTGACAAAAACATTAATGGCTGACGGACAATTTGAAGAAAATCAAGAAAAAATTGCCTTACTCATTGAGGATATGTATCAAAATTTACTGGAAGGTCGTGGTTAAATGTCACTACGTAAAATCATCTCAATCGAATATATCCTTGCTTTCATCATCACAGCTTCTTTCTATGGTCATCTAAATTTTCCATGGCTTTATTTTATTGTGTTTTTATTGCTCCCAGACATCACCATGGTTGGCTATCTCATCAATACAAAAATAGGCGCTCTTTTCTATAATATGGGGCATAGTTTTGTGCTACCTGCCATGTTGATGGTGATTGGTTTACTAACGACTACATCAATACCTCTGATGGCTGCCCTGATTTGGCTCGCACATATTTTCTTAGATCGCGCACTTGGCTATGGTTTAAAATATGATGACGCTTTTAAGAAGACACATTTACAGCAGATTGCGTAATGAGGAGGAAAGTATGGCTAGCCATTTAACACTGCGATTTTTAGTAGAAATGGGTTAGAAAAATCTCCCAATTAAATGCTCTCTTGGGGTGGGATTCTCTCTTTAAGCTAGCTGTTCTTGTTTTGTATAAAACAGGCAGAACACTAATTCCAAGCATGGTCATTTTCAGTCAACTAGTCTCCTTTCTCTTGCATCAAAAAACCAGCCGCCCTGCACAAACAGGTGGCTGGTTTTAGCGAATTAAACTAATAATAGTATGTGGTTCATGTTTTATATCGTCATATTTATTGACCATATCCAACACGATAGCTCCATCCTGTGTTATAGCATACACCCAGACGGCATGAGGATTTTGTTCTACATAATCCTTAAATGTAAATACTTCTGTAATTTTCGTTTGACGAAGTTGTGCACCTTGCTCTATCAGTTCATTGAGCTGATGAATATCATGCTGTGCATCGACAAGAAGCTGTCCCCCGTACTTCCGTGAGTAATTTTTAGGGTCTGTAGAATGTAAAGCCGTTTGAAAAATATTGAGACGCCCTAATTCTGGAACAAAGTCTGCACAAACAAGGACATTATAGGCGTCCTGCTTTGTTGCTACAATTAGTTGATCATATGGGGTTAAATCAACATAAAACTCAGTATGCTCGCTTAAAATATCACCTGTTTCCGTCTTAATACCATTTTGTCGAGCAGCAGATAAATCTTCCCATGCACGATCCATCATCAACACATCAATTCCGTTATTTTGCAGGGACGTTGCGAGCTGTGTTGTAAATGGAGAAGCGCCTACAATCACAATACCTTTCCCAGTGGAAGCTTGTAGATCTAATTTTTTCGCAAGCCAGCCAATGCTAAAGCCATGGGCAACCACTGTCGCAAAAACAAGTGCTAATGTGAGCGCTGTTAATAATTGTGCACTTTGAAAACCTACGTCTTGTAGTGCCGTTGTAAAGTAACCTTAAACGGTTAATGCTACAATCCCTCTCGGTGCAATCCACCCAATTAAGGCCCGTTCTTCCAATGTTAAGCCCGTATTAATGGTTGCAATCCAAATCGATAACGGTCGAACAATAAACATCATTGCTAGCACGAATAGTAGCATACGCCAATCAACGATTTGCCATAACGTATCGATGGTTAAAGACGACGTCAGCATAATAAAGACACTTGAAATTAAAATAACCGAAATATTTTCTTTAAAATGCAACAGCTCATGATGACTTGTTAAATGCATATTTGCCATCACAAGCCCCATCACTGTCACAGCCAATAAGCCCGTCTCGTGCATGATGGCATCGCTTAGGGCAAAAACAAGTAAAATAGTAGCAAGTAACAGAGGTGATTTCAAAAACTCTGGAATTAAACCACGCTCCAAGCATTGCCCCATTACATAACCGACGCCCCCTCCTAACAGGGCGGCTAAAAAGGCGGAAACAAAGAAAACGGTTAGAGATGTCCCACCTTCTAAATGATATATACCCAAAACGACCTGATACGCAAATAGCGCTAACAATGCGCCAAAAGGATCTACAACGATGCCTTCCCACTTTAAGATAGCTGCTGGTCGCTCCTTCAATTTTGCTTGTCTCAATAAAGGCAAAATAACGGTTGGACCTGTCACAATAAATAATCCACCAATGACAAAAGAGACTGGCCATGATAGCCCTGCAACAAAATGCGCGGCAGTAGAGCCTGCAATCCAAGCGATGGCTGCCCCTACTGTGGAAATACGCAATATGGACTTCTTAAAGCCACGTATTTCTCGAAAATCAAGGCTTAAACTTCCTTCAAATAATATAACGGCAACTGCCAGAGAAATAATGGTATGAAAAATAGGGCCAAATGTCTCTTTTGGAGACACTAACCCTGTAAACGGACCCATAATTAGCCCAGCGATACTCATAATGACAATGGCAGGCATGCGAAAACGCCATGCTAACCACTGTGAAAACAAACCGATAAAAATAATAAAAGGTAACTGAAATAGTAAATTGTCAAACATATGTACCACCTACAATATCCTAGGATGAATGTATATTCCCTCATTTTAGAAGGACTAAACCTGTTACCTTACATTATGTACGTATTGTGCCAAAATTATCACTTTACCTCATCATGATCATGAACGTAATCACATTATAAAGCGCTGGTGCAACCAAAGCGAAAGCGAAACACACCACTGCAGCCCATTTTGTGTTCTTAATATCACGGTCATCGCCTGTCTTTAGATGATGAAAATAAGTTAATGTGAAATAAAAGCATAAAATCATAAACAAGGGGAAAATGAGTTGTTGAGCAAAGCCATGTAGAAATGTAGCCATTGAAGAAACCTCCTATTAATATCCTCTTTACATAAATATTGTAATATACCAACTCTATTTCTACCATAAAAAAAGCAGGATCCTCCACTTTGATCCTGCTCCAAATTATTTAGATGAATCTTTTTAACAATGATTCATATAGACCCACCATTAACAATCCAATTAATATTGGAATGAGGGATGTAAAACTGAAATAAAAGCCTACATCCTGATATTGTCCCGTAAAGTGAAATTGTAGCCAAGACACCTCATATGTTTCTCCTACCCCATATAAGAAAATAGTGGTAAATAAAAATAATGCCAGACATTTTAGTCCTTGCGCTTTTTTCATAGTATCACCTCATTGTACAACGGTCATTTGTTGCGCATAGCTTAAAAGATCCTCAACTGTTAATTCTGGATTTTGTCCAACCATACTATATTGGTAGCCGTTTTCTTGCCAAGCAAGGGAACGGAAATTTTCACCATCCATAACAGTGCCTTTTTGTCCTCGAATATCTATTTCTTTTTCATTTAAAATGGGACCAATATCTGCAACACTAGCATCTGCTTTAAAAATCGTGACAAAAAAGGCTAGCTCTCCATCTAAAACATAATCGAAAGAGTATTCTGGTCGTTCCTCTATCCCTTTAACCATGGATATGTTGTCTAACGTTAGACCATTTACTTCTGGTACTAATAAAAATTTTTCAAGCTGCTGCTTTACGTCGTCCAATGAAATGGATTCAGAAGTATCCTGTCCGCTAATTTCCTGAATCGTTACATCCTTTGGTAAATCTAGTGTAAATTGTTGAGCATCTATTTTTCCACCAAAATTAATCTTAGAATATTCAGTGAGCATATGAGTCCCTGCACTATCTGTCTTCATTTTTAATGTCAGCCAAGTTTTTTTGTCAATCCATGCTTCGATATCGCCAAATAACGATTCCGTATTCTTCGTTTTTGCGACGATTTTATAGGTATCTCTACCTGCAACCTTCTCTTCTCCTGCTATCTTAATATCATGCGTATCTTTAACCATATTAAAAATAAGCTGTACCTGATCTTTAGGTGATTGCAAGCTGTCTAATTCAGGTTGTGAATAATCCATTGTGTAGGCTGTCTTTTCAGTGACATCATAGCTAATCACTTTAGCATCATTTTTAACTGTGATAACATGTTCACCATTATCGCCTGTCATTTCTATCCGTCTATTGCTATCCTTTACCCATTCCTTCACTTGAGCTTTACCACCTAGCTCTCCCATATCTAACGTATATTCGCCATAATAAGTGAGTGGCTCTTTCGATTCTTGAAGGGCTTGGTCGATAATTTCCTGAGGTGTATAAGTTGCCTCTGAATTACAGCCCACCAAGCTAAATGTCATAACAGCAATTAAGCCTGCTGCTCGGCAAGATCTTTTCCAATTCATCATTCATTTACTCCTTTATAAGGTGGTAGCCAGCAAATTACCGCTGTTCCAATGTTCTCTCTAGAAAGCAGTTCGACAGTACCCCCATGTTTTTCAATAATTTGTTTTGTAATATTTAAGCCTAGTCCTGTTCCTCGTTCACCAGCCTTTGATCTCGCATAATCTGCTTGATACATTGGCTCGAATAATTTAACAATGTCCTGTTGTGGTATGCCTCTTCCGTGATTTTGCACAATTATATACATACCTTCTTGCTTGTTTAAAGCAGACTTCAAGAAATCAAAGCCCCATTCGGGATCATTTCCAGCATTGACTGCCGCTAAGCCTATTGTTGTCCCCTTTTCCCCATAACGCCAGGCGTTGCTCAATAAATTATCAATGACACGCTGAAGTTGTTTAGGATGCACAGCATAGAGTCCATCTACGGAACAGAAGACTTTTAATGTAAATCCTTCTTCCTCACATAACGGTTCATAGTCAGACAAGGCCATGTCAAAAAATTCTTCTCCATCCACAGCAATGAGCTCTAATGTATAGTTCGTTGATTGAAGTAAGGTAAACATCATTAAATCCTCTAGCATATGCTTCATCCGATCTGCCTTCGTAACGATGACCTGCTGATATTCTGCCACCTGCTGTTCTGATAAGCCTTTATTTTGTAAAGATTCCGCATAGGCTTGGATGGCTGTAAGGGGTGTTTTCAAATCATGGGAAATACTTGCAATCATCATTTCTTTTTGCTGTTGTTCCGCTTTTAAGGAAGCTCGAGTCTTTTCAATTTCAACCTGCATCGCCTCAAATGTTTTGGCGAGTGCCCCAATCTCATCTTTTCTTACGCTTAGAGTTGATTTAACATGCTGACCTTTCGCAAAATTACGCATGTGCTGCATCAGTTCACCTAATGGCCGATTCAGTTTCCGATGAAGCAACAAGATGACAGTTAAATAAATGATAAGAAACAACAGGATCGTGCTTGCGATGACAAGCCATGAACGCTTTTCTACACCCTTTACCCAATCTGTTCGTATTAATTGAATTTCATAGATGCCAAGCAAATCACCTTTTAGATATACAGGCTCCTTGTATGTAAAGGCGTTGTATGCTTGCTGTAAATCAAATAAACCATTTAACATGCGCTCTTTCCCTACATAGCCCGTTAGCAAAGGGTTGGAGGAATATAAAACATAGCCAGATTTCGTATAGAGGGTAATCGCCAACTTCTCATTGGTAAGTTCCTCTATCTCCTCAAAATCGGCATTTTTTTGATAAAGCACTGGATTGTCAACGACATCTTTTACCTGATTTAGCTCTGTCCACTTGTCAAAGTACTCCGCCACATTTTTATCTTGGTAATAAGCATTAATCCACACATAAAGGCTATAAGCTCCTACTATGGGTATGACCATTACAATAAAAAACATAATTAGTAACCACGCTTTTATTTTCATAATGGTTCACCAATAAAACGGTAGCCCTTACCCCACACAGTTTGAATGAAATTTGGGTTTTTCACAGAATCCTTGAGCTTTTCGCGAAGTGCCTTGATATGCACTGTGACAGTATGAGTGTCCTCTAACGTTGCTTGCTGCCAAATATGCTGATACAGTTCTTCTTTTGTAAAGGTTTGATTCGGATTTTTAGCTAGCAGCCTAACAAGGGCAAACTCCTTTTGAGTTAATGCAATTTCTTGCTGATAAACACATACTATTTGTCGTTGCCAATCTATTGTTAATCCATTCGCATAGGCAGTATGCTCTTCTATCACGTCTTGCTTGTGGTAGCGTCGCCAGCGTCTAAGATGAGAGGCAACTCGTGCCTTTAATTCTTCTAAGCTAAATGGTTTAGCGATATAATCGTCTGCCCCCTGCAAGCCCTCCACCTTATCCGCATCTTCCTTGCGGGCACTCATCATTAGGATTGGCACATCACTCTCCCAACGGATATTTTGACAAACCGTTAACCCATCCATTTCTGGCAGCATCCAATCCACTAGCACTAAATCGAAAGGTTGCGTTTGAAAATCTTCCAGTCCCTCAAGGCCAGTAGTAGCCCATGTCACACAATAACCCTCCTGTTCTAGCGTATCCTTCACAATGCGCCCAATCGCTGTATCATCCTCAATCAGTAGTAATTTTTCCTTCATCATTTTCCTCCTGCATTCACCTTACTACGGAAAAAACGGTTTTCTCCGAACTTTACACTTTCTTTATAATTACCTTAGAGCGTATCCGCACTTTATACAAGGGGAGGAGGCTACCGATTTCATCGAAGCAGTTTTCTTCCTGCCCGGGCTATCCTTCACTTTTACCGTTCTATCCGGTACTTTAACCAGGCTATCCGCCAATTTTGCCGTTCTATCCACTACTTTAACCGGGTTATCCGCCACTTTGCCGGTTCTATCCACTACATCCTTCATTTTTATCCCATTAAAAAAGGAATGCACTGTGATTGTGCATTCCTTAGCGAACTAGAAAAATAAACTTAGAATATAGTAAATCAATGCTGCCATGACAGCAGAGATTGGCATCGTGATGACCCATGTTGTAACGATTTTACGTGCCATCCCCCATTTAACGCCTTTAACACGGTGTGCTGTTCCGACACCCATGATGGATGAAGAAATAACATGTGTTGTAGAAACTGGTAAATGGATTAATGTGGCACCAAAGATAATCGATGCAGAAGCTAAGTCTGCTGCTACCCCATTTACTGGGCGGATTTTCATGATTTTACCGCCAACCGTTTTGATAATTTTATAACCTCCGACAGATGTACCAAGACCCATCGCAGTTGCTGCAGCAAAACGTACCCAGAAAGGAATATCATCTCCTTGGTGTAGGCCGCCGGCGATTAGCGCCAAGGTAATAATACCCATTGCCTTCTGCGCATCATTTGTCCCGTGTGTAAAGGATTGTAAGGCTGCTGTCCCAATTTGCATTGTACGGAAGCCTTTATTCGTTCGATATAAATTCATATCTTTGAAGATGACTTTTAATAATGTCATCATCAGGAAACCAGCTGCGAACGCTAGTAATGGTGAAAAAATAAGTGCTTGAAGAATTTTAATAAACCCAGCATAGTTCAAAATATCAAATCCTGCTGCGGCAATAGCTGCCCCTGCAACAGAACCTATTAATGTATGAGAAGAACTTGATGGAATCCCAAAATACCATGTTAATAAATTCCATGTAATGGCAGATAATAAGGCTGCTAAAATAACAACAGAACCTGTAATATCGCCATCATAGGCATTTAAAGAAAATGGGTCCACAATATCTTTTGTTAGGGCTTTGGCTACCCCAACGAATGTAATCGCTCCGACGAAGTTCATTACTGCTGCCATATAAACCGCAGTACGTGGCTTTAAGGCACGGGTCGATACAGAGGTAGCAATCGCATTGGCTGTATCATGGAAGCCGTTAATAAAGTCGAACACAAGTGCGAAAATAACG
The DNA here is from genome assembly GCF_002429725.1 of Lysinibacillus sp. UBA5994. Taxonomy (NCBI): domain Bacteria; kingdom Bacillati; phylum Bacillota; class Bacilli; order Caryophanales; family Bacillaceae; genus Lysinibacillus; species Lysinibacillus sp. UBA5994. The sequence continues at coordinate 105,665 of NZ_DJAU01000012.1, read as the reverse complement.
ACTAATATGGTGATTAATAAGATCGTATCCATTTCGTACACTCCATCTTATGCATTACGCATAATTATTGTTTCAATTGTGTTTGCTACTGTTTGACAGCTGTCCGCAATGTCTTCAAATTGCTCATAAATATCCTTGAAAACAATCAAACGCATTGGGTCTTTTTCTTGGATGAATAATTGCTTCATTGAAGAACGGAAAATTTCATCACATTCACGTTCATTGTCCTTAATTTGAATAGCATGTTTACGCATTTCCACAAGCTTTTTACTATTTAACAGTTCCATGGCTTGTACCATTTCGTCCGTGCTTTTCGCAATATATGTGAGGAATTGACGCATTGGCTCTGTTACTTCTGTTAGGTTGTACATATTGAAGTGCGCAATACAGCCTTCCATTCCATCAATCACATCATCTAATTTATTGGCTAATGCTAAAATATCTTCACGCTCAATTGGCGTCATAAAGGATTTATTCAGCATAACGATTAGCTCATGGATTAATTTATCGCCACTTGTTTCGTATTGCTTCATTGTATCTGCAATTTCTTTTAGCGCATCTATATCTTGAATACGGGCATTATGAGCATAATAGATACCCTCATTCACGTTTTTCGCGATTTTTAATAGTGACTGAAAAAATGGATCTTGCTTATTTGAGTTGAACATCCTGTTCCTCCTGTTGAAAAAATATTGTCAATTTCTGAACCATCATAACAAAACATTTACACAATTCTACAAAATTTTAAACACTAAGATGTTGATTTTACAAAACTGTAATATAAAATTTGCCACATTTATTTTTAAGCTATTTCGCAAGTTGTAAACGTTGGAAATCAAATATTAAAAATCACTATTTTTTCTTTAAAAATGACCATTTTTTCTTTTATTTTTATAAAAATACTTGAAATAAACTTTTTTCTGCTTATTTGTTTGTCTTGTGAAATGTTAAGGAATTGTAAACGAAATTTACATGAAAATGCTGGAATTTCATTGTTATTTTTTGACTTCCGCAGTACGCTATGTTAAAACGCAATGAGGAAAGATGGGAGCATATTTATGGATATTGATTTACTTTCACTCACAATATTATTACTACTTGCTTTTATCGCATCTTTTTTAAATGCGATTGTTGGAGGTGGTGGGCTCATCTCCTTACCTGCATTAATGGCTGTTGGTTTACCTCCAAGTACAGCCATTGCCACAAATAAACTGGCCAATACCATTAGTAATGGTACAAGTATGCTAACTTTTTTACGTGCAGGTAAAGTTGATATCAAGAAAATCGGAAAAATCCTCCCCTTTATCTTTGTAGGGTCTTTACTCGGTGCCTTTACTGTCCATCTTGTGTCCCCTGCTATTTTAAAACCACTTATGCTTGTTATGCTCGTCCTTGTAGCTGCTTATACAATGTTTAAAAAAGATTGGGGACAGCAATATCAAGAGCGTGTACTTAGTACAGCCAAACATTTAGCCTATATAGGTGCATTTGCGGCTATTGGTTTTTACGATGGCTTTTTTGGACCAGGTACAGGTTCATTTTTTATTTTTATTCTATTAATGATGGGCTATGATTTTCTCCAAGCTGCTGGTAATGCGAAAGCTTTTAATTTCACCTCAAATTTAGCGGCATTAATCATGTTTTTAGTTTTAGGAGAAGTTCATTTTCTCTATGGTTTTTCGATGGGCTTTGTCATGATCTTTGGGGCAATCCTTGGATCCAAATTTGCGCTGAAGCGTGGAACGAGCATGATGCGTGTCATCTTTATTGTCATGACATGTTTATTGATTTTGAAAAATGCCTGGGATTATTTCTTTCATTGAGACCGCCAATTTTCAGTCAATTGACAAAAAATATTAGCGTGCTATAATACTTTTGGGCTTCACCGCATTGAAGCGCAGAAGTATTTATTAGGAGGATTCACATGTTTCGAATAGAAGCAAAGAGTAACCCTCGATTTCTTGAGGCAAGCTTTATCACTATTTTAATTATCGCCATAATGGCTTATAGTATTGGCTATTTAAAGGCTACGCCGCATATCCCGATTTTTCTTGTGATTGCCCTTTTACTGGCTTATGGATTACTGAAAAAAGTACCCTTTCGCGATCTTGAGGGTGGTATGATTGCTGGTGCTAGCGCTGGACTTGGCGCCGTTTTTATTTTCTTTTTTATTGGCATTTTAATTTCCAGCTGGATTATGGGTGGAACGATCCCAACCCTTATCTATTATGGCTTTTTAACTGTGTCGCCAAACTTTTTCTTTGCTATCGTGTTTTTAATTTGTAGTATCGTTGGTATTTCAATTGGAAGCTCTCTGACAACTGTCGCAACGGTTGGTGTAGCATTTATGGGCATTGCCGGAGCTATGGATATCTCGCTAACCATTACAGCTGGAGCGATTGTTTCTGGGGCCTTCTTTGGTGATAAAATGTCTCCATTATCCGATACAACCAATCTTGCTTCTGGTACAGTTGGTGTAGACCTTTTTGAGCATATTAAAAATATGGGCTGGACAACCATCCCTGCTTTTCTTATCTCCTTTGTGCTCTATGCTATTATCTCCCCAACAGGAGCTGCTACATCCTTTGAGACAGTGGAGCAATTTAAAGGGGGTTTACTGTCTACAGGACTTATTCATTGGTATACATTATTGCCAATTGTTGTTCTCGTAATCATGACTTTTTACAAGGCACCTGCAGTCATTACATTGGCTGTTGTGTCCATTATTGGAGTAGGTCTTGGCTCTCTACTTGACCCAGTTCCCGCTTCAGATGTCTTCAAAATTCTGTTTGATGGCTATGTCTCTCAAACTGGTAATAAAGAGGTAGATGCCTTGCTCACTCGTGGTGGGATGAATAGTATGCTATTTACAATCGCGCTTGTCTTACTTGCTTTAACAATGGGTGGCCTTTTATTCACACTAGGCATTATTCAAAGCATTTTAACGAAAGTCGAAAGCTTATTTAAAAGTGCTGGTTCTGTTATTACGGGTGCTGCCATCACGGGCATCGGTGTCAATACATTGATCGGTGAACAGTACTTATCCATTCTATTAACTGGGGAGGCCTTTAAGGCACAATTTGCAAAGGTTGGGCTTGCACCAAAAAACCTTTCACGCGTCATGGAGGATGCTGGTACGGTTGTCAACCCTCTTGTGCCTTGGAGTGTTTGTGGTATTTTTATCGCAAGTGTTCTCGGTATTTCCACACTGGATTACCTACCATTCACCTTCTTCTGTTTACTTGGACCAATTCTTACGATCTTGTTTGGCTGGAGTGGCAAAACATTAACAAAGCTTTAACCATAACAAAAGGTAGCTGAAAACAACATCAGCTACCTTTTTATTTTACTCAAAATTTTTGTGGAAACACCATTTCTTACTACCTTGACTATGTGTTGTATAAAATAATTTTAATCCCTTATCGGCTCGGAAATTTGATAGCGTGTAAAGCTAGCTGTTGGAGAGAAAGCTATCATTCCAATTTGGAATCAAAATTCATGATTTTTCGCATTTCTGTTGGATGACCTCCTTTGCTATGCTCTACTAAAGGAGATGAAAGAGGATGACAACAAAAACAAAATGGAATGCTCATTTATATGATGAAAAGCATGATTTCGTGTCAAAATTGGGTACAAGCTTAGTCAATCTACTAGCGCCGCAAAAAAATGAACATATTTTAGATGTGGGTTGTGGTACAGGAGATTTGGCTAATGACATATCAGCACTTGGAGCTTCTGTGCTCGGAGTAGATGCGTCGGCTACAATGATTTTAGCTGCTCAGCAAAAATATCCTGCCATTAACTTTCAAACGATGGAAGCTACAGCGATGCACTTTTCTCAGCAATTTGATGCCGTTTTCTCCAATGCCGCACTTCATTGGATGAAGGAACCTGATGTAGTTATCGAAAATGTCTATGGTGCACTGAAGAACGGTGGACGCTTGGTTGCTGAAATGGGTGGACAAGGCAATATTGCATCTATCATTTGGGCTCTGCAAAAAAGTATGGAATCTTTACAATTTCCCTATATCGACCACTATTTCCCTTGGTATTTTCCAAGCGTCGAGGAATATCAATCAAAATTAGAAAATGCAGGCTTTCAGGTCGAGAATATCACACTCTATAAACGCCCTACACCACTTCAAGGGCAGGATGGGCTTCGCAACTGGTTGGTCATGTTTAGTGAAAATCTTCTACAGCACTTAAAGGCTGATGAGAAAGAGCAGGTTTATGCGACATGTGAGGAATTATTAAAGCCAACTTGTTTCCAACAGAATGAATGGGTCATTGATTATTATCGTCTGCGCTTTATTGCTCGTAAAAAATAGATTACAAAAGGTTACTATTCTGTTGTAGTAACCTTTTTTCAATGCTAAGAGCGAGGCAGCAATATTACAATGACGCCTATTAAGCATATCCCTGCGCCAATAAAGTCTAAATGATCGGGCTTTTTGCCATCAATGCCCCACCCCCATAAAATAGACAACACGATGAATACCCCACCATAGGCTGCATAAACTCTGCCAAAGGTAGGGAAGGACTGGAATGTTGCAACAACGCCGTACAGAGCAAGTGCAATACCGCCAATAATGCCCCAATAAAAAGGTTTACCCTCTCGTAACCAAAGCCAAATTAAATAGCCCCCACCTATTTCACCAATTCCCGCAAGAATAAATAATAATATAGCGATCATACTGTATCTCTCTTTCTCATTTTCACTCTATTATACATGTCTTACATACTCCAATATGTAATGGTGTCCGTTATTCCGATTAAAATTAATAGGATACCTGCTGTCATTTGAATAGCTCTTCCCATTTTCATACTTTTTCGTAGGATAATACGCTTGGCATCAAAGACATAGATCAACAGAAGCATGATGATGAGCGGTACAGCGGTCGCTACGCCAAAAATACTAGGTAGAAGCAGCCCATAGGAAGTGCTCGCCACAAGGGGCATTAACCATACAAAAAATAGAACAAACATAGTGGGACAAAAGGCAATAGAAAAACTAGCACCCATTAAGAACGAGCCAAATTTCCCCTCTTTTACTACAGGCGGCAGCAGCGATGTTAAACGTTGTAGAAAGGTTAATTTGAATAAACCGATTAGCACCAGCCCTGTTAGCAGCATCATCGGCCCAATAGCCTGACGAAAGATTGGAAAATAACCGGTCATCTTTGTTTCAAATGATTGCCCAAAAAGCCAAGCACAAAAGCCAAGCACACTAAAAACAACCACTTTCCCCACTATAAAAAACATAATTTCTTGCCAATTACTGCTCTTTTGAAGTGTTCGATTGCCGTAAAATGTAATGGCACTCATATTACCTGTTAACTGACATGGAGCAAAGGCACCTATCAAGCCAAGAAGAATGGCCATCATCAGGGCAGAATGCTCATAGCCCTGTACAAATTGCGTAAGCGGTTCACTAATAAACTGACTAATGGTGGACAATATACTATACATCTAAACACCCTCTATCTATTATTTATACTAAAATAGTATAAAGGAACATTATGAATAAACAGTGCAGAAAACGGCTTTACCCATACACGCTATTACACGCTACTAAAAAATCATCATAATCAGCCGAGACATACTTTGTAAGCAAGTAAGTATCCGATACAATGTGAGAAAATTCTTTTACTGAATAGCTATGTAGAAGATTTTGCTGACAATCTGGTTCAATTACACTCTTAGGCAGCAAGGCAATACCAAGACCATGCTTGACGAAATGCTTGATCACCTCTGTTTGATTAATATGCATTGTTTGATGGCTAGTAAATTGCTGTAGCACCTGTTGTACTTCCTGCCAATAGGGCGCATATTCATGTGTGAAAAGCGTTTCCTGCTGTAAAAGGGTGAAAGCATCATATTCCTTTTTAGCAATAGGAGCAATTAAATGCAATGGTTCTTGTGCGAGCATTACCGTGTGAAGCTCACGAGTTGAGGTTAATTTGGATAAGCCCATATCGATTACACCAGTAAATACCGCTTCCCCAATTTCATTGGATTTTAAAAGTTCTATCACTACCTGAGTAGAGGGCTTTCGATGCTGGAATGCTGTAATAATAGCTGGTAATGTTGAATTCGCTATTTGCGGAGCAACGCCAATCGTAAGCTTAGCGGTGTAGCCTTTTACGAAGGAATCCATTTGTTGTAGCCCTTCATCTAAAGCGGACAGGATTTTTTGTGCCTGCAGACGAAAATAAGCACCCTGCTGATTTAACGTCACCTGTTTGCTCTGTCGATTAAATAATGGGGTTTGCAATGCCCTTTCTAAATGTTGGATATGCTTCGTTACGGTCGATTGTGTAATAAATCGTTTTTCAGCTGTTTCTCGAAAGTTTTCAGTTTGTGCTGCCACTATAAATGTGCGTAGCCACTCTGTCTCCATCGCCATCCCTCTTTCGTTTTCAACTAGTATAACGAAAAATTTGTAAGTCTTGAAACCTTTTTTCAACATAAGCGTATGTATAGCTAACGATGTCAGTAGGAGGAATGAAAGATGTCTTTTTTTCATAAAGCATTAGCAAGTATTGGTATAGGTTCAGCGACAGTGGATACAAGATTGGAGAAGGATACTTATCGTGCTGGAGAGGTCATGCAGGGTGAAATCATTGTGCGTGGCGGTCAAGTTGAGCAACAGGTCGACACGATTTACCTATCCGTCAATACGACCTATATCCGTGAGTCGAATGATCACAAACATACAGAGGTTGCCGCACTGCAGAAGGTCAAAGTAACAGAGCCTTTCACACTGGGCGCCGGCGAGGAAAAAATCTTCCCTATTTCATTAACTTTGCCATTTGAAACACCGATTAGTGCAGGTAAAACACAGGTATGGATTCAAACGGGTCTTGATATTAAAAATGCGGTCGATCCGAGTGATAAGGATTATATTCGTGTCGAGCCAACAGCACTAGCAGGTCATATATTAGATGCGATTCGTGGATTAGGTTTCCGTTTACGTGAAGCTGAATGTGAACAAGCTCCTTCACGCTTCCGCGGCTACTATCCATTTGTCCAGGAATTTGAATTTGTACCCACTGGACAATATAGAGGCCATTTAGATGAGCTTGAATTAGTTTTCCTTTCTCAATCCAACCATTCTGCAGAGATTTTCATGCAAATTGATCGCAAAGTAAAAGGCATTGGTAGCTTTTTTGCTGAAGCATTAGATATGGATGAAAGCTATGTTCGCACAACGGTTACGATGCATGACCTACCGACACTACAAGCAAAGCTTCAGCAAATCATTTCAAAACATGCCTAATGAACTAAAAAGTAGTTGAAGCCTAACTTCAGCTACTTTTTTTATGATCAAATAGGAGGGTGAAAAGGATGATGATGAAAGCGGCATTATTTGATTTAGACGGAACATTATTAAATAGAGATGCATCTGTCGAACTCTTCATTAAGCAGCAATATGAGCGATTAAAGGGAGTACTAGGTTTCATTCCAAAAGAACAATATATAGCTCGTTTTATCCAATTAGATAAGCGGGGCTACGTGTGGAAGGACCATGTCTATCAGCAATTGGTAGAAGAATTTCACCTTGTTCATATTACGTGGGAAGAACTTCTTCAAGATTACCTAAACGAATTTAAATATAGCTGTGTCCCTTTTCCTAACCTTATCCCTATGCTAGAACAATTGAAAAGGGATCAGTTGGCTTTAGGCATGATTACGAATGGCTATGGTTTTCAGATGGACAATATAAAGGCATTAGCAATTGAACATTATTTTGATGTCATTTTAGTTTCGGAATGGGCAGGAATGAAAAAACCCGATCCTCAACTGTTTTTAAATGCCATCGAAAAGCTGAATGTCCTTCCTCATGAATGTGTTTTTATCGGCGACCATCCTGTGAATGATGTCAAAGGTGCTCAACATGTGGGAATGAAGGGCATTTGGAAAAAAGATAAACAATGGCAACATGTTCAAGCGGATGCCATCGTGGAGGATTTATTAGAAATACCGATATTCATTGACTCTTTCAGCCAATAAATAACCCATCTACTTGTTGGTAGATGGGTTTTTGTTTTATCCTATTTCACAGCTTGCTTTACTTTTTCCAGCACTTCTTCAGCTGTCGCTAGCTGTAATGCCTCTGTTGCTAAAGTCTGCATCTCTGGGACAGATAATTGCTTTAGCAAGGCCCTCGTTTTTAAAATAGACGTAGCACTCATAGAGAACTCATCTAAGCCTAGGCCTAGCAATAGTGGAACAGCATGCTCATCGCCAGCCATTTCTCCACACATTCCTACCCATTTCTTTTCTTGATGGGCAGCTTTAATGACCATTTGAATTAAACGTAATATGGCTGGGTTATATGGTTGATATAAATAGGAAACTTTTTCATTCATCCGATCTGCCGCCATTGTATATTGAATTAAATCATTTGTCCCGATGGAGAAGAAATCCACTTCTTTGGCAAAAATATCTGCCATTACGGCTGTCGAGGGAATTTCAACCATCATCCCGACCTCGATGGAAGAGCCTACTGCAATCCCTCCAGCTATCAGCTTTTCCTTTTCCTCAAGCAAAATGGCTTTAGCCGCACGGAATTCTTGAATGGTCGCTATCATGGGGAACATAATTTTTAAGTTTCCGTAGACAGATGCTCGCAGTAGTGCTCGCAATTGTGTGCGGAATAACTCCTGCTGGTCAAGACATAGACGAATGGCACGGTGACCAAGGAATGGATTCATTTCTTCTTGCAAAGGTAAATATGGCAGGTGCTTGTCGCCACCAATATCGAGTGTTCGAATAACAACTGGCTTGCCCTTCATTCCTTCCAAGACTGTTTTATACGCTGTAAATTGTTCTTCCTCAGAGGGTAAATTTTCTCTGCCCATATATAAAAACTCTGTTCGATATAAGCCAATTCCCTCTGCTCCATGACGCAATACACCATCCAAATCATTTGGCGATCCAATATTAGCCGCTAGCTCAACATGCACGCCATCTTTAGAAACGGTTTGCTCATTCACTAAAGTAGACCATTCCGCCTGCTGTACACGATATTTTTGTGCCTTTTCCTGATAGTCTGCAATCACACCGGCACTTGGATTCACTAGGACTTGACCCGTCAAACCGTCAACAATTATAGTATCGCCATCTTGAATTGTTGTCGTAGCAACCCCTGCCCCTACGACTGCTGGGATTTCTAAGCTACGAGCCATGATGGCTGAATGGGATGTACGCCCACCAATATCGGTAATAAAACCGAGAACATAGTTGCGATCTAATTGGGCTGTCTCTGAAGGTGTCAAATCATTCGCTACGATAATTACCTGTTCGTTAATATTGCTTGGATTTGGAATATGTACTCCGAGTAAATGTGCTAATATGCGATTTGTCACATCTTTAATATCTGATGCACGGGCACTCATGTATTCGTCATCCATACCTTCAAATAATGCCACAAACATAGAGGTTACTTCATGCAATGCATACTCCGCATTTACCGCTTCGTCTGCAATTTTTTGATTGATAGGCCCAATTAATTCGGGATCATGAACCACTAATAAATGTGCCTCAAAAATTGCGGCTTCTTCTGCACTAAATTTTTCTAATGTTTGCTGTCGAATGACAATCAGTTCTTGCTCTGCTTTGGCAAGAGCGGCTGCTAAACGTTTCTGCTCTGCCTCGATATCATGAACAGTTGTTTTAGCGAATGTTAAATCTGGTTGGACGAAACGATATGCTTTCGCAATGGCAATGCCGTCTGAAGCGGCAATACCAGTGAGTCGTGTCATTGTGCAAGCCCCATTTCCGTGATGAGTGTCGTTAGTGCTGCTAATGCTTGCTCTTCGTCTTCCCCCTCTACAACAAGTGTAAATTGTGAACCTTGCTTTAAGGCTAATCCCATCACACCTAAGATTGATTTCAAGTTAGCTGCTTTTTCTTCTGTACGTATTTCTATAGATGAAGTAAATGGTGTTGCTTTTGCCACAAGTTGGCTCGCTGGTCGTGCATGAATACCTAAAGGATCGACTACTGTAAATTGTTGTGTTTTCATAATTTATTCTCCTCTTCTTGTAAGTCTGTTAAAACCATTACATTTGGATGTTTCGATAAAGCAGTTGCAGGTACGTCTTCTGTATAATCAGATGCCAGTAAACGCTCTAACACCTCACGCTTAGCTTCTCCCACTGCGAGTAACAAAATGCATTTTGCCCGCATAATCGATTGAATACCCATCGTGTATGCCTGTGTTGGAACTTCGTCAATGGATGAAAAGAAACGCGCGTTAGCTTGACGAGTAGATTCTTCGAGTGTTACAAGATGTGTTAAAGAAGCAAATGACGTACCAGGCTCATTGAAGCCGATATGACCATTTTGACCGATACCAAGCAGTTGGAAATCTAAGGGATATTGTTGCAGTAATCCTTCATAGCGAGCTGTTTCCACTAAAGGATCTACTGCTAATCCGTCTGGTAAATACGATGCTAAAAATGGTTTTTGGTTAAATAAATGTTTGTTCATATAATAGGCGTAGCTTTGCTGATGAGTTACCTCAAGTCCAACATACTCATCCAAATTAAAGCTAATACAATGTGAAAAATCAATATCTGTTTTACAGATTTTAGCATATAGTGGTTCCATTGTTCCACCAGTAGCTAACCCGAACGTTGTGGCGCCATTATTTTTGGCTTCAACGATGGTCGCTACTGCATGTGAATATAAATCATCCATTGAGGAAAATCTTTTTACTTTCACCACATATCCTCCTTTGTATCCTAGAAATGAATACGCTGACCATACTGATCAATGAGCGCATCGTTATTATTTTCCCCTAAATTACTGCTACCAAACACTGGTACACTAGCGCCCTGTGCAAGCATAAGTTCAATGATTTGAGCGAATAAAGCATTTAATAAAGTCGCACCTAACACCGTTGATACAGGGGCATATTGCAATTGGTCAACGGTTAACACACCATCACCTAATGGCACATGCGTATTCAAAACTTCATCTACTACTTGCTCTAAACGCTTGCCTGACGGATGGCGCGACGGCTGGTGCTGATATTCCAGTGATTGGAGTGAAATAGTCAAAGCGCCCGCTTCCTTTGCATAGATAGCCATATCAATGGGCACTGGATTATTGGCAGAGGTTGAAATGATGATACAAACATCTTGGTCATCAAATTGCAGCTGATCCTTATAGGTGGCTAAAAAAGCCTGTTTTTTTTCATTTTGTGAGGATTGCCGTGCACCCTGATGTAGCATTAACGATTCTATGTGTATCGGTTTGACAGGCACTAAGCCACCTGCTCTATAGTAACATTCCTGTGCTAATAGCATGGAATGACCAGAGCCAAAGAGCTGGATAATGCCTCCCTTTGTGAGACGTTTAACAATTTGCTTGGCAATATGCATAAGTTGGTTGCTTTCCTGCTGTGCCACCATTGTTAAATATCGATTTACTTGTTGAAAATAGGTATTCATGTTCTATCACCTTTTCATTTCCATCGTTTCATGCAAGATGTTTGTATACCTGCTGCATATTAGTAACTATTGTCCACTTGAATTTGCATCATATAAGACCTTGCCCGCCTTAATCGTTTGGTGGAGCTTTAATTGTTCATCTAAAATCACTGCATCCGCATCAAAGCCTTGTATAAGCTGACCCTTATTACCTAGCTTCAATTGCTCAGCAGCATTAAAGCTGGACATTTTGACAAGCTCCTCCAGCGTACAATTCGTAATGTGATGCATATTCCGTACAGCCTGATCCATTTTTAAAATACTGCCTGCTAACGATCCATTTGACAAATGGGCACCTGCTTCTGTCACATGAACTGTTTGACCGCCTAAATCATATGCTCCGTAGGGCATTCCCTTTGCGCGCATGGCATCTGTAATTAAAATAAGCCCGTCTGCTCCCTTTAAGCGATAGGCCATTTCCACAGCGCCTTCATGCATATGGATAAAATCAACAATCAGTTCTGCCTTAATCGCATCTAGCAGCAGGACACCGCCAACTACACCTGGATCTCGATGGTGGAATGGACGCATTTGGTTGTATAAGTGTGTCCCCTGTGTGGCACCTAATTGAGCCGCTTGTTGCATTTGCTCAAAGGTAGCATCCGAATGACCAATTGAAACAATGACACCGCTAGCAGAAATACTTTGCACAGCTGCCATGCCATTCGGTTCTTCTGGTGCTAGCGTAATTTGCTTAATTTTATGGCCACTTAGTTGCTGCCATTTTGTCCATATATCTAAATCTAGCTCGACAATATATTCAAGAGGCTGTGCCCCTGCTCGCTGCTTTGAAACAAATGGCCCTTCGATATGAATACCTAGTACCTCTGCTTCATCTGGCTGTGGCTGGAACTGTGCTACATTTTCAATAGCTCGTTCAATGTTGTCATAGCTTTGTGTCATCGTTGTAGCTAAAAAGCTTGTCGTTCCTTCTTTTAAAAGGGATTGAGCCATCGTATGAAGCCCTTCATCAGAAGCATCCATCGTATCCATTTGAGCGGATCCATGAATGTGCATATCAATAAATCCTGGCAATAAAAATTTCCCTGAACCATCAAGCTGTTCTACATCGTGGATATCAAGCTGAGGAGCAATTTGCGCAATTTTACCATCCTTCATCCATACATCTACCTGTTCATCTCGTCCATTGCCATTCACTACTGTGATATTTCGAATGAGTAAACTCAAGAAAAACATCTCCTTCTTGAACAAGGGCTGTCGAAAAGGCATCCGTGTGCAATAGCTCATTGCCTCTGTATACCTTCGCTAACAGCCCCATTAGTTGTTACTTCTTCATTGTAATAATATTCGTTGAGCCTGCTCGTTGATAGCCAGTCTTTTCAAGTGTAATCTCTTGCCCCATTAAGCTTGTAAAGACAACTGGTGTGATGACAGAAGGTACTTGCCCTTCAATCTGTACAAGGTCTGCTTTTAATAACGCATCCCCACGCTTAACTTTTTGACCATCTGTAACGAGCAGATCAAAACCATCACCATTTAGTTTGACCGTATCTAAGCCAACATGAATTAATACTTCAATGCCCGTATCAGATTTTAAGCCAATTGCATGCTTTGTTGGGAACACCATCACTACTTGACCATCAAATGGTGCATAGACTGCTCCATCTGTCGGACGTATCCCGAAACCTGGGCCCATCAAGCCTGCTGAAAATGCCTCATCAGGCACTTCTGTTAAAGGCAATAAATCACCCGTCATTGGCATTTCGAAATCACGGAATGTCATCGTGTCATTCTTCACCGTTTCTTCCATGACAGGCTGAGCTGATGGAAGTCCTACATTGGCTGGTGCTGGATTGCCTTTTTTCAAACGTTCTTTTATGGCTTCAGCTAAAAACTCAACAGATGTCCCAATGATTACTTGGACATTGGTTTTACTAATACGCATAACTCCTCTTGCACCTGTTTGCTTCAATGTTTTTTCATCGACGCTAGCAGAATCCTGTACTAATAATCGTAGGCGAGTTGTACAATAATCCACTTGCTTAATATTGTCTTTTCCACCTAATGCTTCAATTGTATAATATGCACGTAAATCGACATCATCAGCAATAGCATTTACTTCGCCATCCTCATCCTCATCGTCTTCACGTCCTGGTGTTTTTAAGTCTAATTTTTTGATTAAGAAATAGAATACCACAAAGTAAATCGCCCCAAAGCCTAAACCTAAAGGTAATAAGAGCCATGGTTTATCTGCCAGACCAAGGTTGAGTAAGTAGTCAATTAAGCCTGCAGAGAACCCAAAGCCGTCACGGAATCCAACGAGATAGGCCACAGCCAATGAAATACCTGTTAATACAGCATGAATACCATAAAGAACTGGTGATAAGAACATAAAGGAAAATTCAATAGGCTCTGTAACACCCGTTAAAAAGGCTGTTAAAGCGATGGAAACGAACATCCCTCCAACGATTGGACGCTTTTCTTTTTTCGCCGCAAAATACATTGCTAGACAGGCTGCTGGTAAGCCAAACATCATGATGGGGAAGAAACCAGCTTGGAAATGTCCAGCTGTTGTGTCTCCTGCTAGGAAGCGGTTGATATCCCCTTTCACGATTTCGCCTGCAGCATTTGTAAATTCACCGAAATCAAACCAAATAATTGTATTGATTACATGGTGGAGACCCACTGGAATTAATAGACGGTTGAAGAAGCCATACATCCCTACGCCAAGTGATCCTGCACCAATCATCCAATTACCGACAGCATCAATACCACCTTGAATTGGTCCCCAAACAATTGCTAAAATACTACCTAAAATTGCCATGGTGATGGACGTAATAATCGGTACAAAGCGCCGTCCACCGAAGAATGATAACCATTCTGGAAATTTCACATTATAATATTTGTTATATAATAAGCCTGCCGTAATACCGGCAATAATACCACCAAACACACCCATATTTAATTCTTCGTTAACAGTCCCTAAAACGGCGACTAAAACAAGATGCGCAATCGCACCTGCTAGAGCTGCGCCACCACTGCTATCATGTGCAAACCCCATTGCAATACCGATAGCAAAAATAATTGGTAAATTCCCTAGTATAGCATTACCAGAAGCGGCCATAATACTAGCAATGTACTGGATGGCTTCATTCGGTACTGCCCCAAGCATATCCGCTGAACCTAAACGCAATAGTAATGCTGCTGCTGGTAATGTTGCGATTGGAAACATGAGCGACTTACCGATTTTTTGTAAGAAAGCAAACATTCTTTATCCCCCTTTGGTATAGTTGTCTAGACCACTTTAGTAAAAAAAAAGCGTTTTCACTAAGTTGCTATTATTATAGGCGCAATTCAAAAAAAAATAAATACTTTTTTAATATTTCGTGATGTTAAACAAAAAAACTGCACCCTAATCCAAAATTAGGGCACAGTTCTTCTTTAGCTTATGCCGTGACATCACGTTTCATAAAGGTTGAATAACTAATGACAAGGAAAACTACTGCGTATATAGCAAGTACAATTAATGAGAAGGGTAACGTCACATCAGCAATCATGGAGCCACCACCATGCTCATACTGTGTTAAATCAGAATGTGTGAGCCAAATATATTTGACGATGTCGTATCGGCTTAAGAACATAACTATCATGCCGCCTGTAAAAGAAAGGAACATCGTTAAACCGATTGCTAATGAGCTTGAACGGAATACTGAGCCAATCAAAAAGGCAAATAATGTAGACATCACAAAATCGCCACCAGATAATAGGTAATGATAGGCTAAATCGCTCCATACAGCCTTTTCAACGACCTGTCCATTGACCATTTCTAATTCCACACCTGTTCCCATGCCGAACAAGACTAAGCCGATAAGGGCACTTACCACAACATTGACCACATACAATAACAAACCAAAAAGGAATGTTGTCAGTAATTTAGACGTTAACACTTTTGCACGGGACATTGGACGCGTTAAGAGCATTTTAATCGTCCCTGTTGAAAATTCGCTCGATACAATACTAGCTGCGGTAATGACTGTAAATAAAGTAACAAGCGTAAGCATACCACTTGTAAAGGACATAAAGCTTGCAAGACTACTATCTTTTTGACTTGGTGCATCATTCGCTAAACGATATTCAGAAATAGCCATCTGCTCTTGAAAGTATGCCTTATCTTCCTCCGTTAAATCTTCACCTGCTAGCGTCTCTTTATAAGATTGAATGGCATCCTGCTCTATGTCCTGCCAAGAGCCTTCCGTCGGGGATTTTACTTCATAATATTTGGTGATTCCAGCAGGAACAAGAATGACAAGAATCAGCATGGCCACCATTGCCCATGTTCCTTTTTTATGCCATAATTTCATCCACTCATTTTGAATTAGCTTCAGCAATTTGTCCGCCTCCAGTCATTTCTAAGAATTGATCCTCTAATGTTTTTTGATGTGGCTGTACAGCAAATAATTGAATACCCGCTTGGACTAGTTGTGTAGTCATAGCTGGGACATCCTCTTTCTTCATTTCCACCACATAGCCTTGATTCTCTGCTACAAAGTTAAAGTCACACTGTTCCAGATAAGCAGACACCTGCTCTTTTGGCTGTGCCTCCACATAATAAAACGATGAGCTTTCATTATGAATATCGCGCAGATCAATCAGCTGCCCATTTTGAATCACAGCCACTCGATCACACATCAATTCAATTTCTGATAACAAGTGACTTGAGACAAAGACGGATACGCCCTCTTCTGAAGCAATCTTACGCAGGTACATACGAAACTCACGAATACCAGCAGGGTCTAAGCCATTCGTCGGCTCATCTAAAATCAAAAATTTCGGTCTGTGCAATAACGCCTGGGCTAATCCTAGTCGTTGTCTCATACCAAGTGAATATGTAGAGACCTTTTCATGTATACGATTTTCGAGCCCAACCTGTTGAATGACCTCCTGAATTCGTTCCTTTGTTACATTTTTATGCATACGTGCAAAATGTAGTAAATTTTTATAGCCTGACATAAATTTATACATTTCTGGATTTTCAACAATCACACCAACCTTACTAATGGCTTCCTCGTAATGCTCCTTCAGTGAAAGCCCGTCGATGATGACATTGCCCTCTGTTGGATGCATAAGCCCTGTCATCATTCGGATTGTTGTTGTTTTCCCCGCTCCATTCGGTCCTAAAAATCCTGTAATTTGGCCTGGATATAAATCAATGTTTAACTGTTGAATTAATTGCTTTCCTCGAATAGTTTTCGATAAATTTTGCAATTGTACAATCGGTTCTGTCATATTTTTCACCCTTTCTAATCTATTTCGCCTGAGCATTATGCAGTCTGGCACGACAACATTGCTTTATTGACGATTCTTTCTTCACCTTTAGCTGTCTTTTACTGAAGGACGATAAAACCCTTTCATCCACTCAACTGCATCCTTATTAGCCACATCGCGTAATGTTTCCACATTCTCATAGGCCATGATTGATCCTGCCTGCAATAAAATAATTTGATCTAAAATAGGCTCTACCTCATATAATTCATGTGTGGATAGCAAAATCGTTTGATTTTCGATGTCCGTAAATTGAATTAAGCCTTTAATCAACTGCTCTCTCACAATTGGGTCTAGCCCAGCAAATGGTTCGTCCATGACATAATAAGGAACCTCTCGTCCAAGGGTGGCAGCCATTTTCATGCGACCACGATTACCCTTTGATAATTGGCGTAGCTTTGTGCGCGTATCTACCTGTAAAAATTGTGCGACGATACAGGCTTTATCATAGGAAAAATCTTCAAATTGCGAAGCATAATGCTGGAAAAGCTGTTCACCCGTGTAGTACTCAAAAAATAAATCTGTATCTGGTAAATAAGCAATTTTGTCAGCACTTCTACGTGTGACGGGCTTACCCTCTAGTGTGATCTCACCAGCAGTGGGTCTCAGTAAACCAGCCAAAACTTTCATAAGCGTAGATTTACCACTACCATTTTCCCCAACTAGTCCAATGATTTGTCCAATCGGAAAGGAGAAGGATAGATCCTGTAAAACTGGCTTTTTCTTATATTGAAAAGATACATTTGATAGCTGTAACATCCCTTCACCTCACGCTTTATTTTTCAAAACCACAAGCATCTCTTCCTTCGAAAAGCCTAATGCCTCAATCGATGTTAAAAAATTTTCAGCCAGCTGATTTTTCATCTCTTCACGCAATAACTCAATGCGCTCCTCATTGCTCGTAATAAATGTACCCTGTCCTCGTTTGGTTTCCGTTATATTCATTGCCTCTAACTCCTTATATACACGTTGCACCGTATTGACATTGACACCTGTTTCTACTGCATATTCTCGAACAGAGGGAAGTCGATCACCTAGCTCCAACTTCCCCTTCAAAATGTCTCCACAAATTCGATCGACAAGCTGGCTATAAATGGGTTTGTCACGCGAAAAATCCATCGTCATCGTAAAACCACCCTTTCAAGCCACTTCGATGCTGCTAAAAACAGCAGTAGTAGTAATAACGTAATGGCTATTTCCTCAACGACATATATCGAGCCAAGCATCCATTCCATCGTCATTTCTTTCGCTTTTGGTAGATAGTGTTCGATGTTTTGAAGCGAAACTTCTCCATGGAGGAAGATCGTTCGATACAGCTGACTCTCCGTTACCCGCGCCCAACCAGCTGTGGTTACATAAAACACAATCATTGTCAGCACAATTGAAAAACGACCTATTATGCGCTTCAATTGCAAATAAAAAGCTAAAAAGAATAAAAGAACGATAAATAGCATTAATTGTAAAATCGCCAATATAATAACAATTATTACCAAAACTAATAAAATTTGTCCAGCGCTCGCGATCAGCTCATCCTTAATATTGAAAATGGCTATACTCGTGAAAAGGATAGTGAAGAGGACATAACCTACTAATGAGCAAACCAATTTTGCTCCGATAAGCTTTGTGATAGAGCTTGTTGAATGGAGCCAGCTCTCCTTTGCTTTAATATCCAAACGCATCGATGCTAAAAATTGTAAGATAGAATAGAATCCACCTAGAAAAAGGACGAGCATCGTAAATGCAAATGCTAGTTGATGCTCATGTGCAAAGAGATCGACATACTGATGTAAGATATATGGAACGATCCAAGATAGCATAAGTCCCATAAATATCCCTACTAGAAACCATGAGCGATAAAGTACCCATTCTTTTTTTAAAAGTCCTGTAAAGCTTTTCAATCACAACACCTCGTGTCATAGTGTACTAGTCACATATTACACTATGACTTTTTTGTTGGCAAGTGGTAAATACAAGAAAAAGGAAATTTTGTTTACTCAACAATTACGCTTATGCTCAAAGAAGGTATTCACCTATTAAACACAGAATATATGGATAGCACTCTAACACTAAGCGTAAGGTGGTACTTGAATGGATAAAAGAGTTGTCTTTGATTTTGAAATTGAATTTACCAATGGTGGTGGCATACAAGGGCAGGATTTTCGCCTTGATATTGATGGAGATGACATATCGGACGAAGAGCTAGCTAAGTATATTGTGGAAGATATGAGGTTGCTCATGGTTGGCAAGGTAACGATCCTAAACAAAAAAATTATTAATGAAAAACATAAACGAAAACCTCTTGATGAGCAAGAAAGTACATGAAGCTCGTTGAAAGCGATACTATTTGATTTAGATGATACCTTACTTAATCGAGATCATGCTGTCGATAACCTGTTTTATATTATTTTGGAAAAATACTATGGTGCTATTCAGGGTATGCTCAAAAAGGACATGCTGGAAAGATTTAAGGAATACGATAAAAGAGACTATGGGATTGCTGATAAAACCAATGTTTTATCATCGTTTTTTGATGCGTTTCCATCAACCTTTCAATTACCTCGCCATGACATGCAAGATTTTTGGGATCAGCAGTTTCCATATTGCTTTTCTATTGATCAACATGTGTTGAAGGTTCTCCAAACGATTAAGAAGCAAGTACAAGTTGGCATTATCACAAACGGCTCTACACAGCGACAAAAGGCTAAAATCACACATACAGGTTTAGCTAGCTATTTTGATGTTATCCTTATTTCGGAGGAAGTAGGCTTAACTAAGCCTGACAAACGCATATTTGAATTAGCTCTACATCAGCTCCAAGTTCAGCCAAATGAAACCTTATTCGTTGGGGATGACTTAGCAAAAGATATTGCTGGTTGTCAGCGAGCAAGGATGAAGGGCATATGGTACAATCCTCATCGGCTCACGAATCCTACTGACATTAAACCTGATGCAGTGATTCATTCATTTGAGCAATTAATAAAAGGAAGAGCCCTGTTTAACTAGGACTCTTCCTTTGACTGTTACACCATTTTCCCTACTACTTTTACCTTCAATCTTGTTGCATTTTCTGGATGATACGCGAGAGGTGTTTCTTCTACTTCCACTAGCTCAATGGTATCTTCAAGAGCACCTGCTAATACGGCTTGTTTCACAGCCTTGTTTTGTGCATCCTTCAAGGATTCCTCACGCGGTTCTTTGGAATAAATATAAATTTGCTCATATTGACCACTAATTTGTGCAATCGAGGCTCCGATGGCATTCGCAACACCACCGTATTCAGATTTTACAATTGTGGAAACGCCCCGAATATTTTCTGGCACAATGATACCACCACCCCCTACTAAGACTAATGACACATCCTCTGAGGAAGTTTTCATCTTATCAATCGCCTGTTCTAGTAACGAAGAAATTTCTTCTTGAACGGCTTTGGCAAAGGCTTCATCAATATGTGCCACTAACGTGGAATCACCTACATCTGCTAAGCCTAAACGGACAGCGATATCTGTTGTCGTTAAGGTCGAGCCACCGAAAACAAGGGCCTCCTCACTGATTTTATAGCCTACACTATCCGGCCCGACTGTAATTTTGTTGCCGTTCACACGAACAATACTTCCCCCGCCAAGTCCGACTGAAATAATATCTGGCATCCTAAAGTTTGTCCGAATGTCTCCCACTTCAACTGCGACCGAGGATTCTCGCGGGAAACCATCCTGTAATACACCGATATCTGAAGTGGTACCCCCAACATCCAATACCATTGTGTTTTGAATTTGAGATAAATACGATGCTCCACGGATACTATTTGTTGGTCCACAGGCAATTGTTAAAATTGGGAATTGCTTGGCGTAGTCGATAGACATTAATGTACCGTCATTCTGGCATAGATACACCTCTACATCAAAAATGCCTTCCGCTTGTAACGCCTGTACAAAGCCCTGTGTTGTTGTCTCAATCACCTTACATAATGCAGCATTTAGAATCGTAGCATTTTCACGTTCTATTAACCCGACTGAACCTATTAATGAGGAGCAGGAAATTGGGAATTCCTCGCCATAGACTTCTTGAATCCATTCACGAACCTGCAATTCTTGATCATTTTTAATAGAGGAAAAGACACCAACAATCGCAATGGATTCTACTTGACCACGCCATTCCTCCAGTAGTTTTGTAATTTCCTGTTGATCAAGCGCACTCAATAATTGGCCGTCATATTCATAACCACCATGGGCAATGGCATAATTACCAGATAATTTATCAATCATATCTGCTGGCCAAGCTGTATAAGGGAGTACGGAAGCCGTCGCTGGATAACCTAGTCGAATGACACCAACCTTTGCTAGCTTTTTACGTTCAACAATGGCATTGGTGCATTGTGTTGTCCCTAACATCGCATGAGTAATTTTTGTTTTGTCAATATTTGCACCCTCTAGTAATTGTTGCAGTGACTTTTCAATCCCTGTTTTAATATCTAAGCTTGTTGGTGATTTCACACTGTAAATAAGCTGGCTATTATGGTCTAAAAGGATGGCATCTGTGTTTGTTCCACCTACATCGATTCCAATTTTATACATGCTCTGCTACCTCCTTTTTCACCAATTCCTCAATTGGCGTATACTCATATTCATAGCCAAAGTATTTGGGTCCAGCTGTTTCAATACCTTTTGCTGTACGCCATTTTTCATGTGCTGGTAAGCCAATCACACGCACACGTTTACCATATTTTAAGCTCTCTGTTGTAACAGGCAATAAAGTTTCATAATCCACCAAACAAATTAAGTCTGGTGTCATCGCTATAACCTGCTCGTTTTTCTCAGCTAATAAGTTTTCATTTTGGAAATGAACCTTCATTTGATCATTTTTATAAGATTCAATACCTTCAAGATTCATTTTACCTAGGTTAAAGCCACCCTTCGTTTCACGAATAACATCCACTATTTTTCCTTGGAAAAGCTCATATCCATCCGTAAGCTTTAAAAGGCTTTGTAGCTTATCGTTCACCTCTTGGTCTTTCGAGGCAATAATTTCACCAATTTTTTCAGAAAGCGTCACTATATGATGAACACCGCTTTGTTTAATTTGCGCACCCGTTGTTGGGTAGAGGCTCACTAAAGAACTAGCGCCCATTTCTACTGTTGCTGTTCGGGCGATACGCTCGGTCCATTTATTATCAATGGTTTCAAAAATACCAATATTCCCTTTTTCATCAGTGATGGCCATTGGCGTTGCCGAAATCCCATCTAAGTGGAATGTCACCATTTGTAATTCCGGAAATGCACGCCCCATGCCATCACAATCAATCAATGGTAAGCCAAGCTGTGCTGCTACTACAATAGGAATCATCGAATTGACCCCACCTGCTTCCATTGGATAGGTACCTGCAATTTTTTCTTTCCCTAAATATTGGGCAAGCTTTTGGAAAACCTTAACAAACTCATCGCCACGTGGGAATTTTTCTACTAAAACTGATGGTGCCCCCATCATTGCGGCTGGAATGAAAAAATCATCATCCGCAATTTCATCCACTGAATACAATTTTACAGGGCCATTTTTTTCGATAGCAGAAAGCGCCATTAATTTTCCAATATAGGGATCTCCTCCCCCACCTGTTCCTAAAAATGCTGCCCCTATGGCAATATGTTCAATAGCTGCCTGATCTAAATATCTCATCTATGTTCCTCCAATATGACCGTTTTTTGTACAGATACACGATACCCAACATAATAAATCACGAATGAAATAATGATGCCAATCATCGGTTGGTTTGGTAGTGCTGGCAATGCAGGGAATAAGGAAAATACCACTGGCATACAGGCAATTACAGCACCTACTAGCCAAGAAAATACACCTAATCGATTGACCCCTTCAACTTCCTGCCAGCTATCTGTTTTGCCTTTATGAATGACCCAGTAGGAAGCAATCATCACCCCTGCAACAGGCGGAATCATCGCCGATAAAATTGACATGATAGGTGTAAAATAATTTAAAATCCCTACAACGGCTAAGATTGTGCCAATTGTACCCGCCACACCTATGGCTAATCGTTCTTTGTTTTTAGCAACATCAAATACATTAATTAAGGCAATTCCACCTGAAATTGCATTGACCAAATTGGTTTTCCATGTTGCTAAAATCAGACCCACTCCACCAATAAAGGGTGTTGCGATATGCAGAAAGACTGCTGTAATATCACTTGTTTGATAGGCAATCGTTAAGACAGCTCCCACAGCAATCATTAGCACCCCTGCAGGAATAATCCCTAATGTAGCGGCTTTGAAAACGTCTGAACGATTTTTTGAAAATTGCGAATAATCACCCGCTATAACAGCCCCTAATGCAAAGGACCCAATCGTTACAGCTAAACCATCCATAAAGCTCATATTGCCCTGTGGCTGATAATCCCGAACGAGCTGTAGTTGCTCACCAGTTAATATTTGACCTAAACCATACAGACAAATGATGACGAGCAATGGTACGGCGATATAGCTTAAAATACGCAACACCTTCATCCCATAAAGTGCGGATACGACCATGACCATACCACTAATGAATGAAGCGATTGGAATAGGTATATTCAAATGATAGATTGCTAATAAATTTGCTAAGGCTACGCCACACACATTGGCCTGAATGCCAAACCACCCTAAGCAAGCAATAGCTAAGATAATGGATAATATTGTACGAGAGCCCTTTTTTCCAAACACTTGTCCTGCTATATGGACAGTGGGCTTTCCTAAATCACTGCTTTGCATGCCTTGCAAAATCATGATGATCACGACAATAGCATAGCCTACAAAAGCAACAGCCAGTGCCTTTGATAAACTCATATTGGTAATCAGTGCGTTACCGACTAATAAACTGGGAATACAAATCATGGCACCAGCCCAAATAATGCCTAAGCTATACCAAGATTGACCTTTATTTTCATTTTGCATGTGACTCCCTCCTTATTTGGTGATGGATTAATGTTTTTAATTATAGAAGATAGGTAAGAGTTGAGTCTTTTGCGCAAATGAAAAAAATAATCTGAAATTTTGTTCAAAATGACAAAATTTCAGATTATTCTAATCATTAATCAATCGATATAGCATGCAAGCCATGTAGGCATCATAAAATTCCGAATATACGGTAACATCTGTGCCAATCAGCTCACTAATTTTTTTGATGCGGTATTTCACCGTGTTTTTATGGATATAGAGGAGCTCTGCACAGCGCTCCACACTAGCATTTGCATCTAATAAAAAGGTTATCAAAGTCTGCAAGGAATCATGGTCACGTATAATGGGTTCAATTACAGACAAATATTCTTCAATCATTTCCTCGCCCTGCTTACTGACATCAATTGCCCTTTTCATGGAGCGCACTTCCGCTGCAGTAAACAATTTTCGCATCGGATAAATCGTATGGGCTTTGTCCCCCACCTGATTGACCAATTGATACATTTGACGAACAGACTTTGTATTTCTCATTTTAGGTGCATAAACAATTTCTGCGATTTGGGCATCATACTGAGTAGTTTCACTATATTCAATGGCAATCTCAAACTCATGATACTTATAAAAGCAATTGCCTACCAGTACAATCATACAATGGTCAATGCATTGGATGACTCTTGTTTGATAATATTTGGACAGTTGCTCTTCTAATTCATCGCGAATTCTTTTTTCGTCTGCTAAATCATGCATGTAGACAAGCCACATCATTTGAATGGCGGAAACATCAATATGAAGAAGATTGGCTAATCTTCTCATTTTCTCCCCTTCGTCATTGATAATAGCTTTAACTAAGGCATATTCACTAACCTCATCATGCTTGTCTCCCCATAAATTTATGGCTACTTGCACAACCTCACTTACTTTTTCAATTGTCTTAGCAGGTAATTTTGTATTTTCTTTAATCAGAAATAAAAATAGCGGCTCGCCATTTTTTTGATGTACTCTTTTATAGTCTACGACACAGGCGACATCACTTCTTAGCAGCTCGAGCTTGCCTGCTTCCCTCTGAAAATTGGATTGGGAGCATTCTTCAATGACATTCGCTACATCTAATGATGAATTTCGTGGCCACATCACTTGGTTCACAATGTCAAAATGACTATTGGTGAGTACAATATTCGCCTTTAAACGATCTGAAAGCATTTTCAGTGTAATTTCAACACTTCTTAAATGCTCAGGTAGTAACGATACCTTTTCTAATGTCTCTTTGACAAAATGATCATTAACGCCTTGATTACTAACAATCGCTTCCATAACCTCATAGATAACCTCGTTATAGCGCAGTGAATAATCATTTCGCGGCATACAAATGATAATAAAGCCTTGTGCCTCCGCTAACGCAAGCACTTCTTCTGGAATATCAGGCAATACAATACCGACATAATATAAAATAAGCCCCAGCTCTCCTAAATCATGTAAATGCTGAATCGTTTCACATTGCTGCTCCACACTATCTCGAATGGAGTAAAAGGAGCTAATGACAAGCTCCTCTGCATACCATTCCTCCTGTACACGGTTAATAATTTTCGAATAAAAATCAACATTCGATACCTCTAATACAGATAGAGATGATACGGTACGGTGCAGATTATCTCGCCCTGTTAACACCTCTGCGCCACGAAAAGATGGCAATTGTAATAATTCATTGACCGTTACCCCATGTTCCACCACCACTTTTCTTTACAACTCTTTTGAAGAAGAATACCATATCCCCTACTATCTTTCAAAATACAGTTTGCTCTCTATTTTAACTGGTAGCTTGTTAGTGTTAAAATAGTAACTAAATGGATAAGATCAGAGAGGAAAATGAGGATGTCTAATCAGACAAAAACCATTGGTACAAAAATCCGACACAGTCTACAGGCAGATTGTCAAAGCTGTTTTGGCTTGTGCTGTACCGCTTTAAATATTGTGGCTTCTAGTGATTTTGCGATCAATAAACCCGCAGGCACGCCATGTCCTAATTTGCAGGATAACTATAGCTGTCACATACATAGTCAGCTACGAGAGACAGGTTTTAAGGGCTGTACCGTTTTTGATTGCCTAGGCGCAGGTCAACAGGTTTCACAGGTGACATTTCATGGACAGGATTGGCGACAATCTCGTGAGCATGCTGACAAGATGTTTCGTGTTTTTCCTATTATGGAACAGCTTTACGAAATGATTGCGTATGTGGCGGAGGCTTTGTCCTATCAGGTGGATAATATGCTTTATGAACAGCTACTTGCTCAATTGAAGCACCTACAGCAGACAATAGCTCAGGATGCAGATACCTTATTAGCATTGGATATGGTAGCTATTCGTATGCCGATCAATGCACTATTGCTCCAAACTAGCGAACAAATTCGCCAGCACAGTGTGAAGGGAAAGACTTCTAGAAACTTGAATCAGCGTGGGGCTGATTGGATGGGCAAAAATTTAAAAGGCAAGGATTTACGAGCGACTGATCTAAGGGGGAGTTATTTAATAGCAGCTAATCTTCAAGATGCAAATTTACAGGGAGTAGATTTCATCGGGGCTGATTTGCGAGATACCAATTTACGCGGTGCTGATCTTTCAACAAGTCTGTTTTTAACCCAAATGCAAATCAACGCCGCACAGGGGGATCGTTCGACTAAATTACCTTCCTATATAAAACGACCTGCTCATTGGCAATAAAAAAAGGTAGATGGCGTTTTACGCTCATCTACCCTTTTTCATTAGGCTTGTTTCTTTTTATAAAGCACAGTAGCCGCCACTAACACAAGTAAAATAGACTGTCCTATGATTGTTTCCACCGTTGGATAGAAGCCAATCAAGCTAATAACAGGTAAGCCATCAACAATCGTTGTGGACAGATTATCTGTCAGCTGCAAAGTATGCAGACTGACACCAATAATTTTAAAGGCTAGCACATAAATTAAAATAGTTGCTACTGCAAAAAATTTGTGAATTGGAATTTTGCCACTTGCTTTAAATAACACAACTGCAAGTACAGCAAGAATGAGCAGTGCCACCACAATTCCAAGTATAAACTGCGACGTTTCCATTTTAGGTGCAATCCCCGCATAAAAGACTAGTGTTTCTGCACCTTCACGGAAGACCGATAAAAAGCTAATCATAGCCATCGCAAAAATAGAGCCACTCGAAATGGCATTACCCATTTGTTTGGAAATATAGCGATTCCAACTGACCACGCTTGATTTACTATGCAGCCAAATACCCACACCGATCATCATCGCTGCAGCAATTAACCCTACATAGCCTTCCATTAACTCGCGATTCGTATCAATCGTTGCCGAATTTAAAATCGTCGACATAAGGATGGCAGCTACGGCGGATAATAGAACGCCGACAAACGCTCCGACATAAATCCATTTGCGCATCTTGTTTTGTCCTGATTTATTAAGGAATGACACTAAGGCTAAAATAATCAGTAATGCCTCTAGTCCTTCGCGTAATAAAATTAACGCAGCGTCCCAAATGGTGTAATCGGTATCCCCTTGAATTAGCTCAATTTCAGTACGGAATATATTTAATTGTTTGGTAATAGCTTGCTGATCGACGTTGGATTTTAATAAATCACTCGCGATAATCGGCATATCACTTTCAATTTTCGTGTAAAGACTACCATTACGTGTGGAGATTTCAATTTCTACGCTTGGCCAAATGGTAATAAACTCACGTATTTTATTTGAAGCCGCCTGGTAATCACCAGCATTGACAAAATCATTGGCCTCATCTATATAGGCAATTAATGTCGCTAATGAATACTCCCCCTCTACCACTTCGGCTGTTTCTTTACCAGCTACAAAATCCTCAATCGTTTGCTTTAAAGCAGCAAATTGAGATTGCATAAGCGCTACATCAGGCTCCTCAGCAGAAATAGAGATACGAAGAAATGCCATTTGTGTTTCGATTTGCCCGTACATTGCGATACTTTGTTCACGCACAGGTCGCTCATTTTTATTCCATTTACTATTAAAATCTTTGTAGGCTTCATCAATGGCCTGAATATCACCACTTGCTAAAGCTTTTTCAAAGTCTGCCATTATCGGCTTAAATTTTTGTCCAAACTCTGCTCGCTGTGCCGCTTCATCCACTGGATTTTCAAGCTTTTCTAATGCACGCAATGCATTGGATAGTGCGGATAGCGCCTCTAAACGCTCATCCTTAGACGTTGCCTCAGTAGCCTGTGCAAGGATTTCATCAACCTTTGCTTTTGCCTCTTTCTGCTCTGAAGATACTTTAGCCCAATCAATAGCAAATTGTTCAAGTGCCTGCTTGGCCTCCGCCTCTTTATCCTGCTTTGTATTCATCAGTGCATCACTAATCGCAATATAGAGATGACTATAGGACTGCGCAGCTTGCACAGGTAAAGCTAAAGTCAGCATAAGGGCAAACACGATACTACAGCGCGTTAAAAAGTGCTTCACCTAAATAACTCCCCTTTTGTACACCAGGGAAGCAAGCAAACACGGCACTGCCTCGATGGGTAATGTACTCATTCATTTTATCCATACGCCCTAAGCTATTTTGGATGGTTGTAAATTGGGCTGGGTCTTTTTGAAAAGAAATAAAGATTAGCCCCGCATCATGGGTCCCTGTATTCGACATCACGCCTGACGCATAAGAATAAGAGCGTCGCAAAATACGCGCACCTGATTTCCGCGCCAAATGGACATGTGATGTATCAGGCATAATATAATTGCCCTTATCATCCTTTGCCTCTACATCAAAATCATCGAATTCCTTTGTTTTGCCAAAAGGTGCCCCACTGTCGCGGTAACGGCCAAATGTTGCCTCTTGATCTTTCAATGATGTACGATCCCAAGTTTCAAGATGCATTTGAACTTTACGTGCAATTAAATAAGAGCCACCCTTTAACCAGCCTTTATCCACCCACACGACCTCATTTAAGTCTTTTTCATCCGTAATGGCTGGATTTACAGTACCGTCCTTAAAGGCGAAGAGGTTTCGTGGTGTCCCTCCACTAGCTGGAAACGAGTTAAAGCCCGCCTGTGACCATTTTATTTCTACTTTACCTGAAGCAGCTCGTACTAGATTACGAACAGCATGGAAGGCCACCTGCGGATCATCTGCACAAGCCTGAATACACAAATCACCACCTGTGTATTCTTTCTGTAGCTGATCTTTAGGGAAATGTGGTAAATCCTTTAGCTCCGCTGGTTTTAAATGCTGGATGCCCAGTTTATCAAATAATGAAGGCCCGACACCAATGGTAATGGATAGATTAGATGCATCTAAGCCCTCTGCCTCTCCAGTATCGCCAGTTGGCACTCTTGTATTTGTCGATACATCGACCATGACTTCACCATTCATTAAACGCACAACAAGGGGTGTCCATTGCTGGAACAACGCTTGTAGTTCCTTCTTTGATGTCACTAATACATCTAAAGAAGCAAAATAAATATTCGTCTGTACAGGTGTCACAATACCTGACTGATGCTTGCCATAGAAATTGACCTTATTGCTAGCCGTCGTGCTATCTGCTACTGGCTCAAAGACATCATAGCCCATTGCTTTCATGACACCACCCAAGCCAGAGGCACCGATGGCAACACCTGCCACACCGATACCTGTTAGCTTTAACATATCACGTCTAGAAATTTTTTTATTTATAAATTTTTCCTCGTTTGACGTTGTCATTGTTTATGTTCACTCCAAAATGATACCCATTTGACTTAATGGTTCTCCAAGCTGATTCACCGCTGCTGCCAGTGCTTTTGTGTTTTCCTCCGTTAATTCTTCGTAAGATATATAGCCACCATCAGCCGTTGTATGCTGTGCTAATAAATCGTCTACTGCTTTGAATTTTTCATCAAGTGTTGCCACTAATGTAGAATCTTTTGCTTCTAATTTTGAGCGTAAAATCTCAAAGATTTTTTCTGCGCCTTCAATATTTGCTTTAAAATCATAAAGGTCTGTATGAGAGTAAATTTCTTCCTCACCTGTAATTTTAGATGTTGATACTTCATTTAATAAATCTACTGCACCTGTAATCATTAAGTCAGGTGTCACTTCCACTGTTTGCACAAGTGCATGCAATTCCTTCGCATCTGCAAGAAGCTGATCTGCTACAGCCTCATAACCTTTTGTTGTATTTTCTTCCCAAAGCGCATACTCAAGCTTATGGTAGCCTGACCATTCTTCCTCACCCTTACCTTCTTCTTGAATATCTGCTAAACGTCCATCGATGCGAGGGTCAAGATCACCGAAGCTTTCCGCAATTGGCTCAGAGCGTTCAAAATACATACGTGCTGGCGCATACGCTGCCTTTGCCCCTTCAATATCGCCTGCTTTGAATAGGTTCACAAATTTCTCTGTATCTAGTAAAAATTGATCCATTTGCTCTAACGCAAATTGTTGATAGGCTGATAATTCAGAAGATAAATCCACCTCTTTTGTAGCTTGCTCCGCCTGTTCTGTTGCTGGCTTATCTTCTTTTTTTACTTCTTCTGTATTGCCACAGCCAGCCATTAAAATGCCTCCTGCTACTAATACCGACAAAAATGATTTGTTTTTCATACTTCGTACCTACTTCCGAATTTGTTTTATATTGTGATGATAATGATTATCATCATCTATTGCAACAACTATTTTTGTAAATAGAAAAAAACGTCATTTTTCAGTTATTCTTTACAAACAACTAGAAAAAAGACGTTTTTTCTACAATATAATGATTCTAATCTACAAAATTTTTGCTTGTTTCAAATTTTCATGTTTTCCATGTAAAAGGTAATAAAGCACAATCGACACTAAAATAACAAAGACCATCGAGAAGAAAATCGAGCTGTAGCCCATAGATGGTACAAATAAGCCTAAGAAATAAGGCCCGACACCTAAGCCTAAATCATAAAAAATAAAATACGTAGATGTCGCAAGTCCTAAACGCTCATTTGGTGTTACTTTGATGGCAATTGCCTGTGCCACCGAGTTGAAGTTTCCATAGCCAATCCCGATACAAGCGGCAGCGATTAAAAAGGCAATCGTAGTTGTTGCTGAGCTAAAGGCATACATGCCTATTGCAAACAACACTAAGCATGGATAGATAATGATATTTGCCCCTCTTGTATCAAGCAATTTCCCTGTAAATGGACGTGTAGCCAAAATGACAATAGCATAGATAATAAAGAAGTAGCTACCTGCTGATACTAAATCTAGCTCCTTTGCATAAAACGTCATAAACGACATCACACCTGAATAAGCAAAGCCAATCACAAGTGCCACAAAGGCAATCGGTACTGCACGCATTTCAATAAAGTTCGTCACTTTAAACCCAGCCTTTACAGCTGTATCCTTTGCTTTTTTCGGTGCATCTGGCACGGTCACAATGTAATACATAAAGAAACAAATAATCGCTAACACAGAATCTACTGCAAAAATCATACGATAATCTGCAAATAGCTGTGTTAATAATATTCCAATAAATGGGCCAATGGCTGTGGCTAGAATAGCGCTTAAGCTATAATAACCAATCCCTTCTCCACGACGCTCAGCTGGTAAAATTTGTGCAATAATGGTACCTGTTGCTGTACTGGCAATCCCTAGTGCAATCCCCTGTACTAAACGATTGATCATCAGCAGTGGTAAATTGCCTGCTATAAAATAAGACATTGTTGATAACATAAATAATAATAGTCCACAAAATAATGTTTTTTTGCTACCCCAGTCTCCAATAATACGCCCTGTCCCAAGACGACCTAATAGTGTCCCGATAATAAAAATACTCGATACAAGCCCCGCTGTACTTGTAGAGGCATTAAAATGCTCCACCGCATATGCTGCTATCGTAACCATTAATAAATAAAAGATTAACGTAATGGTAAAATTAATAAGTGAGACAATTAAAAAATCTTTTGTCCATAGTTTCTTTCTGGTTGCTTCCACGTTGCTCTCTCCTATTGATTAATATTCATACAAATTCTTGCTAAAACCTGTGTCGCAATGTCAATATCTTGTTTTGGCACGCCTGCCAAAGCCTGCTCAAAAAATGGATGTAGATGCGATTTTATTTCCAGCACAAGCTCTTCCCCATGCTTTGATAGGTGTACCAGCTTTTCACGCTTATCCTTGCCCGTCATCGTTTCCACATAGCCTAGCTCCACCAGTTTATGTACAAGCTTCGTGACACTTGGCTTCTCTATAGACATGAAATTCGCGATATCTACAAATGAATGTGGACCCTTATCATTCAAGAAACGAAGCACTGCCCACTGTGAGCTATATAACTGATAGGGTTCAAGCTGCACATTCAACTGATTAATAAACGGCCGATACATTAAGCGGTACTGATTAAAAAATTCCTGTTCAATTGTCACACTATCACTTCCTTTTATATTAGTTAGCCTAGCTAACTATATACCTAAAAACTCTATTTGTCTAGTAGGAAATAAGCGAAACATCGCTCTTGGGGGTGAGTGGTATCCTGCTCTATCCACTTAAACGAGGCGTATCCTACACTTTCTCTGTTCTATCCATCACTTTGCGCGTTCTATCCGCTACTTTCCTTGTTTTATCCGTCACTTTCAGCAATCTATCCACTTACACGAAGCGTATCCTCCACTTTCTCTGCTCTATCCATCACTTTGCGCGTTCTATCCACTACTTTCCTTGTTCTATCAGTCACTTTCAGCATTCTATCCACCTACTTCAAGCGCCCTTTCTCTCTACAGCACTAAAAGCTACAATTCAGACCGCTTGAATTGTAACGCTTAGTTCGCTATTCCTTAATCCAATATTTCCGATGCTTTTTGACACCCTCCGCTTTCAAAGGGAGTTGTTGCATCAACTTGTACGCTAAATCGGGAGAGTCAATGCCAAAGAATTCGCGGAAGCTTCGATTGGTTACCTGCTGCCCGACTAGTAACCTGTAGTCCTCTAATGTTCGAACCAATGCATCATCGTCCACCAATCCACAGCGTGGGCACGTCCATTTTTTATAGTGATACGATAATCGCTGCCCATTAACACATTGTGGACATAGCACACCTTTCACTATTTCCTTGAACGGCACCTCTACCTCTTTTTTCAACTTAGTTTGCAGGGATAATAAAAGGTTGGCGAATCGCAAAAGGTCTACTCTTACTCTAGGTTGATGCCGCTCCATCCATTTTTGTAAATAAAATCGTAACCCTGCCACATGAAAGATAGGCAGCCCGTCAAATCCCTTTGTCAAAATACCATTTTTCGTTGCCAATACCACCGCATGCAAAACTGGTAAATCGATGCGTTCCTTCTGTAATAGCTTCTTCATCCATACTACATGCCGTTCCAGCTGAAGAAATGGATCCGTCATGCCTTCGACCGTATCATCTGCGGTCGTACGTGTTAATTGAGCGAACGAAGCATCATATGAAAGTTTGCCTGTAATATTTTTGATTTCTAGGATGAGTAAAAAGTGAGGACAGAGAAAGACGGTGTCCATTTGATGGGTAGAACCGAAGTCATTCATTGTTTGAAAGTCATGAAGAAAATAGTGGGGGAATGGTAAGTCAAGTTCAAGCCATTTTGCATCAACGAACTGTTCACCAGCGAATCCTGCTTGTAGGCGCCTTAAATGCTCACAATATATTGTGTATTTACTATGGGATATAGGAAGTCTTTGTACAAGTGCCTCTAGCATCTTTTGCGTCTCTGATGTTTGACGTTCTAATAAAATCATCTAATCACCTCCTGCCATGATTATATAAAAAAAGAACCTCAATGAATGAGGTTCCTAAAAACTTACCATATAGAATGCCTAAAATAAAAATTCCCCTATTTTCGCTAGAACAAAAGTCTTTTCTTTCGAGCATCATTCAATTTTGATTAGTACTTTTCTAGACATTCTTCCGTAATAAATATAGAAAATAAGGTGCGCCAATAAATGCAACAACAATCCCAGCAGGAACCGTTGCACTTGCAATAGCAACACGTCCAATGGTATCAGCAAGCATTAGCAAGCTTGCGCCAATGAATAGCGTCAGTGGTAAAAAGAATTGGTAGCGTGGACCAACGAGCTGTTTTGCAATATGGGGAGCCATCAAACCGATGAAGGCTACTCCCCCTGTTACGGATACCGCGGCAGCCGCTAGTGCAACCGCAACAATTAATAATCGGAAACGTTCTCGCCCAATGTTCATACCAAGACCGACTGCTGTTTGCTCCGTCATGGCCAAGACATTTAAAACGTTGGCTTTATAGAACATGTAAGGGATGCCCAGTACAAGCCAAGGCATTAGCGCCCAGAAAAATGGCCAATCTGTGCCCCATACATTTCCGGCTAGCCATTGTGCAATAAATTGTACATCGCTCCGCTCAGCAGAGGATATTAATACCATCATGACCCCTGATAAGGCTGATGCTACGCCTACCCCTACTAAAATAAACTGTACGGGATGGACACCCTTATTACGCTGATAAGAGAAAAAGTAAATACCCAGTGCTGTCACTAAGGCACTACAAAAGCCGACAATCGGTAAAATATAGGCAAAGTGAGGAAGGTCGCCATCTACTAGCAAATAAAAGACAGTAATCCCAACACCTGCGCCAGCACTGATACCTATAATTCCTGGGTCTGCTAAATCATTGCGGGTTACGCCCTGTAATACGGCCCCTGCCAGTGCTAATGCCATACCTGCAGCCGCTAGCACAAACATTCTGGGTAAACGGACTGAAAAGAGTACAAAGGACTCTTTAAAACTACCATCGCCCAGTAAGGTTGGAAGAATTCGGTCAATAGAAACCGAAGCAGCACCTAATGAAATCCCTAAAATAAAAATGAACAAGGTTACCACAAGCCATATGAGTAACCATTTACGCTGTTTTTTGCGACCTTCTTTAAACAAATTGACGTCCTCCCTTCCGCACTAATAATAGGAAGAATGGAAGACCTAAAATCGAAATAATAGCGACAACTGGCGTTTCATAAGGTGCGTTAATCATACGCCCTGCGAAATCAGCCAACACCATAAACCAGCCACCAACAATGGCGCTCATTGGTAAGACAAAACGATAGTCTGTCCCAACAAACGCGCGGACAATATGCGGTACCATTAAGCCAACGAAAGCTAGATTTCCGACTAGGGCCACAGCAGAGCCAGCCAGAATAACCACAACGAACATCATTACACCCTTTACGAGCGTAGTATTTTGTCCGACACCCACTGCTACTTCTTCATTTAAGCTTAAAATCGTTAATTGACGACTAAAAGCAAATGAAAGCAGTAAGCCAATAATAATAACGGGTACGATCAATAATGCCTGCCATGTTGTGCCAATGAAACCGCCACTTGTCCACATCGAAACATCTTTGGAAATTTGAAATAAAATGCCCGTCCCTTCAGCGATTGCCTGTAATAAGGCTGTGACAGCCGCACCAGCTAAAACAAGCTTTAAAGGGGAAAAGCCTTTTTTAGTAGAAGCACCAATCCCATAAACTAACATCATACCGATTCCCGCCCCAACAAAGCAGGCTAAAATTAACGTATAATACGAGAATTTAGGGATAAATGCCATTGTTAAAGCAAGGGCAGCATTTGCCCCTGCCGTTAAACCAAGCAGCCCTGGATCAGCTAATGGGTTCCGTGTAACCCCTTGCATAATCGCCCCAGCGACTGCGAGGGCACTCCCAACAAAAATAGCTGCAATGATACGAGGAAATCGAATTTCACGTAAAATCGTGTAATGTTTACCTCCACTTTGTCCGACAATTGCTTGAAAGACATCTTGAATGCTTGTATTCGCTGCCCCTAAGCACAGCGAGATACTAGCAGTACCAATTAATACAAGCAATGCAAGCAATACTTGAAGCCAAAATGGAAGCTTTCGAAACTTTGTCATTCGCCTTCGCTACTCTCTACTAATTATTGTAAAAATTTCTCTTCAAAGAACTTCAGTTGATGTTCTAATGTGATAGGGTCATTGAAATAAAAGGCATTTGCATTCACTTCAAATAAATGACCATTTTTCACTGCTTCTAAATCTTTAAACCATGCTGCATCTGTAAAGGAATTATCTTGATCTTGGAACATACTGAAGATCACGTAGTCACCTGCATATTCCCCTAAAACTTCTTGAGAAATAGCATAGTAGCCAGGCTCTAACGCTGTTTCTTTTACTTTCTCAGGCATTTTCAAGCCCATTTCTTGATATAAAATCTCTGTTCCACGACCCCAGTTATCGCCATAAATATAGAACTGTTTATTAAAGTTCTCTGCTACTGTTACAGTCGCATCTTCACCGATTTTTTCTTTAATCTTTTTACCAGCTTCTGCTGCACGTGTTTTAAAATCTTCCACCCAAGCAGTTGCTTCTTTTTCTTTATTTACCACTTTACCGATTTCGATGAACTGCTGTAAATAGTCTACTTTACCATACGTAAATAATACAGTTGGCGCGATTTCTGCTAATTTATCAGCATTTTCAATACCATTTAAGCCAATAATTAAATCTGGTTCTAGCTCAAGAATTTTTTCAATATCTGTATTTTCAACTACAACAGCATCTTTAATCGCATCTTCGAAGTTGGGATTTTTTGCTGCCCATGCATCCACACCAACAACATTTACATCAAGCTGTAATAAGCTTCCTACAAAAGAAGATAGTACAACAACACGTTTCGGATTTGCTGGTACTTCTACAGGACCTGACTCTGATTGATATGTGATTGTTTCTGTTAAAGCTTCCTCTTTTGAGCCTTCATCAGCCTTCTCTGTTTTTTCTTCCTTACTGCCACATGCTGCAAGTACTAGCACAAGCATCATAAACATTGGTAATAGCCACTTTTTCATTGTTATTCTCCTTTTAAATGGTTTGTAATAAGTCATATGTAATGCACATTGGTTTGTTCGTTCGTGGATCTTTGCCAATAACTGCATCTATATTAAATACTTTTTTCAATACTTCTGGAACCATCACTTCTTCAGCCGTTCCGAATTTTACAAGCTCACCTTGTGAAAGCGCTACAATATAATCTGAAAAACGTGCCGCTTGATTTAAATCATGGAGGACCATGACAATCGTGCGCCCCTGTTCTTCATTCAGCCTGTAAAGTAGCTCTAAAACTTCTAGCTGATGAGCCATATCTAAATAAGTTGTCGGTTCATCTAAAAAGATAATGTCGGTTTCTTGGGCCAAGGCCATCGCAATCCATACGCGCTGACGTTGTCCACCAGATAAAGCATCTACAGATTGTAAACGGAATTCTTCTGTTTTGGTTACCTGTAAAGCCCAGCCAATAACATCTTTATCTTTTTGTGATAAATTCCCGAAGCCCTTTTGATAAGGAAATCGACCGTAGGATACAAGCTCTTCCACTGTTAAACCATGTGCACTTTCTGGACTCTGTGGTAAGATTGCCAGTTCTTTTGCTAATTCTTTTGTTTTCATCTTGGAAATATTTTGACCATCTAATATGACCTGTCCACTCTCATGCTTTAAAATCCGTGTGATAGCTTTTAACAAGGTTGATTTTCCACAACCATTTGAACCAATGATTGTCGTGATTTTGCCATCAGGAATTTGCAGCGATAAGTCATGCACAATCGTTTTATTCTCATAACCAACACGAATCGATTCAACTTCTAAACGCAAATCGGACCCTCACTTTCTTTTTACTTCTTTCCATGCTATGATATTCAAAGCTAAAAATGATAATCATTATCACTAGAATTAGTCTAGTTACCTGATAAGATTTTGTCAATTACTTTTTTACTATTTGTTAAGGATGTGGCAATAAAAATGCAGCATGTGTATGATGTGACAATTATTGGCGGTGGCCCAGCTGGCTTATATAGTGCCTTTTATAGTGGTTTACGGGGTTTAAAAACAAAATTATTAGAAAGTCAACCACAGCTTGGCGGTAAAGTATTACTTTATCCTGAAAAGCTGATATGGGATATTGGGGGACATCCGCCCGTTTTGGGTGAACAATTTGTTAAACAATTAATCGAGCAAGCCAAAACATTCGATCCTACAATTTTGACAGGTACAAAAGTAGATTTAATTGAACGTCACAATGATATTTTTGTCATTCATACAGCAGCTGGTGAAAAGCATTATTCTAAAACGGTACTGTTAGCTGTAGGTGGCGGCATTATTAGCCCTCAAAAGCTAACACTTGAGGGCGCTGAAAAATATGAAATGTCCAATCTACATTACACTGTGCAATCGTATAAACGTTTTGTCGATAAGGATATCATGATCTCAGGCGGTGGTAATGCAGCCATCGATTGGGCTGTTGAATTAAGTCCGATTGCCAAAAGCGTAACGATTGTTTACCGCAAAGAGAATCTATCAGCACACGAAGCCACTGTACAGGAAGCACTGGATGCAGGTGTGCGCATTGAGTGTAATACAACGATTACAAAGCTTTCCGCAAATATTGATAAAACGGCTATTCAATTAGTCACATGTGAGAATACGATAACGAAGCAAAGTTATACGCGTCAAATCGATGAGGTAATCGTCAGTCATGGCTATAATCGTGAGGCGTCTCTTGCATTTGATGAGGCCATTGCCATTCCGAAAAAGGATGATTATTATGTTGAAGGAAAGGCAACAGGTGAAACAGCACAGCCAGGTATTTTTGCAGCAGGTGATATTTTATCATTTGATGGAAAAATTAATTTGCTACTTGGCACATTCCAAGATGCCGCCAATGCAGTCAATTCTATTAAAACGTATTTAGAACCAACTGCCTATCGTCATGGCATGGTGTCCTCACATAATGAGCTATTTAAAGAGAAAAATCGCTCTATTATCGAAAAGCAATATGCACCAGCCCATTAAACCTAAATATAACCCTCTTAAGAGCCTGATCTTAAGAGGGTTTCTAGTTTTTATCTAAATAAACTTAATAACGCTCCCATCTGTCTCAACATATTTACTCCATTTGTAATCGTCCCAGCATGCCCCATAATTGTATTTAAATGATCTGGTAAATTTCCTAATCTAGGACCTTGCTGTTGTTGATTGGGAGAATAGTATGGTTGCACCATCCTACCTCGAAAAGGTGGGCCAAAATATTGCCTATTGTTTGGCGGATATGGACCTCTTCTAGCATTCGGCTGAAAATATGGCATTTATACACCCCCTATCTGAAAGCTTCTAACTAGTATATGTAAAAATTTTTATAGCGAATTAGACTTTTGAAGAAGAGGTTAAAAATAATAAGGGAACCATACTAGTTTCCCTGTCATACTATAAGAAAAAAGAAGGTGGTACTATACAAGACTCTCATTATCTTACCTTTTTAGCTAAGTTCGGGGTCGGAGGCGCACATCCTGGGGGCATTAATCTATCAAAGGCTGTTTTGCAAGCGGAGAATATCGAGCAAAACACACATATTTTAGATGTGGGATGTGGTACAGGGCAAACGGCTGCTTATTTAGCATCTTCCTATCAAGCAAACGTCACAGGTCTCGATATTCAGCCCATCATGATAGAAAAGGCTCGTCAGCGAATGCATAAAGCGCGTCTACCTGTTAAACTTCTGCAAGGCTCTATTGAACAAACCTCGTTAGCGAACGAGACATTTGACTTGATTCTAGCTGAGTCGGTTCTGGCCTTTGTTAATTTGCAGCAGGCTTTGCAGGAAATTTATCGTTTATTGAAAAAAGGTGGCCGCTTCATTGCTATCGAATTTACCATTCCTCAAACACTTCGTACCGAACTTGCAGACGACCTTCAACAATTTTACGGCTTTCAGTCTCTACTCAGGAAAAAGGATTGGGTAAGACT
This sequence comes from Lysinibacillus sp. UBA5994, assembly GCF_002429725.1. Taxonomy (NCBI): domain Bacteria; kingdom Bacillati; phylum Bacillota; class Bacilli; order Caryophanales; family Bacillaceae; genus Lysinibacillus; species Lysinibacillus sp. UBA5994. The sequence continues at coordinate 66,166 of NZ_DJAU01000012.1, read as the reverse complement.
ACTGCAACAGGCTGGTTTTTATGATATCCATATACAAAAAAACAAATCCATCTCATCCAAGCCTGAATTTCAAGTTTCCAAAGATATAGAATCCGAATTCTATAAAATCATGGATCAGCATATTGCCATGAATGAAAAATACGAAGACATTTTAGACTATCGCATCTATACCTGTACAAAATAATGAGCCGGCAGCAAAAGCGTTGCTGGTTTTTGTGCTGGCACAGCATACTTTATGACACCTGTCATCAAGATTCTTTGACTGGTGTGAATAGGTTTTCTCTTGAAATTTTCTTATCCTTAAGGTAAGAAAACAAAGAAAGAGTGATCGAACTTATGCAAACACAACAAAGACTTCCCTTTATCGATATGTTAAGAGGCTTTGCCGTCTTAGGAACGCTTGGCACGAATATTTGGATTTTTGCTTATCTTGGTGATTTATCGTATATAACAACGAGTGATTATTCTGGTTGGTGGTCCTTCAATGATTTTTTACGTATGGTCGTATTATTTTTCGTTAATGGCAAGCTGCTTGGATTGTTAACAATTATGTTTGGAGTAGGCCTGCAATTAAAATATCAGCAAGCCTTACGGAGAGGTACAGCCTGGCCAGGAGTGTACCTGTGGACTATCGTCTTCTTAGGGTTAGAAGGGCTACTGCACTACACGCTTGTGATGGAGTATGATATTTTAATGAGCTATGCTGTCACAGCATTCATCGTCGCTTTTATTGTACGTTTGGGTGATAAGGTCATGACAGGAGCCTTTTATTTTTTTGGTGGCTTTCACATTCTAATGATTCTACTTATTTTTATCAGTACCTTACAAGGAGCTGGTGTTTCATTAAATGGTATGGCATCCGTTTCTGAGCTCTATGAACATGGCACATGGTTTGCGCAGGTGCAGCATCGTCTCACAAACTTTTTATTTTATCGCTCAGAAGCTATATTTATTATCCCGATGAATGTCTTTTTATTTTTACTTGGCGTGAAGTTCATGCGTAATGAGGTATTTTCACCAACAGACAAAGGACGTCAAACTCGACAAAAGCTCTTTAATATCGGTGTATTCGTTGGCTTTCCTATCAATCTGCTTATTTTTATTCCTGGTGGGCTTTTTGATTTACCTGTTCGCTATCTTTGTGCCCCTCTTCTATCCATTGGCTATATTGGAATTTTAGGTAAACTGGTAGAATATAAGAGGCTAGACTGGCTTTGGCAGCGCTTTGCTCATGTTGGTAAAATGTCTTTAAGCTGCTATGTCCTCCAAAATGTGCTTGCGTCGATTATTTTTTATGGCTGGGGGCTTGGCTTAGGTGGGCAAGTCAATAGCTTCACTGTCATTGGTATTTGGCTATCTCTATCAATCTTACAACTTGTTATAGCATTCGCTTGGTTACAGAAATTTCAAATGGGCCCTATGGAATGGATTCGTAAAAAAGCCCTTCAAGCGATGACACAGTAATCAGCAACAAAGGATGGTGCTAGTAATAAAAATATATCCTAGAGAACAAATTAAGCATTATTTAATCATTGATGCAGCTTCTGTCATTTTCCTATTCGCATTAGTATTAGGGTCTCATTCCCTTCCCTTAGCTATGAAAATAACAGTGCTCCTTTTATACCTAATAGCCTTCTACATTGCTTTATGGCATCGAGATTGGAGGCTACTTACTGCATCTCTAGTAGCCTTTGTCCTTATCACCTTACTTAGCATAATTGTCGATCCTTTTATGCTTATTTTTGGCTTTACCTTTGCCGACTTACTAGGACGTGCAAAATCAAAATGGCATATTGCCTGTGGGATTGTAGCCATCGCTGTCATGTTTTTGACGGTTTTGTACATGACAACAGATTCCCTTTTACCAAAGGAATCACAGGTACTAGTACCGATTATGATGTTTCAACTGGTGCTCCCGATTCTCATTTATTTTGTGGAAAAGTCGAAAAATCTGCAGGCTGAGCTGGCAGACGTAAATACACAGCTTGTTCAGCAAGAGGAACGACAACGGATCGCTAGAGACCTTCATGATATAATTGGCCATACGCTCACAATGATTAAAGTAAAAACCGAACTAACGACCAAACTGATTGACCGAGATCCTTCAAGCGTGAAGCCTGAGCTACATGACATATTAGCCACTACCCGTACCGCCTTAAAACAAGTACGTGAGCTTGTGTCTGATATGAATTTTATTTCTTTGCAAACGGAGCTTATCCATTGCCAACAGCTTTTACAAAGCGCGAATATTACGACAACCCTTGACAATCAATGTCCTCAAATCGTACTTTCTAGTGTGGAGGAAACGATGCTTGCTCTATGTGTACGAGAGACGACTACGAATATTCTCAAGCATAGTCAGGCAAAAAAATGTCATTTCACCATTCAATGTTGTGCTGGACACTATACACTTGTGATGAAAGACGATGGCATCGGTTTACAGTCACAAGGACGTGGGAATGGCATCCACTCCATAAAAGAAAGAATGCATATGCTGCAAGGCTTTGCCCTGATTGAAAGTGACACACCAGTAGGCACCAGCGTCACCCTCACTCTACCAATTCAAGATGGAAAGGAGCCTCTAACATGATACGTGTATTACTAGCAGAAGACCAACAAATGTTACGTGGTGCCCTAACTTCGCTACTAGCGTTTGAGCCTGATATTGAGGTCATAGCTGAGGTGGCAGATGGACAACAAGCATGGGAATTGATCCAGCAGGAGCCACCAGATATTTGCCTAGTCGATATTGAAATGCCCCATCTATCAGGGCTTGAGCTTGCTGAAAAAATTAAACAGGCCAACCTCCCTTGCAAGGTAATGATTGTAACAACCTTTGCACGCCCTGGTTATTTGCAGAAGGCAATGGATTGCGAGGTACACGGCTATCTATTGAAAGATGAACCCATCGATTATTTAATTGCTACTATTCGAAAAATCATGCAAGGAGAAAAGGTGGTCAGCAAGGATTTAGCCGCCTCCTTATTTATGAAGGAGCAAAACCCTTTAAATGAACGAGAAATTGCGGTGCTTCAGCTAGTCAAAAAAGGCTTGACCACAAACGAAATCAGTAAGCAGTTATTTTTAACGAAGGGCACGATTCGCAATTATTTATCTACCTCTATTCAAAAGCTACAAGTTGAATCTAGACAGCAAGCCGCTCAGGTAGCAGGTGAAAAAGGCTGGCTATAAAAAAAATCTCGCCACAGCTGTGACGAGATTTTTACAATGTTAGCATAAAATACGTTCCATTTATTAAGCTTCAAACGACAGATTCATTGTTTTATTAAGCAAAAGAACGTTTATTTTCCTTGTAGAACTAAATCTGTTGCTATAGCCCAGTTGTTTAATGGGATTACGGTATAGCTGACATTTGCTTTCAACGTACCACCATTCGTTAGATCAAAAATGCCCACAGCACCTTTACGTGATGAATAACGATATTGTGCTTGCAATGTACTCCCATCACTGCCTTTTAACACTACACTTCGGCCAGCAAGTAAATCAGATTGCGGATCGTTTCTTAATTGTAATTCAAAGGATTTTTCATCCATGGCTTTCGCTGTTTGCAGAGTGATTGGCGCGAATTCTTTCGCTACAAAGCTCCTTACATCTATTTCCGCCCATTGTGCGTACACACGGTAAGTCACACCTGGTTTTAAAACCTTGCCAGCAGGGAGTCTAAATTGTGGAGCCTGTCTGCCATCAGCTGCTTGTGTAAATGGTACATAATTAGCAACAAACTCTTCTCCCTCACTTGTTCTCACCGTCACATAGCGATCACGTAAGGAAGAAATAACATCAAAGCGTTTGCCGCTAGCATCTCGATTATGACCATCTAAGCTAAATGCTAAATCTCCACGGCCTGCGCGATAGGCTTCAATAATATTAGCATAATCTACTACGCCATCCTCCTGAAAGGATTCCAATGTAAATGTATCATTTGTGACTTGCTCCACATTGCGTACATATACCTTTTCATCTGTGCCCTCAAAAACTTTATTGCGTTGCTCTTTATAGCTCAATGTATAGATAAAATCATCTTCTTGGAATGTTGTTGGTACAATATATGTACTCTTAGAGCCTGTCATTAAGCGTGGCACATTGACAATCTCTAAATCTCCATTAAACGTAAAATGTTTTTTTATAGCATCTAAATGATTTAGGTCTACATCAGCTGCTGCTAATGGCTGATTAAATGTAATTTGTAGTGTCATTGTATTTAATGGCTTGATGTTTGTAATTTTAGCTACTTGCTCGTTTTCCGCTACTACTGCTTTATTGCTTGCCGCATCTGCATTTAATGGCTCGCCTATGGTTACTAGACCTGCAGATAATACGGATAAAGCTAATGCTGCTGGGACAATACGTTTTCTTAATTTCATTTGTTGAACTCTCCTTTATGGTGTAATTTGGTTTACAAAATTTATCATAAAGTCCATATCTAAACTGCTAATAAATAAACTATTAAAAAAGAATTAAAAAATAGGAAAAATAATTTAAGAACAAAAAACTATAGAGAGCTGTCTCTACAGTTTGCATGTTGTTGAAAAAAGATGATGTCAACGCCAGAAAAAGCAACTTTGCAAGTCGAGGGGTTGATTTCCGTTACGCCAGCGTCCTTTCCAGGGGGCGTCCGATGAGCCGCTTCACTCACTTACGTTCGCTCCAGGGTCTCCTCTGTGACGCTAAATCCCCTAGGAGTGACGCTGGCTCCACTCCAATCAACCATTCTGCAAAGTGTCTTGACTTTTTTATAGTAACAAATCGTCCATTAACTGTATTCTTAGAGGGGATAAGTTCTTATTTTCAATGTGGAGAAGTGATGCATGACAACACCTCTTCATAAAGAGTAGTGAACACCTTCACTTTATTTGAAAACCTTTGCTAATAAGTTAGTGGGTTAAAGTGGAAGGCTGCTTGACTCCCGTGGGATAGCAAGACAGGCGAAACTCTAAACGGAGCGGTAGCGGAGGAAGCGATTCGGCGCTCGCCTACAGGAAAGCAAGTAGCCTGCAACGGAAATCCATTTCTACCTTTCAATTGACTGTTTTGTTTTTCAACACTAAGAAAACTGTAGAGAGCCGTCTCTACAGTTTGGGTTACTTTGCGCCTGCTGCAAGTAGAATTTGTTCGATTGCTTTAAATTCTCGTTGTTTTGCATGTTGCAGAGGTGTCACGTTATTTTGATCGGGAATATTTACATCAGCACCATGTTCAATTAGTCGTTGTATTACGGTTTGCTGTGTTGGATTGCCGTTATTTAAGACAATCGCCTCCATCAGGGCTGTCCAGCCTAAATGATTCACATGATTGACGTCAATATCGGTATTGCTCAATAGCTCCTCGATGACCTCCACATGACCATGCTCTGCTGCTGGTATGAGTGCTGTTCCTCCATATCGATTTAAAATAGTCGGATCAGCACCAGCTTGAATGGTCATCTTTAAAATAGCCAGATAGCCCTCCGCACCTGCATAGAGAAATGGCGTATTTTGCTGATTATCCTGAATATTAACATCTGCTCCTGCATCTATTAATAATTTAACTGCCTCTATATCCTGATTATAGGTAGCTATCATCAAAGCTGTTCGATTATTTGAATCTTGTACATTGATGTCCCCTTTTTGTTTCAAAGCATGTTGAAGCCCATCGATATCTCCCCTTTCAGCTGCCTTGAGCAACTCACTCGCCCATTCTGTTCCCACCACTTCACTCCCACCTTTATCATGCTGTATTGTTTCTGTATCAATTGAGGCACACCCTTGAAGTAAAAATGTTAATGCAATGATTACTGCCTGCCTTTTTTTCAATTTTAATACACCGCCTTTCCTTCCTCAGTGTAAGCGGTAATGCTAAATTGCCCATTAACGAATTCTTAAAAAAGTCTAAAAAAACTACCCCGCCACAAGGACGAGGTAGTTTTACTTAAACATTGAAGCGATAGCCTGCACCCCATACTGTTTCCAAAAACTTGGGATGCGCTGGCTCTCGTTCAATTTTTTCACGTAGCTTTCGTATATGAACAGTGACAGTCGAAACGTCTGCAGCTGATTCATAGCCCCAGTTTCGCTCATATAGCTGTTCCTTACTTAATACTTGATTGGGGTGTCTAACAAAAAAGACAAGTAAATCAAATTCCTTCGTTGTAAAGGCAATCTCCTCACCATTAACAAACACCTTTCTAGCCGAAGTATCGATTGTAATACCATGAATGGACATCATATGATTTGTTTGTTGATGGGTCGCCAGACGCTCATATCTCGATAAATGGGCCTTGACCCTTGCCACTAATTCACTCGGACTAAATGGTTTTGTAATATAATCATCCGCTCCTAGTCCAAGACCACGAATTTTATCAATATCCTCCTTTTTAGCTGAAACAAATAAAATGGGAATATTGTGTACTGCTCGAATCTGTTTACAAATGTCAAAGCCACTTATCCCTGGTAGCATGATATCCAAAATGATTAAATCATAATTACCTTTAAGTGCCTGCTGTAGCCCATCCTCTCCATGATGTTGGATATCTACTGTAAAGCCATTAATCTCTAAATAATCTCGTTGAAGCTCAGCTATGCTCACTTCGTCTTCAATTAGCAGAATTTTTTTCATGATGATTCACCTTCTCCTCAGCCTTTTTCAATGAAATGAATATGCTCGTCCCCTTTGCTAATTCACTCTTTGCCCAAATATCGCCACCCATTTCAACAACGATTTGTTTGGCAATGGCTAACCCTAAGCCACTGCCTCCTGTTTGCGAATTACGTGAAGGCTCCGCACGGTAAAATCGATCAAAAATATAGGGCAATGCGACAGGATCAATGCCTGCACCATTATCTGTTACCTGAATAATCGCATCCTCTGCTCGCTCATGCAAGGAAATAATGATTTGCTTATATGGCTTATCCATATATTTTTCGCTATTACTTAAAAGGTTCGTCAGGACACGTCTTAATTTATCTCGGTCCACCATTGCCAAAAGCGGCGAGCCTGCTGATAGATATTGTAAATGAATATCTCGTGCAATAAAATCAAAGCTTGCATCCTCTACATAATCATGCATATATTGGTGGAGATTGATGCTTTCCAATTGGAAGGGAATCTTTTTTAAATCCAATTTAGAAAATAAGAATAGCTCATCAATTAATACATCCATATCCTTTGCCTTTGTATAGATAGTAGTTAAATATTTATCCATCTTTTCCTCTGTATTTGCCACACCATCTTTAATGCCCTCCACATAGCCGATAATGGAAGTCATCGGCGTTTTTAAATCATGGGAGATATTGGAGATGAGCTCCTTTCGATTTTCCTCATATTGAAGCTGAAGCTGGATGGATTCTTTTAATTTGACTCTCATTTCCTCGAATGACCGATTCAGCTGACCAATTTCATCCTTCGAGTGGGTCGCAATTTCAAAATCCAAGTCGCCCGATTTAATTCGTTCTGCCCCTTCCTTTAATGCCGATATCGGTTTAATAATACTTCTTGATACTAAATAATTTAAAAAGCCAATAATCATCATAAACAGGACAAATAAAATACCTAAAAGAATCGGTAGCAGTTCCCTCGTTACCTCTGCATGGGAACTAACCTCTCTCAATACGAAAATACTGCCCTCTGTTTGATCTGGAAAATAAAAATCAAATTTAACATACGTATAAAAGGCTCGATTTATCATGATGGTGTCACGAGAATTAATATTGGTCGCTTCAAAGCTAGGTAAGCTTTGAAGCAATAATTGTTTATGCTCTTTCTGTGTTGAATACACGATTTGATGATCTTTTCGTACCACAATCTCTATCGAAGGCGCATTGATTTGTTCAAGCTGTTCGAGATCTAAAAGCTGCTGGGGACTTTTTTTAGCTAGTAATTTTAAATCTAGAAACGCATTTTCCTCTACTGTCGTCAAAGGCTTTTGGACATAAGATTTTTTATAAAAATGCTCAATCGCTTTGACATCACCTGTAATGGCAAAGGAAAAAAGAAAAACCGCTGCTAGTAATAGTGTGATGGCAATGATGATGACACCCACATAAGATAGCAAAAACCTTGTTTTTATTGACATCTACATACCCCCATAAGCTGAAACTACTAGCAATGTACCATACAAATCTTAAAACTTTATAAAATCATGCTGAAAAATCTATAAACATTTTTGCCGCCTCAGTATAGTATTGCGTTCCTATAAATGAAATAAACAAAAAAAAAGATACGGCACAAACCCGCTGTGCCGTATCATCTTTGCTTTATTTAGTTTCTTGTGCTCTTAGCTTCTTCTTTGTTTGCCAACCTAAAAGGATAAATTCAATTACTACCACAGCGATTAATGACGCACCAAATAGCGGCATCATAATCCCTAATATGACAAGGAAAATAATGAAAGGCATGGATATTTTATGAGAAATTTGCGGTGGTGCAGACAGCTCCCCTTTTTTTCTACGTAAAATCCAAGTGCGAATGCCCCACACGATTACGGCTAAGAAGGCTAGACAAACCACTAAGTTTAAAAGCTTATTCGGCCAGCCGAATAAATGCCCCTCATGTAATGGTATTCCCCATGTAAAGAATTTAGCTAATGGGCCATAATCGTCATAATTCACTTGATCGATAAACTTGCCACTATACTGATCAAAATACATTGTGGCTTCTGCTGTAGGTTTTACATCTAGCCCTGTTACACCAGAATTACTAGCCTTCGCCACTGTATAGACGCCCTCACCGTTTGACGGATAAATTATAGAGTAAGGCTTAGCAATGTTCATCGAATTGATTTCTTTTTCAAGCTGAGCAATCGTCATTTGGCTATCGTTCGTATAACGGACAGCTCCACCGCCATGATGTTGGGCATGTTCTCCTTCTGATGTCGGTGCCTCTAATTGACGAGTCGCCCATGGTATTTCAGAGACATCAGATGTTGGTGGCTTTTGTTGGAGTAATGGATACCCAAAAGTAGGATTTTCTGACGCTATATCTGCAAGCATGGAACCTTGAAAAGCAGACCATAATAGCCCAGTCGAAATGAACATCACCATTGGAATGGTAATGATTGTCCCAACAAGTGCATGCAATCTCTTACTTTTTTGCCTCTTATTCTCCAACTTGCCCTTCTTTAGGAGATTACCTTTGAATGTCATATAAAGACCTGACAGTAATAAAAAGATCGTCCAACAAGCTGCTAGCTCTACTAAATAGTTTACAAAGGTACCACCAATAAAGAGGGAGCTATGCGTATTTCTCATAATATTTGAAAATGTATAATCGGCGTCCTGACTACCAACCATTTGATTGTGATCATCTAAAAATACGTACTTTTGTTTAGTGCCATTTGATAAAGTTAAACGCGTATTATATGGCTCCTCCAACATAATCACTTTCGTAGTAGAGTATCCTGCAAATGCCGCCTCCGCTTTTTCCACGGCATCATCAATTGTTAAGACCTCTTCCTTATGGCTCTCACCAAAGAAATAATCGTCATATAAGCGATTTTCTACATCTGTAAAAAACAAATAACCAATCCCACTTAATGTGAGAGACAGCAATAAAGGCGTAATAAAAAGTGCTGCGAAAAAATGAAGTCGCCAAAACCTAGAATAAAGCAAATTTTTCATATTTAATCTCCAATCTCTCTATTTATAGCAGATTAATTATATAAGTAAAAAGTGAAATATGAATGAAGTCCTAAAGGCAGTTTTATGACAAACAAATGTATTCCAATTGGTATTATGTTATTAAGGTAGCCCAAAAAATCATAGCCAAACCTCAAGTTCGGCTATGATTTCAGAAAATTACATGCTCATATTCACAAGAATTTTACATTGGCTACGATCCTTTGTTAAAGCTTCAAAACCTTTTTCCACGATATCCTCTATTGCAATCTGGCTTGTGATAACAGCTTGTCCATCAATTACACCACGAGCAAGTAATCGAATCACTTCAGGGAAAATATTCACATAGGCAAACGAGCCACTGATTTTTACCTCTGGAGAAACCACCGCATTAGGGTTAAATTCTACAGGTCTTTCCCAAACGCTGACGATTTTAAATTCGCCACCTGGATGAACAGCACTAACTCCGCTTGTAAATGTTGCTTGCACACCTGCTGCATCATACGCAACATCTACCCCACCAGTTGTTTTTCCACGTATAAACGCTACTGCATCCGTATCAATTGGATTAATGACATACGTTGCGCCTAATTCAAGTGCTTTTTGGCGTCGTTCATCGGATACCTCTACGACAAAAATTTCACTTGCTCCCGCAGCCTTCACAGCCTGCAAGACCAATAAACCAATAGGACCCGCACCAAAAATAGCAGCTGTATCGCCAAGCTTTAATTGACTTTGACGAACTGCGTGAACCGCGACTGCTGTAGGTTCAACAAGTGCGCCTAGCTCTAGGCTCATATTGTCAGGAAGAAGGTGAATATTTTCTTCTTGTACAACTGCATATTCTGCAAATCCGCCAGAAATTGTATAGCCATAAGATTGACCACGTTTACATAAGTTGGAATAGCCACGTCGACAATTATCACATTTACCACATGGAATTGGTGGCTCCACTGCCACACGATCTCCTACTTTTGTCTGTGTAACGCCTTTTGCAACCTCTACAACGACACCTGCAAATTCATGCCCTAATACGGGTTGTGTACGGAATGCATAAGCCCCACCAACATATTCATGTAAATCACTACCACAAATTCCAGCAAAGGCAACTTTTACTTTCACCATGCCTGGCTCTAGTGTTGGCAGTTGTGCCTCCTCTACTCGAATATCTTTTACACCGTAAAATTTTGCTGCTTTCATTCTACTACCTTCTTTTTATAAGTTTGTTTGAAGACCATGTAACACGAAGTTCACTGCAAGCTCCGCAATCTGATCAGGTGTTACTTGTAATGAAGAACGGTTTAAAAAGGGATTGTTCAACGAATACATTAACGTTCCCATAATAAAGTTCAGTGCAACATCAAGTGACTCGAAGTAAATGGTCTGTTGCTCCTGACAAGCCAATAAAATTGTCCGAAGTTGCTCCCAGGAAGGTAAAAACACATCCTTTAGCATCTCAAGCCTAGGACTATTCATGACTATTTCTTGCTGTAATATATCAATTAACTCATGCTCCTGGATTCGGTAAAGAACAAAGTTACGACAAAAGCTACGAAGCGCACCGATTGAATCTTGAACGTCATAATGAGCATTCATAAAGGTGTGGCGTAGCGGTTCAAATAATGCATTAAAGACATTTTCCTTGCCACCAAAATGATAGGAAACAAGTGCAAGTGACACATCTGCTTCTTCACAAATTTGTCTCACCGTGGTGCCATCAAAGCCCCTTGATGAAAACAAGGTTTTTGCCGCTTGTAAAATTTGATCCTTTACCTCTTTATTTTTTTCTTTTTGATCGATAGTTCTCACCTCTTTTTTGAACAAACGTTCAAAACAATTGTTCAACGAAATTGTACGCCTACTATTATTAATTGTCAAAGCATGCGCTTATTAAAAAATGGCTACTTCGTTTTTCGAAGTAGCCAAACATATTCTATCCTCTTAATTCTTTCAAAACATTTGCGTACGCTGCTAAAATAGATTGCTCATGTGAAGCATCATGCCCAACATATTGTTCGACAAGCTCCTTTAAGGGTTTAGGCTCTTGCATAATTTCAAATTTGAATAAGCTTTCATAGTACTCAACAACTTGTGGATTCATGTGGACCGCTCCTTTAATTTTTTCCATAAAAAAACATCTTTCCCTCATCAGAAAGATGTCTACTATGACAAATACACGACATAATACGGTGATTGCCAGATGGAAAGAAGCTTTCTATTAAACATAGAAGCACCCTTTTTAGCAATCATCGTACTATGAGCATGCAGGAGAAATTCTCTAGTCACACTCAACACCCCCTATCCGCGTAGGTTTTTTGGCTGTACTAGATAAAGGCAGGTCTCCTGGCTTATGTTCATCACACCTTTCACCTTCCCATTACGACTCGTAACAGTGGCCTTTTGAAATGTGCTCCCATTTACAGTTGCGGGACAGCGTCGGATTCACACCGATCTTCCCTTTTAAACAAATTAAAAAATCTAATTTGTACCTCTATCCTATTATTCCGTTTTTATTATTATACCATAGTATTAAATCTTAACAGAATAGAAATATTGGGCTTTTGAAGTTCTAAAGATTAGATTTAGAGCGCTATCCCTCTCTTTCGAGGTTTTATCCACTTAATTTGAAGCGCTATCCTCCACTTTTAAAGTTCTATCCACCAGTTTAAACTCTATCCTTCAATTTGATAATTCTATCCACCAGTTTTAGAATTCTATCCTCCACTTTTGGAGCGCTATCCGCTAGTTTAAACTCTATCCTTCCATTTGATGATTCTATCCACCAGTTTTAGAATTCTATCCTCCACTTTTGAAGTTCTATCCACCAGTTCAAACTCTATCCTTCAATTTGATAATTCTATCCACCAGTTTTAGAATTCTATCCTCCACTTTTGGAGCGCTATCCGCCAGTTTAAACTCTATCCTTCCATTTGATGATTCTATCCGCCAGTTTTAGAATTCTATCCTCCACTTTTGAAGTTCTATCCACCAGTTCAAATTCTATCCTTCCATCCATTTCAAATATTTAGAAATTACTCTATAATTAAGAAAAAAGGGGGGCAGTCTGAGATGATAATGGGTTTACATCATGTGCAAATTACAATTCCGAAAGGTTGTGAGGAGCAAGGGAAGGATTTTTATTGTCATGTCTTAGGACTTCAAGAATTAGAGAAGCCTGACTCTCTCAAAGGACGTGGGGGATTTTGGTTACAGCTTGGTCAACAGGAGGTCCATGTAGGGACAGAGGATGGCTTCGATCGTTTGACCACAAAGGCGCATATTGCATATCAAGTAGCGGATATTCAGTATTGGCGGAAGAAACTCGCAGCTCATCAAATCAAGATACTCGATTCTGTGCCTATTCCTCATTACGAGCGTTTTGAATTCCGTGATCCCTTTGGTAATCGTGTAGAAATGATACAGAAAATCGTGTAGGCTGCCTCGTTTTGGGGCAGCTTTTTTCATGGAATTGTTCCATATTACATCTTACTGAAACATTTGTAATAAAACTGTAAATTCCCTTGATAAAGCCTTTTATAGCAAGTGTTGAAGCCCTCCCTTCAGTTACCCTGGTAACATTTACCGCTCAGAAGCCCTACTTTTTCATGCTACGATTATTTCCATGGCAAAGGTATACAGGAGAAATCCTACTAGATGCTTTAGGAGGTTACACAAAATGAATAAACGATTTTTATCTACAACACTTGCATTAACAATTGGATTTAGTTCATTTGGAATGGTGCAAACAGCGATCCAGCCAATACAAGTAGAGGCTGCGACAACAAATGCTCAGAACAACGCACAGGCGGTAGCTGCAAAAGCAGACCAATTAATTCAGACTGGTAAAAGCTTAATGGGGCAAGCAACATACAGCAATTCGGTTTACAAGCCTACATACCCATACAAATTTTCTTGTGCTTCATTTTTAATGTACATCTTCGAGAAAAACGGGATAGACCTTGGTACGTATAATGAAAATTATATGATTCAGCAAGGGACTTATGTAGCGAGAAACCAATTACAAAAAGGCGATTTAGTGTTCTTTAAAAGTAAAAAAACGGGAACTGATCCCGATCATGTCGGTATGTATATTGGCGACAATAAAATCATCCATATGGCTGATACCAAACAAAATATAGTTATCTCTGATTTAAATAGTAAGCCGTATTATAAAGAAAACTATGTATCGGCACGTAGAGTATTACCTACTCTGCTATCAGCCAACCCTGCAACAAAAGGCGATAAAATTGTTGAGAATGCGCTGACTTATAAAAATAAAGTATCGATTAGCTCGACAACAAATGAGTCAAGTCTACGCTTTACCGCTCAAGCATTTGTCGATTTCATCTACCGTAAAAGTGGCGTTAAACTCGGATCAACTTCTTTAAGCGGTTTAATGAGCAAAGGATCAACTGTAGCGCGTGCTAATTTGAAAAAGGGTGATTTAGTCTTCTTTAATAGTGTGAAAGGTTCAAAAAAACCTTCTCTTGTAGGGATTTATGCAGGCGATCACCGTATCATCATCCCTAATTCCGATGGTGTCATGACAAGAGTATTATTTGTTGATTATTATGCTCAACACTATATTACTGCGAAGCGCGTTATCTCTACTAAATAACTCTACGCCCTGTTAAGTGCACTGACTTTTACAAGTACAGGTTTTACTTACTATGTCTTTAAGAAACATGGTATTGAGTTGAAGAATAAATTAGCAAACACAAGCTTTAGTTGGTAAACGTATTCAAAAATCTCAGTTTCAAAAAGTAGATTTATTATTCATCTCTACCAATAGAAATCACACAAACGAGGATCTATTATAGGGAGTAATCAATATATTAATATGACTACGAACTGTTGTGAAACAAAGTTTAAGCATAACATGGGTAACAGCTCGGCGTGTTTTAAAATAAGTAAGAATTGGGTGTCTCATTCATTTTGAGACACCCTTTTTCTATGCGTTTTTTAGTTTATTGGCAAATTCGATCATGGATCTACTAGACATCGGTCCCTTAATTAAAACTATCGTGTCCGCATCTAGCTTTGGTTTCAATAATTCTAAAACGCCTGCTACCTCTTTAAACGTATGAACCTCTGCGCTGGTTCCATCCTTTTGCGCTTGATCGGCAATCTTCTCTGCCCTTTTGCCGATGGTAATCAATGTATCGATCTTTCTTAGTGCTACCATGGAGCCGATTTCGCGATGATATTTTTCTTCAAAATTGCCTAATCGCTTTATATCCCCTAAAACAAGAATGACCTTTTTGTCTTTTCCCACCGTATCTAGCACTTTTAAGGCTGCCTCTACAGATGTTGGGTTATTTGTCCATGTATCATCAATAATCGTACTGTCACCAAGTCCTGTCGTAAATTCTAAATGTCTTGCCATCTGTTTAAATGTTCTTAGTCCTGCGATTGCCTGACGAATGGTCAGCCCCATTTCATGGCTAGCTGCAATCGCGGCTAAGGCATTATAGACCTGATGCTCTCCATAGCCTGGGACAAACACATTGTATGTTTCATCCGCTACCTCTAAAACAAATTTCATGCCCGTATTGGCAAACTCCACTTTCGAAGCCTTGTAATCTGCCGTATCCTGTAAGCCAAACTTGATAATCTTCCCTTTAAATCTTTTCAATGAGATTTTTTTAGTATTGGCATCATCAGCATTGATGATTAACGTGCCATCTTCTTTAATGCCTTCCACAATTTCTGCCTTAGCCTTAATATAGCCCTCCAAATTGAGACAGCCATCTAGATGATGCACACCAATGTTTGTAATGATCCCAATAGTTGGCTGATAGATCATACATTGATGTTTAATATTCCCCGTATTCCCTAAGCCTAATTCAAAGATAGCGGCTTGTGTTTTATCGTCAATGCCCGTTAAATAAGGTAATGATTGCCTTGGCTCGTTTTTACTACTGATGGATGCTTGCACTTGCCAATGCTTACTAGCAATATGTTTTAACATCTCTTTTGTCGTTGTTTTCCCACAAGTTCCTGTTAAAGCCACAACGGGAATTTCAAAGAGCCCACGATAATACTCGATAAATGTCCAATATGCCTGTGCAACACTTTTCACTTGTAAAACGGTTGTATTCTCCAGTGCATTTTTTAACTCTGTAGACGGTTTATCGGATATGATAAGAGACGGACCTTTCCGATCAATCTCTTGCCAATTGATTTGATCGTTTCGACTAACAAACAGGAGCGAATGGCTCTTTGTTAAATCATGCCGATTATAGTAGATCGCCTGCTTAACAGACCATTGTTCTGATCCGTGAATGAGCTTTCCCTGTAGGACATTCCTAAGTTTCTGCACACTAATGGATTGCAAGTGTACTACGCCTCCTCTCTTTATCAATCTTGTAGATGACTTATTTCTTCTCTTGATCTAGCGTGCTGCTTTTTGATCAATTACTATACCTTATTAGAAAGCTCTTCTATGTGGCACAGTCAATATCCTATATGGAAAGAAGCTAATCAGCAGGTGGTGGAGGCTTTAGCTTTAGCTCCGTTGCTAGTTTAGAGACCTGTTTGCTATACATATCTCCCTTTATGAGAATGATGGTATTTTCATCCACAATCTTCTGCAATAACGGGTAGACTAGCGTACTATTTTTAAATGTATAAACAGGCGCGCTAAATCCTAGCTTTACTGCATGATCAGCCATAATCCTTGCGTGTTCTCCAATGGTAATCAGAACATCCACGCCAATACGTTGAATTAATTCACCCGCCTGTTCGTGAATAATGTAGCCCCATGAACCTAAATCGGTAATCGTACCAATAACCGCAATCTTTTTCTTTCCGTCACCTAATTCATTCAACACTTTTAAGGCAGCCTCTAAGGAAGTGGTTGTAATACTCCATGTATCATCCAATAACATGGAATGATTAATGCCCTCAAAGAGTTGCAGTTGTTTTTTTAATTGACGGAATGATTGAAGCTGTTGTGCTGCGACTGGAATAGGGATCCCCATATCATGGACCGCGGCAATGGCAGCTAGAGCATTATAAACCTGATGCTCTCCAAACCCTGGTACAAGTATGTCATAGCTTTTTCTATCATGATGCAGAATAAATTTCATCCCTTTTTGATAGTAGTGGATATGGCTTGCGCGAAAATCACAGGAGTCATGCTTTCCTACCCTAATCAAACGCCCACGAAATCTCGAAACATCTATTTTTTTCGTATTCATATCTTCAGCATTGATAATTAATGTACCTTTTGGATGAATGATATCTAGCATTTCTCCCTTTGCTTGAATATAGCCTTCTAATGTTTTGCAATAATTTAAATGATGGGCTCCGATATTCGTAATAATACCGATTGTCGGTTTGAAATATCTCCCTGCATTCGTAACGTCTCCAGGTGAGCCCACTGCTGTTTCAAAAACGGCAGCCTCGGTTTCATCCTCAATGCCCAGTAAATATTGCAAAGAAGCCGTTCTAGAATTGCTGCTCAATGTCGTCGCAGTCACTTTCCGATCAGCCGAAAGAATATGTTTAATCATCTCTTTTGTCGTTGTTTTGCCTGATGTACCTGTGATCGCGACAATCGGAATATGAAACTGGCTGCGATAAAAATGGACAAATTTCCAATAGGCCTCTTCTGCATTCGCTACCTGTATCATAATGACATGATTGGGAATGTCAGTTGGCCGATAAGCTCTATCGGTCACTAGCACTAGAGGAGAAAGTGGCTCAAGATTTTTCCAATTAACAATACGTTTACTTGTAAAAAGTGCCGTATTGGACTTTTTCACTTGCTTTAATCGATAAGCCCCATGCTGAATCAGTGTATCCTCTGACCCGTGCACTAGATAGCCTGCCGTAATCATTGCTAAATTTTTCACCGAAAGAGGCTTCATATCTTTTCTCCCTCCTTTCTTTTCTAGTATATGTAACCTCTTAAAAGTTGCTTGGATGTAGACAAGATACATAACTAGAGGAAATCTATTTCATTGCATATATATAAAGGTGATTAAGTATCTAAGTACCAATAGAAGGAGTGATATACCTGAAAGCCATTGTATTTATCGGTACAAACAAATCTGGGTCTAGTCGTGAAGCAACAAGGGCAGCAGAAAAATTAGGCTACTTCACAGTACTTTTCACAAATAATGAAAAACAACTTCAGCAGCGCAGATCCTACCCCGACATCCATAAAATGATACTCATTGATACTTTTGATATCGAGAGCATGAAAGATGAAATTGAGAAACTAGGAAAAGCTGGATTAAATATTAAAAGTATCGTTAGTTTTGTTGATCCATTTGTCCATATTGCTTCAATACTATGTGATGAATTTTGTCAGAACTATACATCCTCCAGTGCCATTGAAACTATGGAGGATAAAGAAAAAACAAGAAAGTTTTTACAAGACCAACCATACTCACCAAAATTTTCGCTCATGAAACCGAACGAACCTATAGCTAAAAATTTAACCTTTCCATTAATCGTAAAATCTCCTAAATCAACTGGCTCAAAAGATGTCTTACTAGCAACGGATGCCGACCAGCTCAATAACCACCTCAAAGCACTACGCAGTAAAAATCCCTATGAAACCATCATGATTGAAGAATATCTAGATGGCCCTCAATATTTAGTAGAGGCGGTTGTTTATCAACGACAACCACATGTCATTGGTATAATTGAGCAAGAAATTACGCAAGGAAAACGATTTATCATTACTGGCTATGGTGTTCTAGTGAAAGCCCCTAAAGACATCCAATCAGGCATCGAGGAGGTACTCCATTCCATCGTGAAAGCCTTTGGTATTGAGAATGGGGCTCTTCACTTAGAGCTTCGATTAACCCAAAATGGTTGGAAACTTATCGAGATCAATCCTCGAATTTCAGGTGGCGCTATGAATAATATGCTACAAGCAGCTCTAGGTTTTAGTTTAGTAGAAGAAACACTGAAGATTTTGCTAGGAGAACAGCCTAATCTGCAACCAAGACATAAAAAATTTGTGTATACAAAATATGTCATTGTGGAAAGTAGAGGAATTTTAGAAAAGGTTATTGGCAAGGCAAGAGCGACAAGGTCAACTGGCGTCGTTGAAGTATATGTCAAACCAAGAAGAGGCACCCTCCTTACCCCACCTTTATCGATGGGTCACCGTTACGCCTATGTCATTGCAGAGGGAGCAACCTTGAAGGAAGCAAGAAATCACGCAATCACTGCAGCGAAGGAAATAAAATTCATTTTGAGAGTTTGAAAAAAATAACCCGAATAATTGCCGCTTGCCAGTGGACAGTTACTCGGGCTTTTTTATCTTCATAAGTCGTAAACGATTATTCTTCTTTAAACGTTTGATCTAAAAACTTCACGGTTTCAAACATATTGGTTTTACTTGCACCCTTCACAAGAATGGTATCATGAGGCTTAATGAGCTTTTCAAGGAGAGCATGCAATTGATCTTTATTAATAAAATGATGTACTCTGGATGGGTCCATGCCCTTCGATATGGCAGCATTACTCATTTCATCTGTCCTAAAGCCATAGGTAATAAATTCATCGATGCCTATCTCATACACGTACTCTCCAACCTTACGATATTCCTCTTCCCTCAAGACACCAAGTTCTCGCATTTGTCCAATAATGGCTACCTTGCGATTTGTCGCGATATTCTTCAGTACATCGAGCGCAGCACGAACCCCCTGCGGATGAGAGTGTACTGTATCATCAATAACCGTTATATCATCACGGCAATTATAAATCGTTAAACGTCTTGGTGGTTTTTTAAAGTTGAGTCCTGCCTGAATATCAAGTGGACTAAATCCTAAAAGATCAGCCACTGCCACTGCATTCAATGCGTTGTATACATGATGTTCTCCTAAAATAGGAATATATAATTCTATTTCTTGCCCATGCAGCTTCATTTTAAAGGACATGCCGACATCTTTATATTGCAAATCATATGCACGGTAATCCGCTTCTTTTTTAATGCCTACCGTGATGATTTTCCCTTTAAATTGCTGTGTCTCTAAGTATCTTGAATTGTCATCATCTTGATTGACAATGAGTAATCCCTGTTGATCCATACCATGAATCAATTCCGATTTTGCCTTGGCAACACCTCTTACATCTCCATCAAAGTTCCCAACATGGGCTAAGCCTATATTCGTTACAATACTAATATTCGGCTGGATGATGCTACAGTGATTGGTAATAATGCCTGGGTAAGCCATACCATACTCTAATACAACGGCCTGATGTGTATCATTGATTTCTTCCTTATGCTTTTTCGTATGCTCCGTCGTATTCCAATAATCCTTTGATTCAAATACATTCCACTTTTTCGATAAGATCGAACCCACAAATGCCTTTGTCGTGGTTTTCCCTGCACTTCCTGTAATCGCAATAATAGGTAAGGTTTTCTTTGCCTCCACCTGCTTCGTTTTTTGTTGGACAATTTTCTTTTTCAGCGGTTTTTGATTTTTGGCAAGATACATCGCATAACGGATGGAATGGATGACCACATCTAATTCCAAGTAAAAGGCAGGAGGACAGCCTGGGCGCCAATTGACCTCATACATCCAAATTTTTTGATTTTGATCTAACCCTACATCAATGCCAATTTCATCAATAACTTCCCCAAATTTCGCCATTTGAATTTCATCCAGATGATGTGCCAGCGCCAGTGAAAAATGCTCAAGCATTCGCCGAATATTATAGGCCTCTTCCTTAAACTCCTGCTCCAAAAAAGGATCTAAATAATTGGTATAGCCACCATTATTAATATTCGGTATGATGGAGCCATTCGGTGCAATGCGTGGATACACCGTTGTCACTACCCATTTACCTTCTCCATTTTTTTGAACATGTAGGCGGAAATCATAGACCTGACCAGATTTTGTAACAGATTGAATATACGGCTGCATAATAAAGGTGCCAGACGCAAGTTGCTCCTTTATCAATGCATCCAATTGTGGCTTTGTATAGGTTGTCGTGGTGCTATCCTTTCGCACCTCAAAATATTTGGCTCCCGCCTTCGTTATAAAATAAATACCCTTCCCTTTTCGTCCATCAATTGGCTTAAACACAACTCGTTTATAATAATTAACGAACTTATGAAATAAATCGGCATCCTTTACAATTTCAGAGGGAATCAAATACTGTTCAAATTCCTTCGCTTCCTTTAATCGTTTCATCACATTCCATTTGTTCCCGATTGAATGGGTTGTGAATGGAATCTCCTCTTTTAAACGGTCAATAATCTCCTTCGAGACAGATAATTTCTCAGGGCTTCCTGCATTATAGATAACATCAGGAAAGGGCATTGTTTTCTCTTGCCATTGTCCATTCTCATAGACCTTTGCTCGAATAGAACGTTTGGCAAAGTCCACACTTTTAGGTGTGAAGTAAAAAAATGTTGCGCCTTCAGCTTTCGCAACTACTGCAAAGGCATAGGACTTGAGCACTGTTGTTGGATCAAGTCGATGATGCAGCATACCAATAATCGTCATAGCTAAACTTCCTTTCATTAGATTCTCTCTCTATTACATTCACTTTGTATCCCTTGCATATAGACAGATGCTCTAGCTTTAGTAGTTTAATATGGTACTACCATTTCGGCTCTATGATAAATTTCCCCTTCAACATGTCTGGTTTTAAGAGCTGAATGGCCGATATACCACTGAGTTCAATAGATTTCTTTGTACTTGTTTTTTCTAACCTCACCACATCTGCAATCGAATTTGTATCGTTTCCTTCATAATCAAAAGCACGCAACAATGATACTGTGCCACGGCAACGCTCTCTATCAACATCCTCAATGCGGAAAAACTCTGTCTCAAACTGTTTCACTGTATCCAATAAGCTTAAATGAGCACCACTATGTGTAATTAAAAAAAATGGAATCGTATCACTCCCGACAATTTTAATAAGTAGCTGACCAAAATATTTAGAATGAAAATTCATCATAATATCCTGAAGATCCTTTAAATCACTTAAAGCTTCACATAAAAAGTGATTTCTTTTCTTATCACTATTCAATTCGTAGCCCCCTCTCTTAGTTTGACTATACGATTTGATCCGTGTAAGTTGCCCTCTCGTTATCATATGTTGCGACAAAAAATATGGCGACTTCTTCCTAAAGAAACTAAAAAAACCTCCACCAATGAGGGGGAGGCTTTTGCAAAAGCTTATGTTGCGAGGAGATCATGTATTGTATATTGTTCTAATGCCGTAACGGTATGGTGTTTTGTATTGAATGGTAATTGCTTGGTAATCTCGTTCGGAATGACCACTGTATAAAGCCCCGCTGCTACAGCGGCTTGTGCGCCATTCGGTGAATCCTCAATTGCCATGGCCTCATCGGCCTCTACTCCTAATTGTTCAAGCGCCTGCAAGTAAAGCTCTGGATCAGGCTTAACATTTGTCACCGTGTCAGCGCTACAAAAGCAATCAAAGTAATGTCGGATACCCAGCCGATCCATATACACATCAATCCATTGACGACTGGAGCTACTAGCAAGTCCAATCTTCAAACCCGCTTCCTTTGCCTGCTGTAGCAATGTTAAAATACCAGGTCTTAGCGTTTCCGTTTCCATCCATTGTGCATGGCGTTGCTGAATGGATGTTTGAAAAGCCTCCACATCCAGTTGTATGTGATGATGTGTAACAAGATATGTATAGGGATTAAAGGTTTGAAGATTGGTCCCAAGGCACTTAGCATAGGTTGCTAACGATAATTCAACACCATATTGTGCATAGGCATCCTTAAAAACGTTATACCATGCTGTTTCCGTATCAATGATTGTACCGTCAAAATCAAAAATTAGAGCTTTTATCATCAAATTCTCCCCATTCTATTGGTTTGCGCTGAACTAAGCCTAGGTTTTGGCAGACCTCTCCGTCGATTTTCTAATCCTATCCATCAATTTAGACCCGCTATCCGCTACTTTCGCATCTCTATCCGCCTATCTTCACAGATCTGACCCTTTTCCACCACTTCTTTACCTTTTCCCCCTGATTCAACAAGATAACGCCTCCTATAATGAGGACAATACCGATCGCAGAATAAACAGTAAAAATATCGTGCCAAATGACAATGCCTACCAGAACGGTTAAAGCTGTGCCGACACCTGACCAGATAGCGTAGGCCAAGCTTAATGGCATGGTTTTTAAGCAGAGGGATAGGCTATAAAACGAAATACCATAGCCAATTGCTACCGCCAAGGATGGAACGAGGACAGTAAAGCCGTCTGAGAACTTCAGCATGGTTGTTGCAAAGACCTCGCTTATAATCGATAGTGTTAAAAATAAATAGCCTTTCATCCTGTTCAGCCTCCTAATGACCACCAGCAAGATTGAGTACCACAACACCCAAGATAATGCATAGAATCCCTAATACCTTCTTGCGATTAAATCGTTCCTTATAGAGGACAACTCCCACAATAGCTGTTAACGCTGTCCCTAAACCTGCCCAAATTGCATAGGCTGTGCCAATAGGAATCACTTTTAATGTTAAGGCTAAACAATAAAATGCCGTTCCATAGCCTACTACTACGCCAATTGATGGCCCAATTCGTGTGAAGCCCTCCGTACGCTTGAGCAAGGAACTGGCAAAAACCTCTGCTATAATAGCGAGCATTAAAAAACTAAAAGCCGTCATTCAAAAAATCCTTTCTGCTTTGCTTCTAGATGTCATCTTCTTCCTCTACATACTCCAATATATCTCCTGGCTGGCAGCCCAAAGCTTTACAAATGGCATTTAATGTAGAAAAACGTACGGCCCTTACTTTGCCTGTTTTTAAATTAGAGAGATTGACAATCGAAACATCTACCCTCTCTGCAAGTTCACTCAGCTGCATTTTACGATCCGCTAGCATACGATCTAATCGAATAATTATGGTCATGTTTTCACTTCCTAAGCTGTTGCATCATATTCATCCTGAAGGAATGCACCGTATCGGAAAATACGTGCAAAGGTCCAAATCACCACACCACATAGTAAAAGAGTCCAGTGAATGCCTGTAAAATGATAGCTAATCCCCTTGATCAAACCCGTCTCTACAAATCGGGACTCCAATTGGAATTGTTGCATAATCAGATAGACGGTATATGTACGAAATACATTTACTGTCAAGCTCAGTACAATCACACAGTAGGCAATTCTCTCCATTTTTTTACTATTTGCGAGTGAAAATACAATACCTTTTGATAAGTTACTTAATATATTCCTCACTTGTACAATAATCATTAATAAAATAGCTATGTATATTGTAGCAGTAAATAGAAAGGTCATGACATCTTTTTTTGAATAGTGAATGTCCCTTGTCACATGGTCTGCCAGCTTCATTTCCAATCCTTCTAACTGAACGGCAGCGGTCACACTGCCCTTTGCTAATAAATGATTCACTTGTTGCTCTGATACCACCATTGCTCCCACCATAAAAATCGCGAGCATCGTCAAGACAAAAATCATCATCACCATGATGATGGTAAAAGCGGTACGAAGCCCCTTTGTCATCCATCGAAATTCTTTACTTTGAATTGTTTGCCCCATTATCAACCTCTCCCTCCTTTCTCTCTATTATACATCCCCTTTTATCTCTATCAATAATTTTTTAATGTTTATCATTAATAAATTATTGATAAAAATAAACCCTCTAAAGGTAGAGGGTTTATTTTAATAATCCTATCTTTACTAAATATTCTTTTGCTACTTCTGCTGCAAGCTTTCCTTCTACATTCACCTGATAATTCATTTCTCGCATTTCATCATCTGTAATGTGATCAGCTAGTTGATTTAACGCTTCTCCAATCTCTGGATAGTCAATCAGCGTTTCTTTCCTTAGTAAAGGCGCTCCCTGGTATGGTGGGAATAATGCTTGATCGTCCTCCAATACACGTAGCTTGTATTGACGAATTTCACTATCCGTTGAATAAGCATCTAGCAAATTAATATCACCTGATTGTATTGCCTGATAGCGAAGCTTTGGCTCCATCGTTGCAAGTGTCGTAAAGGCTATCCCATACCGTTTTTGTATGCCAACATAGCCATCCTCACGGTCATTAAATTCTAATGTAAAGCCTGCTTTCACCTTCTGCTCTATCGGTTTAAGATCAGAGATTTTTTGCAGTTGATAGCTCTCAGCCAGCTCCTCTGATACAGCGAGTGCATACGTATTGTTATAGTTCATGGGGCTTAGCATGACCATATCAAATTGCTCCTGCATCCCCTCTTTTGCCTGAAGATAGACGTCCTCTTGGTTATTATTGATGGCTTCTTCCTTTAAAAACTCCGAAATAGCGGTGCCTGTAAATTCAGGATAAATATCAATGCTGCCCGATTTCAAAGCATTAAATACAAATGAAGTTTTACCAAGCCCTGGCTTTAATGTCACCGTTAAATCGGTCTC
Organism: Lysinibacillus sp. UBA5994; assembly: GCF_002429725.1. NCBI lineage: Bacteria > Bacillati > Bacillota > Bacilli > Caryophanales > Bacillaceae > Lysinibacillus > Lysinibacillus sp. UBA5994. The sequence goes on along the minus strand of NZ_DJAU01000012.1, from coordinate 41,178 downwards.
CTGCTCAATTAATAATTTATACATATTGATGAGAATCTCAGGCTCCGCACCAAGCTTTCCTGCAATGACAATTTCATCTTGCTGTTTACTGCTTAGGAGCGGGAAGAAAATCATTACCAGTGCCGCTAAACTAATGAGACTCAACGTCGTTATTGTTTTTTTAAAGGACAGAGATTCTAATTTTTTAAGCGCCACATCAAAAATCAGGGCTAAAATAGCAGCGGGAATGGCTCCTATAAGAATGAGTGCCGTGTTATTTCGGTCAATCCCAAGTAATATAATATCTCCTAAGCCTCCTGCCCCAATTAAAGCGGCTAATGTTGCTGTCCCCACAATCAGCACCATTGCTGTCCGAATACCAGCCATCATAACAGGCATAGCAAGTGGTAGCTCAACCTTTACTAAACGCTTTGATCGATTCATTCCCATAGCTAATGCCGCTTCTTTCAGTGATGGGTCAACCTCATTGATGCCCGTGTAGGTGTTTCGTAGAATAGGCAACAGCGCATAGACGACTAACGCAATAATTGCGGGAACTTTCCCAATACCGAATAAAGGGATTAATAAGCCGAGCAACGCTAAGGAAGGAATCGTTTGCAGCACAGCACTGATTCCAATAATACTCTCGGCTATTTTCTTTTTATTGGTTAAATAGATACCTAGGGGAATAGCGATGAGGACAGCAAAAAATAGCGCAATAAAAGAGATTTGGATATGCTCTAGTAATGCAGCCAGCAGCTGTGCCTTCCGTTCCTGAAATACATCTACCACATTAGCCACCATGCACATGCCCTCTTTTCTTAGAATCCGCTGCTAAATAACGAAGCGTGGAAGCTCTTGTCACCATACCAATGAGCTTGCCATTCTCTTCGACACCTAACACGTCATGCTCGGCTAATTTTTCAAGAATCATCGGAAATGGGGCATCAACAGGAATGGTATGCCCAAAGTCGTTTGTCACTGTGATTGGCTGTAACACATCATGGATCGTAAACAATTGATCCAACTGCTTACCTCCAATAAACTGTTGGACAAAATCATTTACAGGATTCTGTAGCAATTGCTGTGGAGTGCCTATCTGAACAATTTCGCCATCTTTCATAATACAGAGACGATCTCCTAATTTCAGTGCTTCCTGCATATCATGTGATACAAATACAATGGTTTTCTGGATGGTACGCTGCATCTCTAGTAGATCATCCTGTAGTTTGGTGCGACTAATAGGGTCTAGCGCACTAAAGGGCTCATCCATTAAAATAATTTCTGGGTCAGCTGCCAAGGCACGAACAACGCCAACCCTTTGCTGTTCGCCTCCTGACAGCTCCTTTGGCTTACGCTGACGATATTTCGCTGGCTCCAGACCCACCAACGCTAATAGTTCGTCTACACGCTGATGGATTTTCGTTTTACTCCATTTCTTCAGTTCTGGTACAACCGCAATATTTTCCTCTATTGTCATATGCGGAAATAGGGCGATTTGCTGTAGTACATAGCCAATACTCCAACGCAGCTCATGGATATTATAATCGCTAATTCTTTTATCATTGATCCAGATGGTACCTGCTGTTAAGGGTATTAATCGATTAATCATCTTCAACAAAGTAGTTTTGCCGCATCCACTAGGGCCAATAATAACAAAGAATTCACCCTTTTTAATTTCTACATTTAGCGCTTTGACAGCTATTTGGTTGTTATCATATTGTTTTGAGACATTGTCAAATATAATCATCTGTCATCTCCTTTAAAATGTGCTCATGAAATGCGTTCACTTTTTATATTTCACCAACAAAAATCATTTCAAACATTTGTAGATAGCTGCAACTATTTCATTCTAAATACCTCGCCTTTGGGCACAAACGGTAGCTTGGCCCCCTGTGGTAGTACGAAGGCATGCTGTCTTTTAATGGCTAAACGATCACATTGTCCATCTGTAATAATCAGGATAGGACCATCCTTTGGAAAATCCTGTGCTGCTTCAAGTAGCTGTATACCAGGCTGTAATACTGTGCCTCCTCTACCTCTTACCTTCACTTTCGTTAATAGTTCTTCAGGGGCTAGATAGCCAGCGTCATAGGCAACAGCATCACAAAATATAACGCGAACAAAGGGGACATCTCTAGCGATGCTATAGCTCGCTATTGTGCCGAGTGCTTTTCCTAGTAAGAGACGGTCCATGGAGCCTGATGTATCAATAAGGACTGCGAAAGTACGTCCATCTTCCTCACCGCTTTGATGAATCCATCTTGGTCTAGCTATATCAGGTGTCGATGCTTGCCTTCTACTGGGGCGGGTATACGTTCTAACTTTCTCTATCGGTTGAAACATCCGATCAAACCATTTGGCTAATGCCACATCCCAGGCAATAGGAGGCTGTGCTAGGCTACGAATTTCCTCAATGAGCCCTTGTGGCAAATATCCTCTCTCTTGGGTCATATGATAGCTTAACCCTTGACTCAATGCCCTTCTATAAAAAGCATCTAAATCCACGCCAACCTTGCCTTCCCAAAAATCTGGTGGATTCGTTTCGATCATATCTCCTATGCCCTGCCCTCGAAAGGTTCTTAATTTGCGATACATCCTAATGTCTGTAACTATACGATCATAAATAGATTCGGCTGAAAGTCCTTTTAATGCTGGATCATATAGCCCGCCAAATGCTGGCATCTCGCCGATTTGCATATCGATGAGCCAGCCATTGATAACATAATCACAAGCAACATTCCATAAGTAGGGATCACGTCCTTGTCTGCGGGTCGCATGGCTCAAACCTGCATGAAGCAATTCGTGTGCCATGAGAAACCGCATTTCCTCATCGGTCATTCCCACCGCCGTATTCAAATAAATTTCCTTTGTTTCAACTGCAATGGCTGCGACCGAAATATCCATTCTTGTGCAAATAAGTGGGTCTTCAATGATCGTAAAATCTGCTGCCAAAGCACCAAATAAGGGATAGGAGCTCATAAACCAAGCCTTTGCGCGCTGTGCTTGTGTTACCCTCGTTGTGCCTCCCAATGTATTTTCTACCCCTCCCGCTACTCGTATGGCACTTTGTACGGCTTTCGATAAACCTTGTGCAAATAATGCAGCGAAATTACTATTCCCTCGATAAAAATAGCCTGTTTGATTTTGTGATATAACAAAGTCCCCTTGACCTGGCATTGTACTATAGCCTTTCAAATCATCTGGCACACCTTCGCGTAAAAATCTTTCATATAATTTTTCCTCAGAGCTAATGGCCTCAAAAAGAGGATTACTCATTTCCTTTGGTGCTTGACCAAATTTTAGCTCTGCTAAAAATTTTGTTATATAGCAGTCACAGGCAATATTCCACAGCTCCTGCTGCTCTTTTGATTGATGATGATGTAAGCCAAGGTGTAGCAAGCAATGCGCTATCACATAAGCCCATTCATTTGGCTGACCTTTTTTATCCTGATTCACATAAATAACACCTGCGCTTGTAACGTAAGCCCAATCCTTTTGGGGCATACTTTCGTATTGCATGTAAACAGCATGACACAACGCCTCGAACAGGGGATGTGTACAGACAATGTCATGCCCACGTGCAATGGCTTTCTCATTTTTATGCTCCTGCTGTGATGCTTTCTTCTTTTTGGCCATAAGCTACCCTTCCTTTTTGGCTACTAAACGAGGTAAATCTCGGATAACCTCCAGCATAAACCAGGCAGGCAATGCTTCACCCTTTTGCTCTGATACAACCATCTGTGCAATTTCTAAGCTGATGGATGATAAGTCCTTGATCAAATCTTTGGCACGAAAGGCTAATTGCCGTTGATTGCCCTTCAATGTCGTATGCTCGTTCGGAAGCTCCTTCAGTAACTGAGCACGGAAGGATTGTGCCATGAAATAAAGCAAATCTCTTTCATCAGGTTGATCGGGCCAACGTAATTCTCCTTGAATAATTTTAGCGAGATCATATTTACTTTGCACTTGCTTGATAAAGGCTTTAAATTGACTGGCAGTATGCGCGGACAGACAACTACTTGCTAATAGATCAATTGTTTGTTCTTGTAAGCTATTGCCATATGCATACAAACAATCACTTAACATATGCCATGAACGAGGCGTGGAGAAGGGTTCTTCTGTTTTCGGAGGTTCGCTCCATAAATGATCGGGACGCATTTGAATATACTCAATCACATATGGATGTATTTCATGTGTATAGGCCCATTCAAGCCAATCTTTATGCGATGCCCTCAGCTGAACATGGACCATCCGATTGATTAATGCGGAGGACATCGGCTTAACAATCGCGTTATCCTGAGCCCGATTGCCTGCACCAATAACAATCGTACCCTCTGGCAATGTAAACTCTCCAATCCTGCGTTCATGAATAAGACTATAAAACGCTTTTTGTACTTCCTGTGAGCAAGCATTTAATTCATCTAAAAAAAGGCAATAAGGTTCATCGCGTGCAATCATTTTGGGTGGACAAAAAACACTGTAGCCATCCTTAATCTGCGGAACACCAATAATATCCTCAGGTGCTAGCTGACTGCCCAATAACGATACACAATGTAGCCCTAATTCACTAGCAAAGTTTTCAACAATCGCTGATTTCCCAATGCCAGGTGCTCCCCAAATAAAAACTGGTCTTATTGTCGCTACATTCAGTAGAAAATCATATAGTTGTTTTTGTGTCACATTAAAAATCGTATTCAATCAAAACGCCCTTTCAACTCATTGTTTTAAAGGTTAATAATACCATTTTCTATGAAATTAATCTTGTCTCTACCATTCTATGAAATTGACTGCCAATTACTAGCTGTGAGAAAATAATAAAAATTGTAGTAGAGAGGTCGTGACCTATGCATAATGGCTTTCAGTTTTTGGCGATTTCACAACTAGCAAAAAGGTTTCCAGCAGACTCTTGGTGGGCAAAGTTTTACAAGGATTTTAGTGAGGATGATCTAGTAGCGTACTATGAGGGGGATTTAACACTTCCCTCTCTTGATTTGGACTGGGATATGCCATTCCCACAACAGGACAAGACCATTCTCATTTTCATCAATGGTCATCTAACCGTAGACACCCTCTATAATTTAGAGACAGATGGGGCAATTGGGCTGATAGTGATGGGCAATGTACTTTCTAAAAATATAGCTGTAGGTGGTCAGGAAATCTATGTGCACGGGCATCTGACAGTCGAGAATATATTATGTGGCTCCTACAATCATGGCGAAACGATCGTTAATGGCAATCTTCAGGCAGCAATTTTGGTTCAAGATGATGAGTATCGCATCAACGTAAAGGGTCAGAAGTCGATTCCTTGTATCGTAAATATATGGCACGGAGATGGCGTTTTTCAGGAGCTCCCTATCCGTATTGAAGATGTATTAGTAGACGAGATATTTTTACCTGAGGATGAGGATGACATCGGCTTTTCCTTCACTTCACTCGTGGAAATTCTAAAACAAGGGCGTTCTGCACTCACTCAATTTACAAGCGTTCCTCAAAGGACAATAGCAGCTCCTATTTATTTCACGCACCATTCGATCAATGCGGAAAACATACTGAAACTGACTTCATGTATTCTGATGACACCTGACAAACCTTCTTTCGATTTGACGGAACAGGATGTTTATTTTATGATCCAACGCGCACATACCAATGCTGATGGAGATGTACGCAATGATAGTATTTATATATTGACCTCGCAGTGTCATTATTTTATTTGGCTTAATGAGGATCAATCCGTCTCTCTCTTGACAAAAACACTAGATGAAGAAGCTGAATGGTGGGATATTACAGCATCCCCCCAGGAGGATTTAGTGGATTTACAACAGCACTGGCTGATGTTGTTAACCTGCATCAATGTAGCAGAACTTTACTTGCATAGTATCGAGGTGCGAGATGTACAACAAATTCTCCAGCATCCTACGATTCTGGATTTAGACGATGAACATGATGGATTGTGGGATGGTTCCAAATGCTATAGCTTCCGTCAAACCTATTTGGATGATGAAGGCGATAGGATACATGCTCGCATTGAAATTATGACGCCTGATGAAGCGTATTATTTTTATACGCTCGAAAATCAATCCTATGTTGCTCGCCACTATCAGCCTCCTAACGTTTTTGGTCGACAAGAGCTATCTTATTTAAACACGATTCAATGGGAAGCGTCCGAGCGATATTTTGAGAGATTCAAACAATTTATGTCTCAGAATTTTAAGATAGATTTAGGAACTAATTAAGGCAAGAAACGTTCTATGAATGATGAAGTCTATTCAACTATACATCTCTTTCACTCTCTGTAATAATGAGAGATAGCTAAACTTTTAATAGAAGGGAGGGAGATGTGGTCACGACCAACATCCAGCTACAATGAAATACGTGCTAAACTTTTTTAAAGGACTTATGATTGTCGTTGTTGTTATTTGTATTTCGTTTTATATGGTGACACAGTTATTTAATACGACTGAAAGAGAAGAGTCTGTGGTTATTGATGATCGTCCAAGTGTGGAAGAGTTTATCGGTGAGATTGCAGAGACCGCACGAGATCTTGGTGCTGACAATGACTTATATGCATCCGTGATGATTGCTCAGGCGATTCTAGAAAGTGAGCATGGGCAAAGTGGACTTGGCTCTGCCCCTAATTATAATCTTTTTGGAATGAAAGGCAGCTACCAAAATAATTCCGTCACACTCGAAACCACAGAGGATGATGGGGCAGGCAACCTTTCTACCATCATGGCTGACTTCCGCAAATACCCTTCCTATGAAGCATCCATGCAGGATTATGTAAAATTAATGCGTAATGGCGTGTCATGGAATAAAGATTTTTACGCAGGCGTTTTCAAAAGCAACACAACTACCTATACAGATGCGACCAAGTTTTTAACAGGCTCCTATGCAACTGATTCGGCTTACAATGAAAAATTAAATACATTGATCGCAAAATATGACCTTCAGCAATATGATAGCCCTGTAAAAGATAAGAAAACCATCACGGTGGCTGATGGAGATTCACTTATGAAGATTGCCGAAGCCTATAATGTGAAGGTGACATCACTTAAGCAGTGGAATCAGCTTCGAACAGAACGTCTTGAAGCAGGCCAGCAACTTAATATTTATCATTATTAACATAAAACGTCCATGACTCATCAAGGAGTATGGACGTTTTTTCTCATGAAACTTATTCGTTTGTCTAAACGTCTTAGTGTAAAAATGCGGAAAGGATAGGAACACAGTGAAGCGTACACAATTGCTCAGTCTTCTCGCCGTTAACCTTATGCTATTGCCATTGATTCAGCTTAGCTACAACCTATATTTCACAACAAAAATAGCTGAGGGTTCCTTTTATCTTATTATTTTCCCCGCTCTTATTATTTTATCGAACCTTTTACTATGTTGTAGTCGGCAAAGAGTAGCAGCCTCTATCCATTGGACCTTTGTCTATGTGGGACAAGGCACCTCTATAGCCTGTTATTTTGTGTGGCATTATGGGCAACTAGAGCCCTATCCAGATATGCCCCCAGGTGAAGCAGTGTTTGATTTATGCATGAGTACATTTTTAATTGGGCTCTGGCAGTTTATCGTGTTAGCACTGATCCATCTCAGTACGTTTATCATCCTCAAGATGGGACTGACCTTTAAAAAAGCTTAACTAGTCTTCTGTGAGTTATATAAAGTACCTACTGCTAGTATGGTCGTGGCTAAATCTTGTCGATAGAGGGGATGTTTGGCATCTAGACTATTAATGGTTACTTCATTACCACCTAACGATGAATGGACATACAAATCATCACCCATGTATAGAGCAATATGACCTGGAAAATAGATTAAATCACCCTTCTGCATTCGGGCTTGCTCTATGTTAACAATAGGGAAGCCCTCTACTATTCGGGCATCACGATAAATATAGACACCGTTTAACATATAAGCCATTGAACATAAACCAGAGCAATCAATACCTAGTGGCGATTTGCCACCCCAGCGATAAGGGACCGTTAAATAGCTGAGCGCTGTGTCCACCACATTTTCTCGGAACTGCTGCTCCGATAATGAATGTGCTGTTATTTTTGGTTGTAGCCATTTTGTTCGAACATACCCTATTTGTCCTGACACTAGCTGTACAGCTGACCATTCTTCAGGTACTGCTTCGTCTGACATAACACGAATGGAAGAGCCTCTTACAAGCGTTAGCAGCTTTGTACTTTGAATACGTGGCTGCTGCAAAACATCTGCAAAGCTTTGACAAACTACATACTGTGCATCTTGTTGCCATGTAGATGCAAGTGCTTCCTCTAGCAGTAAGTCCGCCTTCTGACAATAACCCTCGTAACGATAGGCCGTTTGAATAGAAACCCAAGCTTCATTGACATCCCTGATGATCTCTACGGTCATCCCATAAAGCACTTCATCGACTAGTTCAGAAGCTTTATCTGGCATGGCATGCAAGCTAGCAATCATGGCTGTAACGATAGCCTTCATCCTTCTCCCCCTTCCGCTTCACCAGCTGGTCATAGACAACTTTTGATAGACGACCAATGAGTTGGCGCGCCTGATCATTGTCCGTTACATTTGTTATAAAAACACCCATACTATAATCGACTGCATTCGTGTAAAATATCCCTACATCATGATCGACTGTATCCAGTCCGCCTGTTTTATGTGCCAGCCTCACATCCTCTACTAGATAGCGCTTTAGGGAGTCATGTATACGCTGACGGCTTAAAATATCAATGACTAGTTTATTGTAGGGAGGCGATAAAAGCTCTTGCTGATAGATTTGCGTATAAAGATGCGCCATATCCCTTGCTGATGTGCGATTATCTATGCCCTTTGCTAGCCGCTCCACATCCATCATTTTTCGCTGTAGCAGTGTGTCCTGTAAACCGATATGCTGAAAATAGTCATTCAAATATTCCATGCCAACTACATCGATTAAGACGTTCGTAGCTGTATTATCGCTAGTAATAATCATCCACAATAGCAGATCATAGAAAGTGCTTTGTGTAAGTCTTTGTTCACTAATCACACTAAAATCCACCCAATCAGTTGGTGAAATCGTAAGCGTAGAATTAAGTGATAATTTGTTTTTCTCTATATATGAGAGCAAGGCTAACAGAATCGGCACTTTGATTAAACTTGCACTTGAAAATGAAGTCTCTAGCTGATGACTGATGAGCAACTGATTCGTTGTTAGATTTTTAATAAACAAATGTACGTTATAGGGCGATTCTTGAATAAGTGTAGTAATTCTCTGCTCCATAGACCACCTATCCAACTACATGGATACGCTGATTGTCCGCATCCATCTTGACGCTTCTTCCTAAAGGAAGCGACATCGTTGGTAAACAATGACCACATGCCAAATCTGCAATCATAGGCTTCCCTAAAGGCACTAGAATTTCTTGAAAAATAGTTTGTAATGATAAGCTATGAGCTGGCTTTTCGGGATTTTCAGGTTCGCAATTTGTCCAAGCGCCCAATAAAATGCCTGCCACGTCATCTAGCTTTCCTGCCAGTTTTAATTGTGTCAGCATACGATCCACCCGTTGCTCCGTTTCATCGATATCTTCTAAAAACAGAATTTTACCTCGTGTATCAATTTCATAGGGTGTGCCAAGTGAAGCTGTCACTAATGTTAAATTGCCACCGATGAGTTGACCTGAAGCGCTCCCAGGAACCAGTGTAGACATGGGCTGGTGAGAGGGATTTTTTAAGTAATACGCCTTTCTTTCATTCTCCATAATCAGCTGAATGAACGACTGCCAAGTATAGTCATCCATCTCCTGTCTAATAAATTCTGTGGATGGCATCGGCGTATGATAGGTTACAAAGCCACATAGCTGATTAAAAGCTATATGTAGAGCGGTCACATCACTATAGCCTGCAAATACTTTGGGATTGGCACTTATCAAGTCAAAGTCTAATTGGGCTAAAATTTTCGTCGCACCATAGCCCCCACGTATACAAAAAATACCATCAATCATTGGATCATCAAACATACGATGAACATCTGCTACCCGTAATTCATCTGTGCCTGCTAAATAGCCATGTCTTGCGTGACAGGTCTCCCCAACGACCACATTGAGCCCTAGCTTTTCGATACTAGCAATAGCAGGTTGCAGCTTTTCGGGTGGCGTTGCTCCAGAAGCACTAATAAGACCAATTGTGTCACCCTTTTTCAATGCCTTTGGACAAATCATATCTTTTCCTCCCTTTTCAGTGAAGTACGATAATGGGCCAGTTCCTCTTCATTGGCTAAAATAAAATGACCTTCCTCTATTTCAACAAATGAGGGGGGATTTTCCTCATAGCGATGCTGTGACGGATCATACACTTCTACAACTTTCTCCCGCTCTTTATAGGGATTCGGCTCTGGTACTGCTGATAATAAAGCCCTTGTATAAGGATGCAGCGGATGAGCGAAAAGCTTTTCTGTTTCCGCTAGCTCCACAATCTTCCCCTTATAAATGACTGCCGTACGATCCGTAATAAAACGGACAATCGATAAATCATGGGCAATAAATAAATACGTTAAATGATTTCGCTGTTGAAGGCTTGCTAATAAATTTAATACTTGCGCTCGAATGGATACGTCTAAGGCGGATATTGGCTCATCTGCAATGATAAACTCTGGCTCCATCACTAACGCACGAGCAATGCCAATACGTTGGCGTTGACCTCCTGAAAACTCATGCGGAAAGCGGCTTGAGAACTCTGGAAGTAGCCCAACGTCCAATAACGCATCGCGCACCTTTTGTTGCCGCTCTGCCTCATCTTTATATTTTTTCGAAGGGTATAAGCCCTCTGAGACAATATAATCTACTTTTGCTCGTTCATTCAGAGATGCCATAGGGTCCTGGAATATCATTTGGATTTTTTGCGTAATTTCTCTATCCCAATCTTTCGGGATTTTCCCCTGAATACTTTTACCATGGTACAAAATTTGTCCCTCTGTGACCTCATTGATGCGCATAATCGCTCGACCAATCGTTGTCTTCCCTGAACCTGACTCACCTACAATGCCAAATGTTTCGCCTTTAAAAATTTGAAAGCTGACATCATCAATGGCTGTAAACTTATTTTTCCCTTTGCCAAAAACAACAGATAAATTTTTTACATCTACAAGCACCTCTTTATCAGTCATTCGCATAATGCCTCCCCTCTGCAAAAAATGCTTGTAAGGCTGCTGGAGGCTCTACCTTTGGTGCAAGTGGGTCTAATAACCATGTACGAGCATAGTGGGTATCACTGACCTGAAAAAAAGGTGGCCGCTCGATAAAGTCAATTTTCAATGCATATGGATTTCGTGGGGCAAAGGCATCTCCCTTTATTTCCTGAAAAAGATTCGGAGGTGTGCCCTTGATGGAATACAATTGTTCCCCTTTTGAGCCAAGCTGTGGTAAGGAGGAAATAAGCGCCCACGTATAAGGATGCTTACTATGAAAGAAAATTTCATGTGTTTCCCCAACCTCGATGACATCGCCCGCGTACATCACGGCAATACGGTCAGCCACTTTTGCGACTACTCCTAAATCGTGCGTAATATAGACGATTGTTAAGCCGTATTTTTGCTGAAGACTTTTTAAGAGCTGTAAAATTTGTGCCTGAATGGTTACATCCAAAGCTGTTGTGGGCTCATCACATATTAAAATATTCGGCTTACACGCAATGGCAATCGCAATAACGATACGTTGGCGCATCCCTCCTGAAAATTCATGCGGGTATTGCTTATAGCGCTTTTGCACATCGGTAATGCCGACATCTGTTAACAGTTTTAGTGTTTCTGTATAGGCTTCCTTACCTCTTAATCCTTGATGCATAACCACACATTCTTCAATTTGCTTTCCAATGGTTTTGAGCGGGTTTAACGATGTCATCGGATCCTGTGTCACCATCGCTATTTCCTTACCACGAATCCCTAGCCATTCTTGCTCTGTTGTGAATTTGCCTAAATCCTGTGCATTGTAAATAATTTGTCCCTGCTTAATACGACCATTTTTATCGAGCAAGCCCATAATGGATTTCATCAGCACGGATTTACCCGAACCTGATTCACCCACAATGGCTAAGCTCTCTCCCTTGTAAAGGTCGAGTGAAATACCGCGAATCGCTGTTAAAATTCGACCACGTAGCGTAAACTGAATCACTAAATTTTGGATGCCTAATATGCTTGATTTTTTCAATGTCACTCGCTTCCTCTCCTTATACATGGTTTTTCGGATCTGCTGCATCTGCAAAGGAATTACCAATAATATAAAATGCGATCGTAATAACGCTTAGCACAATACTCGGGAAAATAAGCTGATACCGTAGATCTGGTGACATCATAAGGACACGTCCTTCATTAATTAAATTTCCTAAGGATGGCTCACTGATCGGAAGCCCTAAGCCAATATACGTCAAAAAGACTTCGGCCCCAATTGCAAAGGGTATCGCTAAGCTCATGCGGAGCATAATGACAGAAATTAAATAAGGTAATAGATTTTTTAGGATAATACGATAATCAGGTGTGCCTAAGCACTTCGAGGCTAGATTGTATTCACGGTCACGCAAAATAACAATTTGATTGCGGATAAACCTCGCCATTTCCACCCATCCCGTAATACACATGGCAATAATAATGGTTGAAATACTTGGCCGTAAGATATAGGACATTAAAATGAGCACAATGGTTGTGGGGATATTATCGACAACATTATAAAGCTGTGTAATAGGCGCTTCTAATTTCCGTGAAAAGCCCCATAGCGTGCCAATTGTAATGCCCACCACTGCCTCCACTAAGGCGACAACACAGCCAATAAAAAGTGAGGTTCTCGTCCCCGCCCAAATACGAGACCATAAATCCTGACCGATTGAATTCGTGCCAAACCAAAATTCTGCACTAGGTGCAATATTACGTGCCTGCATCCCTGTTTGTTCATCCAAGTAAATTTCAGTTGGTGATTTTTGCGCAGGTAAATAGGGCTGTAGAATCGTAAAGCCAACAATGATGATCACCCCAACTAATAAAAAAACGGCCAGTCGATTTTTCAAAAAGGATTGCCATGTAGACCGCCAATAAGAATAATTTGAATAGCCCGTTTCCTCCGCCTGTCTTGCGTCCACTTCGGCAAATTCAAATAAGGTTTCACGTGATTTATTGGAAATATTATTGATTTCATCTGTATACATCCCCATTAACGCACACCCCCTCCCTTGCCTAATTTAATACGAGGGTCGACAAGTGCCATGGCAATATCCCCTAAAATAAGGCCAATGATACCAAGGGAAGAGAACACTAACACTAGGCCTTGAACAATCGTATTATCCTGTCGCTGAATAGCATCCACAAGTAAGCCCCCCATCCCTGGAATGGAATACAACGACTCTATATAAATCGAGCCTGTAATCGTAAACAGAATTGTTGCAGGTAAATATTGTGCCATGGGAATAAAGGCATTACGTAATACATGTTTGAACATCAGTGTCCGCTCCTTTACGCCCTTTGCCCTAGCCAGCTTAATATAGTCCTTGTTCAGTTCATCCACCATATAGCGTCGCATCCACATCGCGTAGGAGGCAGTTGGAGCCAATGCCATTGACGTAAGTGGAAGAATCCAAGTAATCGGCCTGTATTCATCAAACAGCATCGGTAATTGAAAGAGTTCTGTAATATACATTTGAATAACTAAGTAATAAACCGCTGCAGGGACTGCAACAACAAATACGATATAGCCTGTCCCAAGTCGATCCAGCCAACGTCCCTTACGATAGGCCATCATTATTCCTAGCGGCACACCAATCAGGAGTGATATAGCGACTGCTCCTAAACCAAAGAGCAGAGAATACGTGATTTTATCTGCAATAATCGTCACTACTGGGACATCGGTACGATAAGTCACTGATTTACCCAAATCCCCCTGCAGTAAATTCTTGTAAAAATTACCCAATTGGACAAGGATTGGGTCTCGCAAGCCGAGATTTGTTAAGTAAATTTCCTGCTGAGCAGGTGACATTTTATCAGCTGCCGCTCCTAAATAGCCTTCCTCTGGCATTAGCCGTAATAATGAAAAGACAATGGTGATGATAATAAAAAGGGTTAAAACGGATTGTAAGAGTCGTTTTCCTATATACTGCAACATCGCGCCATCCTCCTTTGTCAAAAAGACGAAAGGAGATGCCGACTATTCTTTTCGGTATCTCCTTTTCATCTACGAAATTCTACTACTTTTCAGCATTGGCTAGTGCTTCCGCACGTTCTTGTTCCCACTCGGCAAGTGCTTTTTTAAATTCTTCATTACTCATTGGCTTTTCTAGCACTTGCTGGCCTTTAAATTTCTCTGCCGTTACACCAAATGGCGAATATTGCGCCTCGAATGGATTTAATTTAGATGCCATATAGCCACTACCACCAACTGAATATGGAATAACAAAGGCTTCCTCAATTAAAAACGCTTCTGCCTTCGCAAATAGCTCATAGCGTTTGGCTGTGTCAATTGTTTCTTTCGCTTGATCCACAAGATTTTGATAAGTTGTTTTACCATTCGCCTCTTTATAGCCCTCTGCTAATTCTGGTTTATTATAGGTACCATCGACTGTGAAAGGATCTGTATACGTTGATGGATCTGCATAATCAGGACCCCAGTTCGCCTCTAAGAGCGCAAATTTACCAGGACGACGTACCTCTGATAAGAAGCCTGTGGATGGACCAGCCTCTACGATAATGTCGACATAATCTGTCCCTAGTAGTTTTTCCATTTGCTGCTCGACTACTTGAGAGCGATTAGCCCAATCTGGCATACCAGCGTTATAAGGCATTAAAACCTTTACAGGGAATGTGGCCTTACCTGCTAACGCTGTTTTTGCCTTTTCTTTATACTCTAGGGCCAGCTCTTTATTGAAGGAATCCTCATTGGAAATGGATGTAAGGGGTGCTAGTTGTGTATAATCCACTCCTTCCACATCAACAAAGTTTTTCGGTGTAATGGTATTGCTCAGCAAATCTGCTGGATTATAAGGCTCAACCGTTAGCATCGCGGAGACACGGTCAAGCGCATGGAATAAGGATTTGCGGAAATCTTTATTATTGACGGCGATTTTCCAGTTATCAGGTTCGTATTGTGCGTCAAATTGTGGGTTGAAGTTGAGTGCATAAAAGTAGGTATAGAAGTTATTTTGTGTTTGACGAACCTGAGATTTTTTCTTTTCATCTTTAAACCATTCATCAATGATGGAGGTCGGGATACTAGCCGAATCGATTTCGCCACGTAAAAACAGCTCAGGCGCCACAGTTGCCGCCTCTTTATTGTATTTATAGCGAATACGGTCAATCAGCACCTTGTCTTTATCCCAGTACGTTTCATTTTTCACAAGAACGCGTTCATTTTGTGGCTCAAATTTATCTAAAATATAGGCACCGTTATAGAGGAAGTTTTCACGTGTTGTGCCAAAATCCTCTCCCTTTTCCGCAATGAACTTGCCATTCACAGGGAAGAAACAAACATAATTCAACATAGAAAGAAAATAAGGTGTCGGCGCCTCTAAAGTATATTCTACTGTATGTTCATCTAGCGCCTTTATGCCTACTTCCTTGAAATCGTTCATCTCGCCATTATAGAAGGCTTCCCCATTTTTCACCACCGTCGCAATCCAAGCTGTCGACGATTCATTTTTAGCATCAAGCACATAGTGTAAGCCATCCACAAAGTCTTGTGCCACAACATCAGCATATTCCTTGCCCTCATGTGTCACCCATTTTGCGTCATCACGCAATTTGAATGTCCACACCGTAGCATCCTCATTCGCAGACCACTCTTTCGCTAATCCTGGTTGGACCACCCCATAGTTGTCATATTCAATGAGCCCATCCACCATATTCGCAGCTACCGCAAATTCATTTGTTTCTGACGTCTTTAAATAATTTAACGTTTTAATTTCCCCTGAATACACCACTCGATATTCCGATGCTTTTTCACTCGCTGACTTGTCATTACAGGCTACACAAAATAATACGACCAGACATACGAACAGCAACCAATATTTTCTCACAAGCATCCCCCTAGTCATCTTTTTATAATGAAAATCCTATTGGTAGGATGGATTGCATCTTCAATAGGATCATTCAAACATAAGCTAGGTCTGTCTAAATCGACCATCTATCGATGAAATGAACAACGGTACATACTCATTGTCACAGTTATGAGATTAAATTTTTGGTTCTATCAACTATCAAACCACTCAGACAGCGTGTCCCACTGCTTTTTGAGCGGGTCCACCACTTTTTTGATCACTTCTCACCTTTCATGAATTAGAATCCTCACTTGATATAAAAGCTCTCACTAAACCTTTCCATCATGTTAAAAATTGCAGGACACGCAGCACCTCATAAAAATCATGGGTCATGAACTCCACGGTATTATGCGGTTTGAATTTGGCATTTGGATAAAATGAATTACGATAGGCTCGTGTATGATCACGATAAATAAGCTCTACCCTAAAGTGTTCTGGCAACGTTACCTGTAATGCGGTACGAGGAACCTTCATAGAAGACTCTACCAGTCGCTTGGTTTCCATGATAGTTAGTTGTGGACTGACACTAATCGTCGCATTGCCGATTCCTTCCTTAGTAGCAAATGTGACAATGTGTTCGTTTACGGATTGAATCTCTTCTGTCAACCCCACATCCCCACTCACAAAGGACACAGGAACACCGTGTAAGGCTGCTGCATAGGTATTGATCAGAAATTCACTCGCATATTCGCCATTGATTTTGACATCCGCGTATGTGCAAAGTGTATGGGCTAGTGGGTTACGCTCACTGCCACCCTTGCTGTGATAGCCGATAAAAATAGCACGATCGAAGCTTTTATCGAGACCCGCTACCATACACATAGGGTCGTATGTCCAGCCACGGATAACTTTACAGTTGATTGGTAAATTGGAAATGTCTAGATTGCGGGCTGAATCATGTGCGTCCTTTACTAAAATTTCGGTTGCGCCCCCCGCTATCGCTCCTTCAATGGCAGCTTCTACTTCACGTGTCATTTGTCTTTGGAAAAACTGATAGTCAGGTGCGTTTAACTCGGTCTCACTCCACGAAGTTGTACCTGTAATCCCTTCAATATCTGCACTAATATAAACTTTCATAGAAATCGAAACTCCTTTACATGGTGATTTTGAATTGTTGCGTGTACTGCTCCGTAATGCGCTGCCTGTGCTTGAACACGTCTAGCCCATGCCACATTGCCATAATCATAATGCCACCATTCCTCCGCATAGTTCGTAAATCCAGCAAGTGTCATACAGTTATACAGCAAACGTCGGTACTGACAGGCAAGCGGATTTTCATGCGTATGTTGTTCAAAATAACGGGTCGCGGATTTTTCATTCATTTCATCAAACGCTGTCCCAAGATCGAGGGCTTTACCATGAACATCAGCCAGTGTTACATCGATGGCACCCCCTGTTAAATGGGGGGCTAAATGGGCTGCATCTTTACTTGGAAATGCTACATATTTTTTGGTCGCCTGCACAATCTCTTGTGATGTTAACTGCGGCAGCCTTTTTGCTAATTGCTGAGAAAAATGGCTAAACAAATGCTGCTGTACTTGAAATGGACGATAGCCATCATAAAGTAATAAGCAATACTCTTGAGGTAATAATGTTAACACCTGTTGCAAACGCTCATAGACTCCTTCTCTTACATGAATAACTCGTAAACTATTAGAAATCTGTTGCTGATAGTAGATGGGTTCCATAAATATCCTAGGATGAGCACCTGTAAGCTGGATAAGCGGCTCATTGTTTTCACAGACAACTAGTGATGGCGAGGGGCTTCCATTTAGAGAGGGTGCTATCGGTTGAAAAAGGTCCATAATAACAGAACCCTCCTTTAAATAGTTAGATAATTCAGTTTTTTAAGTTGAATGTTATCATATCTCTCTACCATTGACTAGATAAAAAAAGAATAATTACAAAATAATGGATATATTCTTACAATGATACATATTCCAGCAATTGACGGGTCGAAAAACCACTTATATCCTCTAATTAAGGATTTTATTCATCTTATAGCTCGCTCATGCTAAAAAATTAACGAAACCTGTTTGGTGCTCAAAAAAAGCCATTGAAACACAATTGCTGTTTCAATAGCCTTTTCTTTTATGCCCGATGAAAGGAGTAAGCTTGTACAGTATGACCATTGCGGCCAGTTGTTGTCTGTGCCTGCGATAACGAATTCAGTATCGCTTCCTCTGTCGCTTCCGCTGCGGCTGTAAACAGTTGATTCATGATGGGATGATCCTCACGAAGCTGAGTTCTAGTCTCAATAAGCTGATCAGCGATATGAGGAATACAATGTGCCGTCGTGAAGCCAATCACAATATCGCCACTACCATGTGAAAAATGACTGCCTGTCCGTCCCAAACCGATACCACAGCGTTTAATGACACGTGTTAATTGTCGACTACTTAGCGGGGCATCTGTCGCAAGGACAATGATAATGGAGCCATCTGTTGGTGATAGAGTAGATTGGTTTTGCATAGTTGAGACTTTGTAATGCTCGGCTAAAAACTCCCTGTCTTGTCCAAAGTTACTAAGAACTAGGCAGCCTACTGTATAGTTCACTTCATTTGATTCTACTTTGACGATGCGAGAGGAAGAACCAATTCCTCCTTTGTAGCCGAAACACATCATCCCTTTTCCTGCACCAACAGCGCCTTCCTGTGCCGTCTTTGTAGAGGCTTGACGAATGGCTTCTATGGCATGCGCAGGTGTCACTGGACAAGCTCGAATCGAATTAAGATAACTATCATTACACTCGCCCACAACGAGATTAATGGTTCCTGTTGTCAGTCCAATGTCTTCATTCCTATCAAGCATATAGCTTAATGTACCTTGTGTCACAGCGGGTACGCCAAAAGTATTGGTTAACATAATGGGCGATTCCAGTACACCTAGTTCATTCACTTGCACAAGTCCCGTTGTTTTCCCAAAGCCATTTAGTACATAGCTTGCCGCTGTCACCTTTTGCTGAAATACATTGCCTCCATGCGGTAAAATGGCTGTAACGCCTGTACACGCATAGGCCCCATTCTGATCTAATGGCTCATCCAATGTCACATGCCCCACTTGAACTCCTTCTACATCGGTGATGCAGTTTTTCTGACCAACTGGTAACACACCAATTTCAATGCCCAATTGTCTTACTTTTCCCTGCATATTATGCATCCTCCTGAATCGCCATTAACACAGCAGCCTGTGCATGGATAGCCGTTGTATCAAACACGGGAATGCTGACATCCTCCTGCTGAATCAGTAAGCCAATTTCCGTACAGCCCAAAATTACCCCTTGCGCCCCCGCATGTACAAGCTCCTCGATCACTTGGCTATAGTACCTTTTAGATGCTGGTACAATGGTACCAAGACACAATTCATCGTAAATAATTCGGTTTACTTCCATTCGGTCGTTGCTGTCAGGCACAATCACCTCTATGGCAAAGCTTTCTACCCTTGCCTTATAAAACGCTTGCTCCATTGTGTACTTTGTGCCAAGAAGCGCTATTTTCTGTAACCCCGCTTCTTTGATTTGCTTAGCTGTGGCATCCGCAATATGTAAAATAGGGATGGTTATAGCAGACTCGATAACATCAATGACCTTATGCATTGTATTGGTACAAATGATGACTAGGTCTGCGCCTGCCCGCTCAAGTGCTTGTGCAGCTTGAGCTAGAACCTCACCTGCTTTGTCCCACTCCCCGTTAGCTTGAAAATGCTCAATTTGCTGGAAATCTACACTAAACAAAATACATTTCGCAGAGTGTAGGCCCCCTAGCCTATGTTTAACCTGTTCATTGATAAGTCTGTAATATTCAGCAGATGACTCCCAGCTCATCCCACCGATTAAGCCGATTGTTTTCATGTCTACATCACTCCTTTTTCTATTATTATACGCCTCTCTAAAACAAAAATAAGAGAATTTTCCAAAAATAATATACAAGGATTGGAAAATAGTAGATAAAATCAGTTTTCTCAATTAATAAATTATAAATATCAAAATTTTAGTATAATTCATTATTTTAGAAAAGTTGATTTTTAATAAAAAAACAGTGTAGACTAAAGCGTATTGTGAAAGGAGGACAACTTATGGAATGGATCTCAACAATAGTTGACAGTGGAAATAATATTTTATGGACATATATCCTCATTATCTTACTTTTAGCAGCAGGACTATATTTTTCATTCGGTACGAAGTTTGTACAAATTCGTCTTTTTCCTGAAATGTTTCGTTTAATTGTAGAAAAAAGAGAGGGCGATTCGGGGGTTTCTCCGTTCCAAGCCTTTACCATTAGTGCTGCTTCACGTGTCGGCACAGGAAATATTACAGGGGTAGCCTTAGCCATTGGTGTAGGCGGTCCTGGTGCAGTATTTTGGATGTGGATAATCGCGATTTTAGGGATGGCCACTGCCTTCATTGAAAGTACCTTAGCACAGATCTATAAAGTGAAGGATGGCGATACATTCCGTGGTGGGCCCGCCTACTATATGGAGAAAGCATTAGGTCAGCGAAAGCTTGGCATTATTTTTAGTATTCTATTAACATTAAGCTTTGGCTTTATTTTTAATGCTGTGCAATCCAACACAATTGCCACTTCAGTCGGCGAAGCCTTCGATGTAAATCCAAAGATTATCGGGGCTATACTTGTCATTTTAACTGGATTAATTATTTTTGGTGGTGTCCATCGAATTGTAAAGGTGACACAAGTTCTTGTTCCAGTTATGGCCATCTTCTATTTACTTGTAGCTCTTTTTGTAGTGGTGACTAATTTATCGGAAATCCCACATGTTTTTTCATTAATTTTCACTCATGCATTTGGCCTACAGGAAGCTGCTGGTGGCGCAATTGGGGCAGCAATCATGCAGGGCGTACGTCGCGGTTTATTTTCCAATGAAGCAGGGATGGGGAGTGTACCGAATGCTGCTGCGACTGCTAATACTTCGCATCCTGCTAAGCAAGGACTTGTACAAAGCTTAGGTGTCTTTTTTGATACGATTATGATTTGTACGGCCACTGCCTTTATCATTATTTTAGCGGGCTTATATGATAAAGGTGAGAGTGATGGTATTATTTTGACGCAAAATTCTTTAGCTGTTCATGTTGGTGATTGGGCTCCTTATTTTATTGCCATCTCCATCATTTTCTTCGCTTTTAGTTCGATTATTGGTAATTATTATTATGGTGAATCCAATATTGAATTTATGGATGCCCATAAAGCTTGGATGTTTTGCTATCGAATTTTAGTGTTAGTTATGGTCATGTTCGGCTCCATCGCACAGGTACAGCTTGTATGGAATCTCGCTGACCTCTTTATGGGGCTGATGGCACTTATCAATATCGCCATCATTATGATGCTCGGTAAAATTGCCTTCCTTGTGCTAGACGACTTTACTGAGCAACGTAGAGCAGGAAAAAATCCTGTCTTCTATGCAAAATCAATCCCAACCTTAAAAAATACAGACTGTTGGGAAGAAGAAGATCGATAAAATACTGAACGCCACTTCTAAAATTAGAGTGGCGTTTTTTCGATATTTAAATAAAGGTAATTTTATAAAAAACGGTTACTTTGCTCTACTAGTAATCAACACTTAACGCCACCCCAAAATTTTGGAGTGGCGTTGTGCTTTAATATTTAAACTGACTAATCAGTAGCTTTAATTCATCCGCCATATGTGCGAGTGCTTGCGCAGAGGCATTGATTTCCTCCATTGAGGCTAATTGCTCCTCTGTTGATGCCGCTACATCCTCAGACGCCGCT
The DNA here is from genome assembly GCF_002429725.1 of Lysinibacillus sp. UBA5994. Lineage (NCBI taxonomy): Bacteria > Bacillati > Bacillota > Bacilli > Caryophanales > Bacillaceae > Lysinibacillus > Lysinibacillus sp. UBA5994. Next base: position 19,411 of record NZ_DJAU01000012.1, on the reverse strand, counting down.
GCATTGCCTTTCGCGGAGAATGCCAAATCTTCTGTTACTGCCGCTACCTCTTGAACACCTGCAGACATCTGTTCAGAGGCTGAGGAAACCTCCTCCATTTTAGGGGTAATCTCATTCATACTTGTCATAATGACTTGGAATTTTGCAATGGCTTCATCGGAAATATGCAATCCACTTTGCACATCCTCTGTAACCTTCGCCATAATACTGACAGATTGCTCCGTTTCTTGCTGAATCCCTCGGATAAGTTCAAATATTTGTTTAGCTGATTCCTGTGATTGCTCTGCAAGCTTACGCACTTCGTCTGCCACGACTGCAAAGCCTTTCCCATGCTCTCCTGCTCTCGCTGCTTCGATAGCTGCATTTAAAGCTAGTAAATTTGTTTGATCTGCAATGCTTGTAATCACATCTAAAATGGATGTAATTTGCTGAGAGCGTTCATGCAATGTCTGGATTTTCGCATTGGAGTCTGCTACGGATAAATGAATGGATTGCATTTGATTCTTTGTATTTTGAACAGCTTGTCCGCCTTCATCCGCCTGTAATGTCGCATGCTGTGAAAGGTCCGTCACAGACGAGGAGATTTCAGCAATATGCAGAATGGCAGTAGAAAGCTCATGTAAAGAAGCTGCATTTTTATTGGCACTAATCGTTTGAGAATCAGCACTTGTTGCAACATCCTGAATGGAAATCGCCACTTTTTCTGTTGCAATGCTTGTCTGATTGGCATTGGCAGTTAGCTCTTCTGCTGAAGAAGCAACCTCCTCTGCATTTTGCTCAATTTTTTGAATTAGTGTCCGTAAGCTTTCTTGCATATCATTAAAGGCTTGTCCTAATTGGCCAATCTCATCTTTTGACGTAATCGTTACCATTTCCGTGAGATCCCCTTTGCTGATCGTAACCGCACTATCCTTTAAGGCTTTAATTGGTTTAATGACAGCCCTCATTACAAAATAAAAAATGATGGAACTGATAATAATTGCTGCTATGAGGACTAGAATCGTATGGTATAAAATCGAGGAAGCAGACTCATCAATTTCTTCAGCAAAAATCGTTCCTGTTATTTTCCAATTCGTCAGTTCATTTGTCGTATAGAATAATAGACGATCATCACCATTAAAGACATATTCATACGTACCTGATGGACTTTCGTACATTTCATCAAGGAAACTTTCTTTCAGCTCCCCTCCCGCTTCAAGTGTAGGATGTGAAATGACCATCTTGTCTTCTCCAAAAATGGAAGGATACCCATTTTTTCCGATTCGAATTGAATCAGCAATTTTTTGAAGATCGGTTAATTTAATATCGATTGCCACAACTCCAGCATGATCCTTCGTCTGCTTAGCAACTGTTACCACCATATCACCCGTCCCCGCATCCTTGTAAGGGTTGGTGATTAAGGTTTCACCTTTTAAAGCTGTCGCCTCTTTATACCAATCTCGATCTAATGGATTATAGTCTGCACCATTCAATTTTGGCTCCTGTGTAAATCGACCGTCATTCATGCCAATATAAACACTCAATACATCTGCATTAAGCTTTGTATATTGCTGAAATTTAGCCACAATCGAAGCTTGTGCTTCTTCATATTGACGCGCATCTATTTCACTACTAAATACATTGATGTCACTCATTTTCTCACTAATCGTTTTGTCAATGAGCTTATTTAAAATGCCTACACTTTCATTGGCACTAAATAAAATTTCTTCTTCAATCGAGTCTTTTGCAGATAAATAAGACAAACTCCCAACAGATATGACAGGGATAAGTAATACTAGCGCGAATAGCGTATAAAGCTTGCCCTTAAAACTGCTAAATAGTTTCTTCATATATCAATCTCCTTTTGATTTTTTCTAAACCTCTCCCTCTCTTTATCTGCTTAACATTTCTCCCAAAGCTTTTATCGGACGAAAAAAATTTTTTCTAACATTTTTACGATTTTCATATTATTCAGGCTTTACCGACAAATAAAACCCCTGTAACTAGACAGGGGTCAATTGAATTTAGTATTTAAACGATTGAATGGATTCTTGCAGGTCTATTGCCATCTTTGCTAGATGGGTAGAGGCTGCTGCTACCTCCTCCATAGCTGCATTTTGTTCCTCTGAAGAGGCTGCAACACTTTGCACATGATGGCTTGATTTTATCGACACTTCACTCATATAGTCCATTTCCTGCACTAACTTTTCAATATCTTGATGAATTGCTTGAATGGCTGCCGTTACTAGCTCGGTCTGTGCTTGTACATCATTAATGGCATCATCAATTTGTATAAAGTTATCCCTTGCCACATTAACCTTTTCACGACCTACATGGACAGAATCATTACTATTAACCATATCTTCCTCGATAATCCTCGTGCTATCTGTAATTTGGGCCACTACTTTTTCAATATCGACTGCAGCAAGATTTGACTCATCTGCTAGCTTGCGGACTTCCTCTGCCACTACCGCAAAGCCTTTCCCATGCTCCCCGCTCCTTGCGGCTTCAATAGAGGCATTGATTGCTAGTAAATTGGTCTGTGTCGCTATACTCTTAATGACATTTACTGCTGATACAATCGCCGCTGTATTGTCATCTAAATCTTGCACACGTGTATTTAGCTCACTTGTGTTAGTAGAGATTTCATTCATTTGCGCTGTAACATCATGTACCGAAGAACGACCTGTTTGTGCCATATTTTTCGTGTTGACTGTTGCTTGATTCACGCTTTGTATGCTTGTAGAAATATCATTCATTTTCTTCAAGATATGGGCAGATAAATTTCGTACATCACTTGTTAATGTATCCTGCTGATCAATTCCTTGTGCAATATCATGAATAGATTCTGTTACCACCTCTGTCGCCTGTGTAACCTCCATGCTACTTGCTGTTAGCTGTTCGGATGTTGCGGCAACTTGCTCAGAGGAGTTTCCGACTTGTTTCATCATCAGTCGAAGCTTTTCTGACATACTATTGAAGGAATCGGCTAAGTGTGCAAACTCATCCTTGGTTTTAAATTGTAAATGCGTATGCAAATTCCCTTCCGAAAACTTATCCATTTCAACTACTGTTTGTTGAATATTTTTTGCGATCCGTCTACCAAATAGTGTTGCAATGATAATGCTTATAAGTAGAGAAATAGCCACTAGAATCATAATTTCCAGGCCACTTCTTTCTCCTTTTTGCTTGGTAGCCTCAATATGAGCCTGCATATCTTCTTGCTGAGCTGTTGCCATCGTTTTTCCAAAGACAACCAATTTCTGAGAGCCCTCACCTAAAATCGGTAAAGCCATTTGTTGTGCCTGCTGATGATCCCCTCGCTGATAAAGAGGCACTATCTGCCCATCTATAGCCTTTTCCCAGTCGTCAAGCTGCGATAAAAATTGATCAAAATCTTGATTACTATCGCCTACTTCTTGAAGTCGATTAATCGACGTATGTAAGGTATTTCGGATTTCATGATGATTGTTGAGCATTTCTTCCTTGCCATATAACATATACCCACGAATAGCCGCATTCGCTCGTACGGTTTGGAACGAGATATCTTGATATAAATGGATTAATTCCGTATTGTCTTCGATTTCTGCTAATGTCTGATTATTATTATTCAAGTAGTACATAGCAATCCCTGATATAAGCAGTAAAAAGATGAGGACAATACCAAAAGCAAATTGCAATTTCCGTTCCACAGTTAGTCTCATATGATTCCCTCTATTCTTCTATAATCCACTTGAGTATAGCCTACCTAAACCTATTAGCCTATAAAATCTATGCTCATCCTCCTAAACTATCGCTAAAATTTAACAATAATGAGAATTTCGCATCTAATCTATTGACAATAATATCCACTATTTTACTAGTTGAAATAGGAAGTAATCATTTGGAAACCATAGAGATAACACCAAAAGAGCGGAAGAAGTAGGAGCATTTTCAGAAAATGACCTCTTTTTTCTAAAAACTCTCGAATGCCTGAAGTTAGCATCATCGCACTCAGTAATAGTAAGCTATGTTGAGCCCCATAAATCTGCATAGAGAATGTGATGACCAAGGGCAGGATGGCTGGATAAATAGAATCTGCTAGTGATCTTTTTTCCCTCGTATCGGAGGGAATGCTTTCTTTCTCTGTGGATTTAGCGGCTATTAGTTTCTTTACAAGCATATAGACAAGACCAAAAAATAAAATTGTATAAACAATAAATAATAGCCACGACATTTTGCTTTTCTCATTTAACAAATGAAAATAATCCTCAGCTTCTTGTGCTTGCAGTACATAATACAATCCTGTTTTTTGATCCATTAGGAAGAATCGTTCATCCTCGACTATTACTTTCAAGGCCGTTTCCTTGCCATTATGGAAGTGTATGTATAAATCACTTACTGCTTCATGGTCTGCTGGTCGACTGCTAAGGTCCTTTTTAGTTTGTAAAACTTGCTGAAGGCGATCTGTATCTTTCACCTCATAGCGGTCGACGTAGAATACTTGCTTTAATGGATATAAATATTGCTCTTTGCCATTACTTCCAGACAAATACCAAGCCTCTTTAATTGATTGAATGGGAGTATGCAGCGGCACTAGCTCCTCCCGCTGCCTTTCATTGTAAATGAAGAGTAGTAGTGTGCTTATACTTAGAACAATGCCCAGAATAAGTGTATGAATATAACCACTCTTGTACACTTTATCACCTCCTTTACCACTTTACATTTATAGTAATTATTGTCATATACGATTTACTAATCTAATAAGTTTCAGCTATACTTAAATAGAGGTGATGATATATGAGTAGACCAGAATTATACGTACATTTAGTAGTTGGTCCTGACTGTGATTTTGAATCCATGGCCATTCGAGCAGCACTGGAATCCTTTGGTGCAGGAGTGACACTCGATTTAATTGGCAGACCAAATGATTTAATTGATATTTTATCTGGAAATGATCTTCCTCACAAAATGGATTATTTGCTATTAAACTTTCACGGCGATGAGGGGCGATTTTGTCTGCCTGAGCTAGGAGAAGAGGTATATGAAGAAAATGAACCAAGGAGTATCTATTTTGAACCTCAAGATGTCTTAACCTATTGTCAGCTACAGGGTGTCAAGGTCATTGCGGCAGGCTGTACATTAGGCTGGCAGCAGCTAGCGACAGCCTTTTTAGAGAGTGGCTGTCATTCCTACCTAGCACCTGATGATTATATTGAGGGTAATGCTAATCTCATGTTTCTAATTCACTTTTTCTATGAGATAATCACAAATCATAGAAGTCAGCAGGAGGCATTTGAACTCGCTCAAGCGACCGATCTAGAAACAGCCTTATACAAGCTCTATTTAGCAGAAAAAAGATCGTAGCACCTACTACTTGGCTACGATCTTTCTTCTTTAGCGTTGATGTTTATCTAGCATGGCTTCAGTAAAAGCTTGTGACTGTCCTTTAGGAATACTGAGTGTTTGCCAATCAGAGCCTTTTACCAATTTGGCGATATAAATGATTTGACCGACGTGCTGTGCATAGTGTGCCATTTGTCTTTCAATAGCATCAATGACTGCTAGCCGCTCCCCTCTAATCGTGACATGTCCCTGTAAATCGGATTCTGTTAAACTCGCCAAGGCCTCTAATAACACTTGCCACCCCTTGTCCCAAGCTGAGATGATTGCTTCTTTGGTGTGAAGACTATCCTCAAACTCATCATCTCGATTTCTCGTTGGCTTTTCTCCATCTGTCGTTAAAAAATCTGACCAGCGGGAAACCATATTTCCACTTATATGCTTTACAATCACTGCAATACTATTGGATTCTTCATTGTATGCCCAGTGCAATTGTGCCTCTTCCATTTGGGCAAGTGTTTTATCCCCTAGCTCTTTCACACTTTGAAATCTTTTCTGAACAACTTGTAAATAGGTTTGTGCAATTGTCATAGTCGAACCTCCATCCCCTCTTTTCTATCATTCTATTATAGCTCAATTGAAATGTCTCATGACTTATTCGCCAAGAATAAAATCTCTTGCAAGGATCGCCATTTTTTCTTGAACCTCCTGTGGTTCTCCATCAAGTTGATACCCGATATGATAGACATAGCCGTTATAGTAAGAATAAAACTCATTGGCTCTAGTAGTCATTTGAAAGATTCGCTTATCCGTCTCATCATAATTATAATAAGTATATACATAACCTCGTTCTGGTGACATCTCCCGATAAAACAGGGGATTCATAAAATTTAAGCCTATATTCGAAACTTTCATCCCTAAAGTTTCTTCCATATTTTTAGACTTCACATAGCTCGCTAAGGGATTATACTTTACATTTGTCACGGTAAAATTAATAAATTGTAAATCCACCCCAGTGGAGGATTTTTCTTTATAGCTAAATTGAAATTGCGTTTGTTGGCTACCATCCTCCATTTTTGCTGAAATTGCATAGACCTCATGTATTTTTGGTTGAAATGGTAAATTTTCAGGATCAGTGAGATGAACGACATCCTCCAGTGATGTTGCTACTGATTGCATCGCCTCTAAACCTTGAAGTGGTGCATAATATTGGATATGTTTTGCCTGACTTAAATAATTAGCAAGTGGAAGAAAATTACTGTATGCTGTGGCTTTTCCCTCCACTTCTGTTTGAAATAAATCCGTGAATGTAGGTGTTTCTCCTTCATCCTGTGTCACCAGCTCATCCATCGGTTTTGCAGCTTGCCAGGCAATGAATAATAAAATAGAGCAGGTAATCATTATCGTAACGGCACGATATGTCCATCTTGGCTTGGGCATAACAGGCTCTTGCTGAATTTGTTGTCGAACCTTATGAATAATGGCTTCCTTATGTGCTGAAACATCTTGTAGTACCTGCATTGTATGCTTATCCATGGAAAAGCACCTCCCATTCAATATGTTGTAACTCTATTTTTAATAGCTCCTTTCCTTTCTTTAAACGTGATTTCACAGTACCTTCAGGAATCGCAAGTAGCTCCGCAATCTCTTTAATCGTCATCTCCTCCAAGTAAAAATAGACAATTGCTTCTCGTGGTTTGAGAGGTAAGCTTAAAATGGCATCATCTAACAGTGCTTGTTCATCTTGACGAATCAGTGTGTCCGGCAATGTTGATTTTTGTTTAGTAAAAAATTTATGCTGAAATGTTATTTTTCTGTATGCCCAGCTTTTTAAATAATCTTTGCATTTATTGATTGTCATGCGGGCTAAGTATGCCTTCATTTCTCCTCGTTCCTCATATTGTTTTTGATGATAGAACTTAATAAACACATCCTGTACAATATCCTCGGCTATTTGTAAATCCTTTGTATAGTAATAAGCAATTCGAAACAATTGCTCCGTATGTATAGCCATTAACTGCTCGAAATTTTCATGATCAGACACGCCATCATCCTCCTTCTACACTATAAACGACTCACAACCAGAAAAAGATTATTTTTCCAGATAGAAAAATACATAAAAAAACCGCCTCAACCATTTGAGACGGTTTACTGTTACTTTATAAATTTTCATCAATATATGTTTCGATATCAGAAGCTATCGTATCAATCGGTACATCTTCAATGTTTTCAGCATAGCCATTATACATTTTGACGAGGACACCATCTTTATCGACTAAGAAAAATTGATTGCCATGAATGACTTGGTCACTGTTAGGGTCGTTTTTCACTAAAATCTTTGTATTTTTCACCGCAAATTGTTCGATATATTTCTGTGAATACCCTGTAAGAAGGTTCCATTTAGATTCATCTGGAACATTGTATTTACTAAGATAATCCGCTAACACATCGGGTTGATCAACATCTGGATCTACTGAAAAGGCAACGATGTTATAGTCCTCTACTCCTTTTTTCTGAAGCTTTTCTTGGACTTGTGCCATGTTTAATGACATGGGCGGGCAGATGGACACACAGTTTGTGAAAATATACATACCAATCCAAGGCTTACCTTTTAAGCTTTCAAGCGAAACCGTTTCACCACGTTGATTAACATGTTCAAAATCGGGTATTTCTAGACTATAATCTGCTTTAAATTTTAAGTTTCCACATGCGCCTAGCACAGATGCACAGGCTAACAGCAGCACTAGCCCTATTAATTTACGTTTCATGTCAACACTCTCCCTAACCTACACTATCCCCATCCTAACGTAGGTTGTAAGCGTTGACAAGAACTTCTAAGTGACAGCTTTCGTACATCTTTGTGAAATCCATTTCATTTTAATGAAACGAGTGCAGCATGAATCGCATCAAGCTTTACTTCGACGCGGTGTAATAAATAAAATGACACTAAAATCGGAAAACCGATATCGGATATCATGTTCAACCACTGTTCCATCCTTCTCCTCCTCTCTCACGTTAAAAATGGTCTTTGCACTTCTCGTAGCAAAGACCATTGTTGAATTATTCTGTTACTACTTCAAATTCTGTGACTTGACGATCTACAATACGAGCTCCCTTGATGGCTGACAGTGCACCACCTTGCCCAGTAAAAACATTTTTAGCCATAATCGTTCCCATTGCCTGCTGAATGTCAGTCACCGTGATATTCGGCTTCGGTGCATCAATCGAAAGGGTTGTCGTTTTCCCATCAGTTGTGGCAAATTGCAATTCTAGAACTTGTGTCATTCTGTGATCCCTCCTTAAGATAAATCGTGTGTTTCCTGTTTCGCAATGCCAGCCAGTGATTGTGATGAAAGACTAGCAATAGCATAAGCAACAGCTAACAAATCGTCCGCGCTATGTGTGTTGTTAATATTTCGATACGATTTCGTGGTGAACGTAGGCTCATTGTTCTCATCATAGCCATCCACATACTTGAGACGCAGTGTAGCATTTACAAAGTTAACATTAGCCATGTAGCATCACCTCCCTTCTGCACACTATATAAAGGCGAATTGCTAAAAAAGGGACATTAAGGATGAATTTTTTTTCGGAAGCTTTTATAATAGAGTGAGAGAAGGCAAAGAGGTGAACGATTTGTTACAAGGTTGGTTTTTATGGTTTATTTTATTTTGGGTTGTCGTCCTCATTTCATTGATGGCTATTGGCGGATTCTTCATGTTCCGCAAATTTTTAAAGGCACTCCCAAAGCAGGATGGAAAATCAGATTTAGATTGGCAAGAATATTATTTAGATAAAACCGTTCACTTGTGGGGACAAGCTGAAAAAGAATTACTCTATGAACTCGTAAGCCCCGTCCCTGAGCTTTTTAGACAAGTGGCGAAGGAAAAAATTGCAGGAAAAATTGGTGAGCTCGCATTAGAAGAAAAAGCAGCTGCCATTAACAATGACCTCATTATTCGCGGCTATATCCAAGCAACACCAAAACGCGATCACAAATTTTTACGCAAAAAATTAGAGCAAATGCAAATTGACATCTCCCCCTACGAACATCTATTCGAATGAGTAAACGTTGCACAAATCTTTGTGCAGCGTTTTTACTTAGCTATGGGATTATTGTCCTAAGAAGCTATCCTGCACTTTCCTAGCTTTATCCTCTTTAGTTGGACTTCTAACCGCGCATTACTGCTCTATCCTCTACTTTTGTGGTTCTATCCGCCTCCTTTATGAGGCTATCCGGCACTTTCCTAGCTTTATCCTCTTTTTTTGGACCTCTAGCCGCGCTTTGCTGCTCTATCCTCTACTTTTGAGGTTCTATCCGCTACTTTTATGAGGCTATCCGGCACTTTCCTAGCTTTATCCTCTTTTTTTGGACTTCTAACCGCGCTTTGCTGCTCTATCCTCTACTTTTGAGTTTTTATCCGCCACTTTTAAGAAGTTATCCTGCACTTTGCTAGCTTTATCCTCTTTTTTTGGACTTCTAACCGCGCTTTGCTGCTCTATCCGCTACTTTTATGAAGCTATCCTCCACTTTGCTAGCTTTATCCTCTTCATTTGGACCTCTATCCGCGCTTTGCTGCTCTATCCTCTACTTTTGAGTTTTTATCCGCTACTTTTAAGATGCTATCCTGCACTTTGCTAGCTGTATCCTCTTTTTTTGGACTTCTATCCATGCTTTGCTGCTTTATCCGCCACTTTTATGAGGCTATCCAGTTCCTCCAGCGCTTAAATGCATAAAAAAACTACACTAGCTTCAGCACTAGTGTAGTTTTGGAATTGTTTTTTTGACGCGTTTAAACTGGATTAGCATTGCGATACGCCAAGGTACCAACATGGCAAAGGCTAATATCCAGAACATACCTGCTAATTCACCGACATCGATGGAGCTACTTAAAATCATTTTCGCCACCACTCGGAATATTAACAATCCGATTAATATAAAAGCGAATGCTTTTGAACGTTTTAAATAAATATCTCGACCCTTTACTTCAAATTTAGAAGTAGCAATTAATATTGTCGAGAATACCATTCCTACAGCTGCCGCCTCTAAGATTTGCATCGGTGGTACACGGAATTGCTCGAATAAAAACATCAGTGCACCTGAGGACATCGCTATTGGTGGAATAATAATTTTCTTCTCATTTGTCGGCATTTTGGAAGCTCTCATTCGTATGACCATCACAAAGCTCCCCATAAGAATGGCCATAATGGTCGACCCTATAACATAATAGTGAGAAGGGATGCTGCTTAACATAAAAAAATCCTCCTCTAATGTCTAATTAACAATTTTGTCCAAGTAATTGATCAGCAACAGCCTTTAATCGTTCTGGCTCGAAAGGCTTTGTAATAAAATCCTTTGCCCCACTCTCAATCGCTTCTACGATTAATTTTTGCTGCCCTAATGCTGTTACCATAATGATTTTTGCATCTGGAAATTCTGGGATGATTTTTTTTACGGCTGCAATACCTGTCATAACGGGCATCGTTACATCCATTGTGACTAAATCTGGTTGTAACTCACGATACATCGCCACAGCTTCCTTACCATTTACTGCCTTACCGACTACCTCATAGCCCCATTCTGTAAACATATTACTGATTGCAACACGCATAAATAGCGTATCATCTACTACTAAAACTGTAGGCACATGTTCATCTCCCTCCACGTTAAAGTTCGGTATGCCTCTTTAGTTTAACAAATTAAAACCCTGTAAATCCACCGAAAATAGGCTGTAAAACGCGTGTAATATACGTTAAGCCATCAAAGAATAATAAAATCCCAACGGCAATCATGATGTAACCGCCGATTTTTACAATTTTCTGGCTGTGTGTACGAATCCAAGTCATTCGTGAAATGAAGAAAGATAGCACGAAGAATGGAATGGCGAATCCTAAATAATACGCAAACATATAGCTAAAGCCCGCACCTGGGTTTGTACTTGCTAACATGATAATCGATGCAAGGATTGGTCCTGTACATGGTGTCCAGCCTGCCGCAAAGGCAATACCAATTAAGACAGACCCAAAATAGCCAGATGGTCTATTTTTAAATTGGAACTTTCGATCCTTCATTAAGAAGTCTATCTGCAATAATCCGACAATCATTAGACCGAATACGACGATTAAAATAGCCCCAACCTGTCGTAATAATGTTTGATAATTTAGGAAGAATTCTGCTGCATATGAAGCACTTAGTCCAATAATGATAAAGATAATGGAAAAGCCTAGTAAAAAGAATAGTGTGTGGAAAATGGCACGTTTTTGTAGCATACCTTTTTCTGATTTTAGCTCATCTAATGTCATACCCGTTATGTACGATAAAAATGCTGGATATAGTGGAAGAGTACATGGTGAAATAAAACTTAAGAACCCTGCACCAAAAGCTAAAAATACGTTAATATCAGATCCCATATTTTTTATTCGCTCCTTACAGTTACTGCATCCATCGTACCAAAAAACAAAATAAAAAGCGCCCTTCTAGTTTGTGAACGTTTCATGGCAAAATGATGAGATTTTTGAGAAGTCCCACCAAGCTACTTCTGCATTATGCGCCCCTGTTGATTTTCTGTCAACAAAATCCGCCAATCTTCCACCTTTTTCAAAAAGAGTATAGCTAATTTTTCTACCTTTTTCTTGACAGTGTCGATTACTTGTCATTAATGTTGAAAGAAGCTTCTGATTTTCATAGACACTATCACGCTCATGTTATAGTAAGAAACTATTTATTTTATACTCATCTTTTAAATCATCTGGAAATACAGTCATCAGATGACCTTATTATATGTTTATATGTTTCATTATTTTTTCTTTAAATCTCGACATTCCTCTACTCTACACAAAGTGTTCATGGTAAACCATGAGTAAATGACTTATTTTCATGTATAATGATGATAGCAAATGAGCGAAAAAAAGAGGTGTAGCCCTTGGAATTAAGAAAGATTAGACCAAAAAAGATCTATGAAGAAGTATCAGAAGTCTTGCATGAAAAAATACGAGCTGGTGTCCTAAAGCCAGGTGATCGGCTTGACTCAGTTGAGCAGCTTGCCGAGCAATTACAAGTGAGTCGTTCCGCTGTACGGGAGGCATTATCTGCATTAAAAGCAATGGGATTGATTGAAATCAAACAAGGCTCTGGAACGTTTGTCAAAAGTGTCCCAGCCCATCAGCTTGACTTTCCTTTATCCACCGCTATGTTAACGAATAAACAGGATATTGCTCATTTACTAGAAGTGCGCAAAATTATTGAAGTGGGAGCAGCAGGACGTGCAGCCCTCCAACGTACAGATCAGGATATTCAGGCAATGGTACAAATTTTAGAGGATATGAAGCAGGCACATGGTGATGGCGAGCTTGGTGAAAAAGCAGATTATCAATTTCATGAAGCTATTTCCAATGCCTCTCAAAACCCCCTACTCACTACAATTTTAGATCAAATTTCTGGTTTAATGATCGAAACGATGAAAGAGACACGGCGAATTTGGTTGTATTCACAAAAAACAACGAGCGAACAATTATATGATGAACATATGCAGATTTTCCTCGCGATTAAACAGCAAAACGAAGAGCTAGCCAAACATGCAATGGCATCTCATTTAAGCAACGTTGAAAAAGTGCTATTACAATATTTCGAAACAGCAGAATCCAATTCACACTAAAAACTACCTAGTACAAGCTAGGTAGTTTTTCTTTTCTGAAAATTCATAAAAAAACGTTTTCACTTTTTCAAATTTGTTGTAAGATTAAATTATTGACAAGTCATCAGATGACCAGTTGTTTACAAAAGGAGCGATGAATATGAAAGTCACACTATTCGCCACTTGCTTAGTGGATATGTTTCAAGGGGATGTGGGAAAAGCAGTTGTTGAAGTATTAGAAAGACTTGGCTGTGACATCGACTTTCCAGAGGATCAAATTTGCTGTGGACAGCCTGCTTACAATAGCGGCTATGTCGAAGAATCGAAAAATGCGATGAAAAAAATGATCACAGCCTTTGAGCATGCTGAATATGTAGTCTCTCCCTCTGGTTCCTGCGCTTATATGTTGAAGGAATATCCAGAAGTTTTTAAAGGAGACCCCATATGGGAGCCAAAAGCGCAAGCATTAGCAGCTAAAACCTATGAATTCACAGAGTTTATTGTCAACGTATTAAAGATAGAAGATGTTGGAGCGTATCTAGAAGGTAAAGCTACTTATCATACGTCATGCCATATGACAAGATTACTTGGTGTAACAGAGGCACCCTTCCAATTATTAAAGAACGTCAAGGGCTTGCATTATGTGGATCTCCCTGGTAAGGATCGATGCTGCGGATTTGGTGGTACATTTTCAGTTAAAATGGGCAATATTTCTGGAGAAATGGTCAATGAAAAAGTACTGAATGTGGAAGAAACAGGCGCTGACATTTTGATAGGAGCTGACGCAGGCTGCTTATTGAATATCGGTGGCCGCATTCAACGTCAGGGTAAGCCAATTAAAGTGATGCATATTGCAGAAGTGTTAAATTGCCGATAAAAGGGGGAAATAAACATGGCCATGAAAACAAGTGATGATCGGTTTCAACAACGTGTCACGAAAGAGCTAGATAATCAGTTTATGCGTCGTGCGGTTTCGAGTGCCCAAGAACGTTTTCAAACACGTCGCCTTCAACAAGCAGAGGAATTAGGACATTGGGAAGAATGGCGTTCTCATGGAGAGGAAATTCGCAAGCATGTTTTAGCAAATCTTGATTATTACCTTTATCATTTAAGTGAAAATGTTGCCAAACGAGGTGGGCATGTGTTCTTTGCGCAAACTGCACAGGAAGCAACCGACTATATTCAAAGCATTGCTAAAAAGAAAAATGCGGCAAAAATTGTGAAATCCAAATCAATGGTAACAGAAGAAATTAACTTAAATACGGCTTTAGAAGCGCTTGGTTGTGAAGTGATTGAGACAGACCTAGGTGAATATATTTTGCAGGTGGCAGATCACGAGCCCCCTTCGCATATTGTGGCGCCAGCCTTGCATAAAAATAAGGAGCAAATTCGAGATGTTTTTAAGGAAAAACAAGGCTACAGTCAAACAGAAAAACCAGAGGAACTTGCCCTTTATGTACGTGAAAAATTAAGACAGGAATATTTAACAGCCGATATTGGTATTACAGGCTGTAATTTTGCTATTGCTGAAAGTGGATCGATTACACTCGTTACGAATGAGGGGAATGCTGATTTAGTAACAGCGCTACCAAAAACACAAATTACAGTTATGGGAATGGAAAGAATAGTTCCTACATTTGAAGAAATGGAGGTCCTTGTTAGTTTATTAACAAGAAGTGCTGTCGGTCAAAAGCTAACGAGCTATATTACAACGTTAACAGGCGTAAAGGACGAAGAGGATACGGATGGACCAGAGGAATTTCATTTAGTTATTGTTGATAATGGACGCTCGGCTATTTTAGGTAGTGAATTCCAGCCTATTTTACAATGCATTCGCTGTGCTGCCTGTGTTAATGCTTGCCCTGTCTATCGTCATGTTGGTGGGCATACGTATGGCTCTATCTACTCTGGACCTGTAGGTGTTGTGCTCTCTCCACTTTTAGGAGGCTACGATGATTTTAAAGAACTGCCCTATGCTTCTACATTGTGCGGTGCTTGTACAGATGCATGCCCTGTTAAAATTCCATTACATCAGCTCATTCATCGCCATCGTCAGGTTATTGTTGAAAATGAGGGCAAGGCACCTATCTCTGAAAAGCTTTTAATGAAGGCATTTGGTCTAGGGGCTTCCTCCCCTACCCTTTATAAAATGGCGACAAAAATGGCTGCACCTGCCATGTCTCCATTTATCAAAAACAAGACTATTTCTAATGGTCCAGGCCCATTAAAAGCATGGACTGAGGCAAGGGATTTCCCTGCACCAAGTAAAGACAGCTTTAGAGACTGGATGAAGCATCGTACAAAAGGAGGCGGGCAATAATGACTGGTATGATTCAGCGTCGAGAAACCTTTTTAGCAAATATTGCGAAGCAGCTCGGACGTTCGCCTAAGACAGAACTACCACGACCAACTTGGCAGTATCAGCCACAAGATCGTGTGCTCAAAGATGCGACAAAGGATGAATTGGTGGAAATATTAATTAAGCAGTGTGCCAACATCCATACCAATATTGTCATTTCTAATACTGCCACACTTCCAGAGGATTTACAGGACGTTGTTGACAAGTATGGAGGTCAGTCTGTTATTACATGGAAGGATAAACGGTTCCAGGACTACGGGTTATCCGCACTTATGAACGAACAATGGCCACAAGCCAATATTCAGCTTTATGAATGGGATTCACAGCAACCTGAGGAAAATATCCGTCAAGCTGAAAAAGCAAATATTGGCGTGACAATTAGTGAAATGACGTTAGCAGAATCGGGAACTGCCGTGCTTTTTAGTAGCAAAGATAGAGGGAGAAGCATTAGCTTTTTACCTGAAAAGTCGATCATTATCATTCCTAAAAGTACAATTGTGCCTCGTATGACACAGGCAGCTCGTTGGATTAGTGAAAAAATCCGTCAGGGTGAAAAAATTGCTTCCTGTATCAACTTTGTTACGGGACCAAGTAACTCAGCCGATATCGAAATGATTCTTATCGTTGGTGTCCATGGCCCTATTCAAGCAACCTATATTGTTATTGATGATCAGTAAAAGAACAGGCATGCATTTCACCGCATGCCTGTTCTTGTTGTTGAAAAAGATGATGTCAACTGCAGAAAAAGCAACTTTGCAAGGTGAGGGGTTGATTTCCGTTCCGCCAGCGTCCTTTCCAGGGGGCGTCCGATGAGCCGCTTCACTCACTTCCGTTCGCTCCAGGGTCTCCTCTGTGACGCTCAATCCCCTAGGAGTGACGCTGGCTCCACTCCAATCAACCATTCTGCAAAAGATGCTTTTCCTTATCTTTCATACTAGCTAGCCGTAGTAATCAAATTAGCCTATTATTTGTATGATTAGAGAAAGGATAGACTCTTAATTTCATTGCGAAGAAGTAATGAGTGTCAAAAGCCCTCCATAAAATGGGTAGTGAAGACCTTCACTTTATTTGAAAACCTTTGCTAAAAAGTTAGTGGGTTGAAGTGGAAGGCTACTTGACTCCCGTGGGATAGCGAGACAGGCGAAACACTGCACGGAGCCGTAGCGGAGGAAGCGATTCGGCGCTCGCCCACAGGAAAGCAAGTAGCCTGCAACGGAAATCCATTTCTACCTTTCAATTGAATGTTTTGTTTTTCAACACTAAGAACGAGGCTGGGACAAAAAGAAAAAATGTTAGACCAAGATATAATTAGTCTAACATTTTTTTGATTTAGGAAGGCATATTTAACTTCTTAAAGTGAAAAAGCTAATATCCATTTTTATTGTTTTTCAATATAATCGAGTTCTGTCCCAGCCTCGTTATTTTAAGTTGTTGTGTTCGCAACACCTTCTGGGAGAGCTGCTTTTTCATAATACTCTGGATGTGCCTCTTTTAAAATAGATGAGCGTAGCATCACAAGTGAAATGATAATAATAATGACACTCGTTACTGGTAAAATAATAGTTGCTGGTAATGTATCATATAACATGCCATAGACTACCATACCAATCGGCATCATGGACATCGCCATCGTCTCCATTAGCCCAAAAACACGCCCACGGTACTCTTCCGCAATGATTTTTTGCATATACACCCCGATGGGCATATTAATCCCCATTTCGAAAATTGCGAAAATAAAGTAAATGATGAGATAGAAGATCACAATAGCCATATAGGAAAAATCAGTAACTAAAGGGATGACTGCTAAGCCAACACTTCCCGCCAATAGTAATAAGCTGATTTTCGAAAAGCGTAAAGGGACCTTTACTTCAGATCTTGTTGCGAAATAAAGGGATGCTAAGAGCATACCTAATGCACCAGACGCTTCAATAAAGCCAAAGTGTGTGGATTCTACTTTTAGCAATTCAATAATGATGTACGTTCCTCCAACAGCAATGGCAGAAAAGAATAGGTTGATCCACAATGCCACCCACATAATGGTCTTAATGACGTTACGTTGCTTGATATAATGAAAACCACTTTTCAGCCCTTCCCACATCTTTTCTTTTTTCGTATCTTCCCCTCTTGTACTATAAAGGTTAAAATCCATTGTTGCCTCTAAACAAAAGGCAATCGCATAGGCCACCATATTCACCATTAAAAATACATCCATATTAAAAAATCCATACATCATACCACCAATGACTGGTCCTCCAATTGCAGCTACGGACATTGACATTTGGTTAAATGACATCGCACGTTGTAATCTCTCTGGATTGACAAGTGTGGCAATTGCTGATGAAAACGTTACACCAGAAAAGGCTGAGCAAATCGTATTAAAAACAGTAGCTATGTATATAGCATAAACGGACATTCCTACTGTTTCTGTATAAAGCAGTAATCCCCCTACTGTCAAAATGGTTCCTGCCTGTGCTATTAATATTGTACGTTTTTTTGAAAAATTATCTGCGACATAGCCTGCTAAGGGTGCCACAAGTGCGCGTGGTAATACTGAACAAATCATATTGGTAGCGAAGCTCATTGCCGACCCAGTCATCGCTAAAATATACAAGCTAATACCGAATGCCATGACGTTTGCACCTAACATGGCAATCATTTTACTCGCCGTGAACGTCCATAAGTGATAGGTCGCCTTTTTTAATTTTTCCGCTTCATTCATCTAAATCCCTCCATTATTTAACTAAATTAAAAAGTTTAATTATGTTAAACAAAATATACCACAGCTCCCTCTTTTCATGCAAGCGAAAGTTTAATATAATTAAACAAAAGGAGGCGAGGCAGTGGACTCTTTAGGCACACGAATTCGCAAATTAAGGAAAGAACAAAAATTAACATTAGAGGCACTTGCCGGTGATCGTCTAACTAAAGGAATGTTAAGCCAAATAGAAAATGATAAGGCTAAGCCTTCTATGGAAAGCCTTGACTATATTGCTGAACGTTTAGGTGTAAAAGCTAGTGAATTACTGGAAGAAGTAACCCCATCCTCCATACGCCAGCTATTAGAGCAGGTGGAAAGTTTATTTGCAGAAGTAAAACGTGGTGATGCTCATCATCATCAAGAAATTGTCGATTTAATTAAGCAGTCTGTGGAGGGCCTGCCTCAAAGTTATGAAGCTGGCCGTTTATTGTATATTTACGCAGATGCCCAGTATGAAGCTGGATTAACAACATGGGAAGTCCCGCTTCAGCAAGCCCGCACTATTTTTAAGGAAATTAATTTACTCAGCCATTGGTTCAAAACCTTTATCCTCGAGATGGCTATTTTAGCAGCAAAACGTCAATATACATTGGCGTACGATCGTATCTTACAGGCAAAGGAAATTATCGAACAAGAGGACTATCAGCTCGATTCTCGTGATGCCTTATTAATGACTTATTATACAAGTATTTTCCAACTTGCAATTGGTGAGCATGAGGAAGGGAAAAAATTAATTCAAGAGACGATTGCCAATGCTCATAAAAACCAATTGTTCTATCAGATTGATAATATGTACAGAATTGGTGCCTATTGTGCCATGATTGATCGTGATTTTGAACAAACCAATCATATGTTTATGAAACTGGAGCAATATCAGGCATTTGCTGAACGTGTTGAGGTTGATGCTTTTATTTTTGTATTGAAGGCACATTATTGTAATAATTACAGCAATAATTATGAGCAGGCTCTGATGGAAATAGAACGTTTTTATCAGCTTAGACACGATGATTATTTAGACAAGCTAGATCCAAACTTTTACTATGCTGAAAAAGGAAAATCCTTATATTTACTTGGACAATATGAGGAGGCGAAGGCTGCATTCGAACAGTATAAACACAGACCGATCTATATTAATCATCCATATGATATTTTAAGCTTAAATGAATGCTTTTCCTATAAAGCCCTTTGCTATGCACATTTTGGTGAGCTAACAACAGCCTATGAAATTGCAAAAATGGCCTATACAGATTCACTGGATTTAGTGGATTTGCCCTATAAACGAAAAATTGAGGAAGTCTATCGAACGATTAAGGCACAGATTGATTCCATAAATTAATTAATCAGAACCACCAGTCTAAC
>NZ_DJAU01000019.1:3853-30961 GCF_002429725.1 Lysinibacillus sp. UBA5994 | reverse complement strand
GCAAACAAAACAGTCAGCTGTATGCTGGCTGTTTTTTTACTTTCTTTTTTGATAACTTTTAACTCTACTAAAGAGATTGTTCAAATGTGTTTTTTGAATTTAAAAAATGCAAATAAATGCCTCGAAAATGTAGTTAATTATTTGTATTGTTTATCTTAATTGTTATTTGTTAAAAATCTGAATTGTCTTTCTTTTATAAGTTTCTTGACAGTAGCAGTCCACGTTGTTAATCTTACAATTAATATTCTTTTAACTATAGGAGGAAGTTACGAAAATGTGGGAGACTAAATTTGCCAAAGAAGGTTTAACTTTTGATGATGTATTATTAGTACCAGCTCATTCCGAAGTACTACCGAAAGATGTTGATTTATCTGTTCAATTAACACCAAAGATTAAATTAAACATCCCAATGGTCAGCGCAGGTATGGATACAGTTACAGAGTCTAAAATGGCGATTGCTATGGCACGTCAAGGCGGTATCGGTATTATCCATAAAAACATGGGGATTGATGAGCAAGCTGAACAAGTAGAAAAAGTAAAACGTTCTGAAAATGGTGTTATTACAAACCCATTCTTCTTAACTCCGACACATCAAGTTTTCGATGCTGAGCATCTAATGGGTAAATACCGAATCTCTGGTGTTCCTATTGTTGATAGTATGGAAAATCAAAAGCTAGTAGGGATTATTACAAACCGTGATTTACGTTTTATCTCTGACTACTCTTTAAAAATTGAAGATGTAATGACGAAAGAAGATTTGATTACAGCACCAGTGGGAACGACTTTAGAGGATGCTGAAAAAATTCTTCAACAATATAAAATCGAAAAGCTTCCAATTGTAGATGAAGAAGGTAGATTAACTGGACTTATTACAATTAAGGATATCGAGAAAGTGATTGAATTCCCGAATGCTGCGAAAGATACACATGGCCGTTTACTAGTAGGCGCGGCAGTTGGTGTATCAAAAGATACGATGGTACGTATTGAGAAGCTTGTTGAAGCACAAGTTGACATTGTTGTAATCGATACGGCCCATGGTCATTCAGAAGGCGTATTACAAACAATTCGCTCAATCCGTGAGACTTACCCTGAGCTAGAAATCATCGCTGGTAATGTTGCTACAGGAGAAGGCGCACGTGCATTATTTGAAGCAGGAGCAGATGTTGTTAAAGTAGGTATCGGTCCTGGTTCTATTTGTACTACACGTGTTGTAGCAGGTGTAGGTGTACCACAAATTACAGCAGTATATGATTGTGCTACAGTAGCTCGTGAGCTAGGTAAAACAATAATTGCTGATGGTGGTATTAAATACTCTGGTGATATCGTAAAAGCTCTAGCAGCTGGAGGCAACGTTGTAATGCTTGGTTCTCTTCTAGCAGGTACATCTGAATCTCCTGGAGAAACAGAAATCTTCCAAGGCCGTCGCTTTAAAGTTTATCGTGGTATGGGTTCTATTGGCGCAATGGAAAAAGGTTCTAAAGATCGTTACTTCCAAGAGGATGCAAAAAAATTAGTACCTGAAGGTATTGAAGGCCGTCTTCCTTATAAAGGACCATTAGCTGATACAATCTACCAACTGATTGGTGGTATTCGCGCTGGTATGGGTTATTGTGGAGCTCCACATCTGGAGCACCTACGCGAGAATGCACAATTTGTTAGAATGACAGGTGCTGGTCTTCGTGAATCACATCCACATGATGTACAGATTACAAAAGAATCACCAAACTATTCCATGTAATATATTACTTGCAACTTTTATGCTTTCGCATCGTCTACAAAGATGGCGCGAGAGCATTTTTTTATGGTAGAGAGTCAACACGTTTGTTGTTATCTATGATAAAATGTCGAGGACAAGATTATTTTTTGGAGGGCTTTCAAGGTGAAAAAGAAAATGAACACCGTATTACGCTTACTCCTAATTCCTGTTTTATTATTTAGTATTTTTGCAGGTATTCCTGCAAAGGCAAATGCGGAAACAGATTTAGGATTAACAGTGGATGCTGCGATTTTAATTGATGCAGATTCAGGGAAAATTTTATTTGAACAAAATGCAGATACTTCACTAGGTATTGCAAGTATGACAAAGATGATGACTGAATACCTGTTATTGGACGCGATTGATGCAGGGAAAGTTAAATGGGATCAAGAATATCACGTAACAGATTATACGTATCGTATGTCTCAAAATCGTGCATTAAGTAATGTACCTTTACGTAGAGATGGCTCTTATACGATTCGTGAGTTATATGAGGCAATGGCAATCTATTCAGCAAATGCAGCAACCGTAGCTATTGCTGAAACGATCGCAGGTTCTGAAACTGAATTTTTAAAGTTAATGAATAAAAAAGCAGAAGAACTTGGTTTAGAGGGCTATAAATTTGTCAACTCTACTGGTCTTAATAATGCTGATTTATTTGGTATGCATCCATCAGGCACAGGCCCAGAAGATGAGAATGTGATGCCTGCAAAATCTGTAGCAAAATTAGCATATCATTTATTAAAAGATCACCCAAAGGTATTAGAAACATCTAAAATTGCAAAAAAGACATTCCGTGAAGGAACAGAAGATGCAATTAAAATGTCTAACTGGAACTTTATGTTACCGGGATTAGTGTATGAATATCAAGGTGTAGATGGATTAAAGACAGGTACAACAAACTTTGCAGGTCACTGCTTCACAGGTACTGCAGAGCGCAACGGTACTCGTTTGATTGCAGTTGTAATGAAAGCTGTTGATGCAAATGGACAAGGGTCCTATGAAGCTCGCTTTGATGCCACAGCGAAATTATTTAACTACGGCTTTTCACAATTCTCAAAGCAAGAAATTTTACCAGGGAACTATACATTCAAAGATCACAAAACAGTTAAAGTGACAAAAGGTAAAGAAGACAAAGTATCGATTGCAGTAAAAGAACCAATTTCATTTATGATTAAGTCTTCTGATAAAGACTTATATAAACCTACATTGGTTTTAGATAAAAAGAGTTTAGAGGCAGACGTTAAAAAAGACACTGTTGTAGGAAAGGTCGTTATTGAACGCACAGAAGGCACAGATTACGGCTTTATTGATGGCAAGGATATTTCATCCGATGTTGTCACAACAGAGGCTGTAGAGCGTGCTAGCGGTATCTCATTGTTCTTCC
The DNA here is from genome assembly GCF_002429725.1 of Lysinibacillus sp. UBA5994. NCBI lineage: Bacteria > Bacillati > Bacillota > Bacilli > Caryophanales > Bacillaceae > Lysinibacillus > Lysinibacillus sp. UBA5994. The sequence continues at coordinate 27,818 of NZ_DJAU01000019.1, read as the reverse complement.
AAGGTGTAGGTAACTTCTTCGGTAATTTATGGGGAGGCATTACAGACTTTGTTGGTGGATTGTTTTAATATTTAAATACGAGCACATGAATGCACTTAAGCATTCATGTGCTTTTTCACATTTTTACACGCTATAGCATACGCTAATAGGCGAAAGGATGTGGCTAAATGTGTGGCATTACAGGCTGGGCTAGTTTTCAAAAGGACTTAAGAACAAGTGACACAATATTAAAATCGATGACGCAAACATTAAATAAGAGAGGGCCAGATGATGAAAATATTTGGTGTAGTGAGCATATTGCATTTGGCCATCGACGGTTGGCTGTTATTGATTTAATCGGTGGCAAACAGCCAATGAAAAAAATCCATGATGGTTTGAACTATGTCATTACATATAATGGCGAACTTTATAATACAGAGGAGCTACGTAAGGAACTTCAAAAAAGAGGGCACAGCTTTACAACACAATCGGATACTGAAGTACTATTAACTGCCTATATTGAATGGAAAGAGCAGTGTGTAGAATTTCTAAATGGTATTTTTGCCTTCGGTATTTGGGATGAGCAAACACAGTCTTTATTTTTGTGTCGAGACCGACTAGGCGTAAAACCCTTGTATTATACAGAGCAACAAGAAGGTGTACTTTTTGCATCTGAGGTGAAGGCTCTGCTAGCACACCCTACGGTTCAAGCATGTGTAAATGTTGAAGGGTTGGCAAGTATGATGGCTGTAGGACCTTCTAGAGCGCCAGGTAAAACCCTTTTTCAAAATATTGAAGAATTACGACCTGGCTATGCTATGCGATTCTCTAGAGAAGAAGGTTTAAGAAAGTGGCCGTATTGGCAACTACAAAGCCGTAGACATGAAGAAACATTAGGAGAAACAATTGAACATGTTGGTTTTTTGTTAACGGATGCTATAGAACGTCAGCTAGTTTCGGATGTACCCATTTGTACGTTTCTTTCAGGAGGACTAGATTCCAGTATTATTACAGGCATTGCAGCAAATAGATTCCAACAGCAAAACCATCAATTGCATACGTATTCTATTGATTATGAAGATAATGAGCGCTTCTTTAACCCACATTCTTTCCAGACCTCCACGGATACGTACTGGATTCAAAAAATGACAGAAACTTTCAAGACAGCTCACCACGCAGAGGAAATCACTCAGCAACAGTTAATTGATTTATTAGTGGAATCGGTCATTGTTCGTGATTCCCCAGGTATGGCAGATGTAGATTCTTCGTTATTATGGTTTTGTCGTGAAATAAAAAGGGAATTTACTGTAGCGCTATCAGGAGAGTGTGCAGATGAAATTTTTGGTGGTTATCCATGGTTTAAAGATAGGACTACTGGTTTCCCTTGGATCCGTTCATTGTCTGAAAGAAGTGCATTACTCCAAGAGAAGTGGAACAAAAAATTAAAAATTGAAGCCTATGCACAACAACTATATACACAAACAATAGCTGAAGTTCCTTTGCTAGATGGAGAAGGTCTAGCAGAGGCAAAGCATCGTGAAATGTCCTACTTAAATATGCTATGGTTTATGCAAACATTATTAGAGCGGAAGGATCGTATGAGTATGGGGGCAAGTTTAGAGGTACGTGTCCCTTTTGCAGATCATCGGCTTGTAGAATATGCCTGGGATATTCCGTGGGAAATGAAGAATTTAGATGGAATAGAAAAAGGATTACTTCGAAAATCAATGTCACATCTATTGCCGAATGAAGTGTTATATCGTAAAAAAAATCCTTATCCAAAAACATATCATCCTATCTATACAGCAGGAGTGCAAAAATGGTTGAAGGAAATTCTACATGATAAAAATTCAATTTTGCATGAACTATTTGAACGACAAAAGCTTGCGGAGTTAATTGAATCGGGAGGTAGCTCTTTTAAGGTTCCGTGGTATGGGCAATTAATGGCAGGTCCCCAGCTTTTAGCTTATCTAGGGCAAATTCATACTTGGTTTGAGCATTATCAAATTCAATTAATTGAGACTTAATTTAAAACGACCCATCTACGTAGATGGGTCATTTTTTTGTATACTCCAGCAATCCATCAACTGCTCAATGGATGATTCGATTGCTTGTACGGGAATCCCTCCAAAACCTAATAAAAATTGAGCTTGTGAAGATTCATAATGATCTAGTCTATAGGCTGATAATGGATAAATACCGATTTCTGCTTGAGAGGCGAGCTGTTGTAATTGTTTTTCTGAAAATGTGTGTTGAACCTCTAATAAAATATGCATACCCGCTTGTTCACCAGTAATGTTAATGGATGATGAATATTTTTCTAAAATAGAAGTTAGTTTATCATGTTTTTTACGATAAATTTTACGCATACGATTGAGATGCTTTGCAAAATGCCCATCACCCATAAAATTTGCTACAATATGCTGATCAAAACGAGGCACCGTTGATGAATAATAATTAAAGACATCGTTATAAGTAGCAAGTAGTTTAGGTGGAAGTACAAAATAAGCTACTCGCAAGGATGGCATTAAAGATTTAGTAAAAGTACTCATGTAAATAACTTTATCGTTTCGATCTAATGCGTGTAGGGCAGGAATTGGTTTTCCAGCATAACGAAATTCCGAATCATAATCATCCTCAATAATATAACGAGAGGTGCTTTGTGCCGCCCAATTTAAAGCTTGTGCTCGTCTTGTAGCAGATAATACAGCCCCAGTTGGGAATTGATGTGAGGGTGTAATATACACAACATTAGCATTTGTTTTTTCGAGATCATGAATAATTATGCCCTCTTCATCAACTGCAATTGGATAAACTTTTCGTTTATGCTGCGAAAACATTCGATGGACGGCAGGGTATCCTGGGTTTTCTAATGCAAAGCTGGTGTCCTCACTAAAAAGACGGAGAATCATAGGGAGGAGCTGCTCCGTCCCTGAACCAATAACAATTTGTTCAGGGTGGCATACAACACCACGGGATTGATATAAATAATTAGCAATCTCTGTGCGTAAAGACAGTTCACCTTGTGGTTCCCCTGTTAATAATAGCTCCTTTGAGGTATCGTCAAAAAGCTCTTTTGCATACTTTCTCCATGTTTGAAATGGAAAAGCATCGATATCAATAGATCCTGGATTAAAATCGATTTTGTAAGACTTTTTCTTAGGATATTCATTAATGGACGCCATAGTATCTTGTTGAATGTAAGGCAGTTCATCTATTTCTTCTACAAAATAGCCAATACGTGATTTGGACATAATATAGCCTTCAGCTAATAGCTGAGCATAGGCAATTTCAATTGTTGTTTGGGAAATATTTAAAAAATCAGCTAATTTTCTTTTTGAAGGCAGTTTTTCTCCTACAGTTATTTTTTTAGAAATAATAGCTTCTTTAATACCGTTATAAAGCTGATCATAAAGCGGTTTATCACTATCTCTTTCAAGCTGGAATAAAAGCATATCCATGATCTGGAACCTCCTGACCCTATAAATATTTTAAAAACTGGATATTTTGATATGGTCAATTTCTATTATACTAAAATTCATCATAAAGGTGGAGGTTAGAAAATGAAACAAACAGGTACAGAGCTAGTAAAGCGTGGAATGGCAGAAATGCAAAAAGGCGGCGTCATTATGGATGTCATTAATGCAGAGCAAGCAAAAATTGCAGAAGCTGCAGGTGCTGTAGCAGTTATGGCATTAGAAAGAGTACCTTCAGATATTCGGAAAGCAGGTGGCGTTGCACGCATGGCTGATCCTCGTATTGTTGAGGAAGTGATGGGGGCAGTAACTATTCCTGTGATGGCCAAAGCACGTATTGGTCATATTGTTGAAGCACGTGTCTTAGAAGCAATGGGTGTTGATTATATTGATGAAAGTGAAGTTTTAACACCAGCAGATGAAGAGTACCATTTATTAAAAAGTGAATACACAGTACCGTTTGTGTGTGGCTGTCGCGATTTAGGGGAAGCAGCCCGTCGTATCGGGGAAGGCGCCTCGATGTTACGAACTAAAGGTGAACCAGGTACAGGGAATATTGTGGAGGCCGTTCGCCATATTCGTAAAGTAAATGCACAGGTTCGTAAAGTCGTAGGAATGACAGAGGATGAATTAATGACAGAGGCGAAATTACTAGGAGCTCCTTTCGAGTTATTAAGAGAAATTAAACGTATTGGTCGTTTACCAGTAGTAAACTTCGCAGCAGGAGGAGTGGCAACGCCTGCTGATGCAGCCTTAATGATGGAACTTGGAGCTGATGGCGTTTTCGTTGGTTCAGGTATTTTTAAATCTGAGAACCCTGAAAAATTTGCACGTGCCATTGTAGAGGCGACTACTCATTATAAAGACTATAAGCTTATTGCGGAAATATCAAAAGAGCTCGGAGTGCCAATGAAGGGGATTGATATTGCACAGCTTGGACACAACGAGCGTATGCAAGAGCGAGGTTGGTAGCATGAAGCGAATTGGTGTATTAGCATTACAAGGAGCAGTTCGTGAGCATATACAAATGTTAGAAGCTCTTGGTTGTGAAGCAATTCAAGTAAAACAAAGAAAGGATTTAGGAAACCTAGATGGACTTGTGTTACCAGGTGGAGAAAGCACAACAATGAGAAAATTGCTGGATCGATTTGATCTGCTAGAGCCAATTCGTGGACTTGCTCAGCAAGGATTACCGATGCTTGGTACATGTGCGGGATTAATTTTATTAGCCAAGGATCTAATTGAAGATGAACCACATTTGGCTGTGATGGACGTGACTGTAGCAAGAAACTCATATGGACGTCAGGTGGATAGCTTCGAAGTACAACTAGATATTCCTAAAGTAGGTGTAGGGATTCCAGCAGTATTTATTCGTGCACCTCATATTGAAGCGGTAGGTAAAGGTGTTGAAATTCTTGCACAACATGAAGGGAAAATAATCTTGGCACAAGATGGCCATTTATTGGGTTGTTCGTTTCATCCCGAATTAACAGAAGATACACGAATTCTTGAATATTTTGTAACCTCTATGGTATGACTTGCAAAATTTGTTTTCTTATAGTACAGTATGTTTAAATTTTAAATAACTGAACACGATGATGGGAAGTAGTAGCAAGCACGTTTTTTTTAGAGAGTCAGCGGTTGGTGGAAGCTGATAAAAGCACTTGTGAATCCGTCCTGGAGTTGCACAGTCGAAGTGAATGAAGTAGGCTGTAGCCGGCTGAAATGCCGTTATGAAATAAGTGGATTAGGCAGAAATATGTCTAGTCAATTAGGGTGGCAACGCGGGTAGCTCTCGTCCCTTTTTAGGGATGAGGGCTTTTTTGTGTTCATTTCGCTGCAACGATTTTCCATCATGAAGAAACTATTGGAGGTATGAAGATGTTAGATATTAAACGCGTCCGTGAGAATTTCACGGAAATTAAAGAGATGTTATTAACACGTAATGAAGACTTGGGAAACTTAGATGACTTTGAAGACTTAGATGCAAAACGTCGTGAATTGATTGCCAAAACAGAAGAATTAAAAGCAGAACGCAATAAAGTGTCTGAACAAATCTCAGTTATGAAACGCAACAAAGAAAATGCTGATGAAGTCATTGCTCGTATGCGTCAGGTTGGCGATGAAATTAAAGAATTAGATGTACAATTAAATAATGTTGAAGAACGCTTTAAAGATATGATGATGCGTTTACCAAACATCCCACATGAATCTGTACCAGTAGGCACAACAGAGGACGACAATGTTGAAGAATATACGTGGGGTGAAATTCCGACATTTGATTTTGATATTAAAGCACACTGGGACCTTGCTACGGATTTAAAAATTGTAGACTTTGAACGTGGCGCGAAAGTAACAGGTAGCCGTTTCTTATTCTATCGTGGTCTTGGTGCTCGTTTAGAACGAGCATTAATGACATTCATGATGGATTTACATGCAGAGGAGCATGGTTACGAGGAAATGTTACCACCTGTCATTGTTAATCGAGATAGCCTAACAGGTACAGGGCAACTTCCGAAATTTGAGGAAGATGTATTCAAATTAGAGGAAACAGATTATTTTATGATTCCAACTGCAGAAGTACCAGTAACGAACTTCTATCGAGATGAGATTTTACCGGCTGAAGCTTTACCACAAGGCTTTGCAGCGTATAGTGCTTGCTTCCGTTCAGAAGCGGGATCTGCAGGTCGTGATACACGTGGTTTAATTCGTCAACACCAGTTCAATAAAGTAGAATTAGTACGTTTTGTAAAACCAGAGGAGTCATACGAACAATTAGAGCTATTAACAAGTCATGCAGAAAAAGTATTACAATTACTAGGCTTACCATATCGTAAGTTAAAAATGTGTACAGCTGATTTAGGTTTTACTGCAGCGAAAAAATATGATTTAGAAGTTTGGATTCCTGCACAAAACATGTACCGTGAAATTTCTTCTTGCTCTAACTTTGAGGATTTCCAGGCACGACGAGCAAATATCCGCTTCCGTCGTGAGCCAAATGCAAAACCAGAATATGTGCATACATTAAACGGCTCAGGTCTTGCCATTGGCCGTACAGTTGCTGCTCTTCTAGAAAACTACCAACAAGCTGATGGCAGCGTAGTAATTCCTGAAGTTTTAAGACCTTATATGGGCGGTAAAGAAATAATCGCACCAAAATAAACGACAGATAAAGCTATTTTAGACAATTCCTTTATGGATGTTCTAAAATAGCTTTTTTGTGTTGCTAAAATTGAAATCTCTCATAATTTTTGAAAATTCGTTATAATGGGTAATATTCATGGGGACAAGGGGGAGAAATTCATGGAATTGCAACAATTTGCACAGGCTTTCAGTGAATTTGATAATGTTTTAATTACAGATGATAAAGGCTGTGCAATCTTTTATGATTTAGCAGATTTAAATATATTATTGGAAATCGGCTTAACACCAGATGAATTTTTTCACAGCACAGTGACTGATAATTATCAAAATTTATCACCTGAGACAAGTACTGTTTTTCAAGTCATACAAACAGGGCAGCCAGTTTTATACTATGAACAACAACTGACAACATTGAACGGTTTTAGTTATTTATCACTGAGTTCGACCTATCCCATTATGGAGCATGGAAAAGCCATTGGTGCCATTGAATTTTCAAAACATTTTTATGAAACTAAGCAAATTAAATACTTAGATAATTTCCTGGGACATAAATTATATCGAGATAATCATACAACCTATCGTTTAGAGGATTACATTACAACAAACGCCGAAATGAAAACTCAACTTGAAAAGGCACGTCGTAGTGCTCAAAAAAGTGCACCAGTTTTACTAACTGGGGAAACTGGAACTGGGAAAGATATAATCGCACAAGGCATACACAATGAAAGTGAACGCTATACAAAGCCGTTTATTACTTTGAACTGCTCAACATTAACAGAGGATAATATATTTACTCAGCTATACGGCTCGGACAATGAAGCAAAAAGTGGAAAGTTACAGGAGGCTAATGGAGGAACGCTACTCATTGACCACCTTAATTTATTGGATATATCTTTGCAGGCGAAACTTTTACATGCGGTAGATATAAAAGTGTTAAATGGTGAGCCCTTGGATATACGGTATATTACTACTGTCAATGAAGATGTGGACAAACTATTAGCTGAAAAAAGGCTACGCGAGGACTTATTTTATCGCTTAAATGTTCTTCAAATTGATTTGCCACCGCTAAGATTAAGGAAGGAAGATATTCCACTTATCCTTGATTTTTATATACAATTTTACAATGAACATACACTACAGAAAAATGTAAGCTATTGTAATGAAGTAATTCAGTTATTTTATGCCTATCATTGGCCGGGGAATGTGCGTGAACTAAAAAATGCCCTTGAATCGGCATATAATAATTTGCTTGGGGATGAAATACTTGTTGAACATGTTCCAGAGAGGATTAAAAAAAATGTTCAACATTCAACTCAATCGATCATGCAAAACAACCAATCTGGACATTTACGAGATTTAACGGAAGCCTACGAGCGTCTAATTATAGCGGAAAAGTTGCGTGAAACTGATGGACGATTAGCGGAAACAGCTAGACGTTTAGGTATATCTCGTCAATTACTAAAATATAAGTGTTTAAAATATGAATTGTTGTAAAAAAAATTTTACAAAAAGGGGATAAAAATTTATCTCCTTTTTTTGTGTTATTAAATTTTTTATTATTTAGATAAATCTTCTGTAAACGATTATAAAGGGGTTGAGGATATGTCTAAAGTTGTGCAGCATACGATAATCGTGGGGCTAGCCTTATTTGCTATATTTTTTGGTGCTGGGAATTTAATATTTCCGCCTTCCATAGGAAATAGTGCAGGGGAATCATGGATCTCCGCTCTGATGGGCTTTAGCTTAACAGGTGTTATTTTACCTGTGCTTGCGGTGTATGCAATTTATAATACTGGGGGAACTGTGGAAGCGCTCACAAGACCAATCGGAAATTGGTTTTATAAAGCCTTTAATACGGTCATGATGGTTTGTATTGGGATGGTTGTCACAATACCGAGGATGTCAGCGACAACTCATGAATTAGGGGTATCACAAATTATTCCGAACGTACCTTTAATTGTGTCAGTATTAGCATTTTTCGCGATTTGCTTTTACTTTGCGATGGACCAATCAAATGTGATCGATAAGATTGGAAAATGGTTGACGCCTGTTCTTGTTCTTATACTTATTATCCTCATTGGTAAAGGGGTATTAGACCCAATAGGAGCGGCAATTAATACAGGAGCAGAAAGGGTTTTTGCCAACTCCATAATAGCAGCCTATCAAACAGGAGATGTGGGAACAGGTATTCTTTGTGCGCCAATCTTTTTAGCAGCAATAGTGGGCTATGGCTATAAAGGGAAACAATCTAAAAAGGTCGCGCTTGGTGGAATGGCTATTGCTACAATAGGGTTAATTGCAGTATATGGTGGCCTGCTCTATTTAGGGGCTACAAGTAGTGGCATCATCACAAATCCTGGCAGTGATACAGAACTATTAGCGGGCATTGCCTTTAGTGTCATTGGTAATTTGGGTAAAGCGTTACTAGCTATATGTGTTGTTTTTGCCTGCTTAACATCAGCGATTGGTGTCATGGTCATATCCTCACAGTTTTTAAATGAACTAACAAAAGAGAAGCTTGGCTATAGAACGTGGGTCTTTATTATGTGTGTAGTAGGCGCAACTATTGGCTCCTTAGGTGTAGGTGCCATCGTCGAAATTACATTGCCGATTTTCTTGGTAATTTATCCAGTCATTATTGTACTTGTGCTACTGGGAGCCTTTGATCGTTTTGTCCCAAATGCAGGAGCCTATAAAGGAACTGTGCTATTTGCATTTCTAGTAAGCGTCGTTGAAACATTTGCTAGCTATGAAATTACGATACCTGGTGTGACACAGTTGGTCATGCATTTACCATTGCAGTCTAGTGGATTTGCTTGGATTATGCCATCTATTGTTGGCTTTATTATCGGTACTATTTTGCATAAGGTGCTGAAAGCAGAAGATCCTGAAAAATCTACTTTTGGTATAGAAGAAATAGGAGTTGAAAAATGATGCAAATTATTTGTAACGCAAAGATATATACAGCAGATACTATTCAGCCATCTGCAACTGCTATGGTAATCGAAGGAAGAAAGATACTTTGGATTGGACAACAGGAAGATTTACCCCCCTATCAGGGAGAAATAATAGATTTACAAGGAAAGGTCATTATTCCTGGGATTATTGACGCTCATATGCATCCGATTATGTTAGCGGATGTTATGGAACAAGTGGCTTGTTTACCTCCATATATTTATTCTATTGAGGATATAATTAATGCATTAGCAAACTATGATGCAAGTCAGCGGGGATGGCTATTAGGCTGGGGCTATGATGAAGGGAAACTAAAGGAAAAAAGAGCGCCTTTAAAAGAGGACTTAGACCGTGCCTCTACAGAGTTACCTGTCATTGTTATGCGTACATGTGGTCATATTATATCGGTTAATAGTAAAGCATTAGCAATCGCAGGTATTACGAAGGATACGCTTGATCCACAGGGTGGACAAATCGATCGGGATGAAAATGGAGAACCTACAGGCGTACTGCGTGAAAATGCACGTAATCTAGTACTACAGCATTTACCTACACCATCTGAAGAAGAGATTGTCAAAAGGCTTCTAAAGCTATCACAAACTTTGGCATCCTATGGTGTAACAAGTATTACAGAATTAATGGCCACGGTAGCACCAATTGATTATTTAGGCCTGTATCGTAAAGCCCGAGAAAAAGGTTTTAAGCAACGCGTAGCAGTTTATTATATCTGGGAAGATATTCAACGATATGAGCTGTTGACAGCAAATACTATTGATCGTTCTGCAGGAGCCTATATCGGAGGCATTAAGCTATTTTCGGATGGCAGTGTTTCAGGCCGTACAGCACTTGTTTCTGAGCCATTTTTGGGAAGTGATGAAAAAGGCATAGCGATGACTTCGAAAGAGGAGCTGCTAGCGGCTGCTGCGGTAGCAAAAGAATATGGTATTCAATTAGTGGTTCATGCAATGGGGGACAGAGCCATTGATCTAATTGTCGACACATTTTATGAGGAAAAGGCTTGGTTAACAGATGCACCGTCTGTTCGTATTGAGCATGCAGCCATGCCATCTAAAAGTGCCTTGCAAAAAGCTGCTGAATGGGGGATAGGCTTTGTGCCACAACCCATCTTCTTATTTTGTGAAATTGAGAGTTATTTAGAGAATCTAGGGCTAGAAAAAACACAGACATTATATGGTGTACAAACATTTCTCAAGAGGGGGATTGCGACAGCGCTCTCTTCAGATGCGCCTGCTACATCATGGGCAGAAGCGGCTAATCCCTTTGTTACGATACAAGCAGCTGTTACACGAACAGCCTATGATGGAACAGATTTAGGTACCGCAGAAAAAATCTCTGTAGAGGAGGCATTACAGCTATACACAGCTGATGCCAAGACGATGATTCGTATGGAGAACGTTGGTCAGTTAAAAGAGGGCTATGAAGCTAATTTTGTTGTACTAACAGACGATTTGCTGACGCTTTCACATAACCAGCTTATGCATGTAAAACCATTCGCTACATATATCGAAGGAGAATGTGTTTTTACACAATCCACTATTCAAGCTCAATAAATTAGTTATGAAGATGGTCGCTGCTACGACATATTTCATATATATCGCCATTCCCTTAAATATTAAAGAAGGTGTCTCATTAGGAGGCACCTTCTTTAAAGACCATTTACATCGTTGGAAGCTAATCGTGCTTTTTTCTCAGCTTTTTTACGGTCTCGTAATGCCTTAAAAAAGTCTGTTAAAATTTGACCACATTCCTCGGCTAAAATCCCTTCTGTTACATCACATTCATGATTAAAGCGTTCATCATTTAATAAATGGTAAAGAGAATCTACACAGCCAGCTTTTTGATCTCTTGCCCCATAAACAACTCGGGGTACACGTGATTGGAGAATGGCTCCTGCACACATTGGACAAGGCTCCAATGTAACATAAAGAGTAGTATCCTCCAGTCGCCAACTCCCTATTTTTTTGCAGGCTTCTTGAATCACTAACAGCTCCGCATGTGTTGTTGCATTTTGCGTTGTTTCTCTTAAATTATGCGCACGTGCAATGATTTTTCCTTCATAAACAAGTACTGCACCAATTGGTACTTCCCCAAGTAATGCAGCCTGTTGAGCTTCCTCTAATGCTTGTTTCATAAATAAACGATCTGCGTCAAAAATATCCACTCATATCTCTCCTTAACAGTAGTGTAGCGTGCTGAATTGGTAATTGCTACTTTTAACTTCTTTTCGGATGTTATATTCATCTAAAATCATTGCAGCCATGCGTAAGCGATTGATATGTAATATGTCGAAGCATAAATACTTGTTGACATTCCTTATATATCCATATATATTTATATATGAACACATGGTCATATATAAATATTGAAGAATGGGGTAAACTTCTATGGATGAAAAATTAAACAGTTCAGAAATGCAAAAAAATATTGATCAGCATTTAGATGAAGAGACATTATTTGTAGTATCTCAGACTTTTAAAGCCTTGAGTGATCCAACACGAATTCGTATTTTAAACTTACTTTGTTCAGATGAACATTCTGTTAATGATATTGCAGAAATTTTAGATTTAGGCCAATCAACCGTTTCCCACCAATTACGCTTTCTTAAAAATTTAAGATTGGTGAAATTTAGGAGAGAAGGAACAACCATATATTATTCTAAGGACGATGATCACATTATGAATTTATTGAAGCAGGCTATTGAGCATGCGGCTCATAACTAAAATGAAATGGGGGAATAACAATGGGACATCAACACGACCATGGCCATGATCATACACATGGTGCAAATAAAAAGGTATTATTACTGTCGTTTATTATTATTACAGGGTATATGGTAGTGGAAGCCATTGGTGGCTTTTTAACAAATAGTTTGGCTCTTTTATCAGATGCAGGGCATATGTTAAGCGACTCTATCTCTTTAGGCATAGCAATGTTAGCTTTTATGTTTGGGGAAAAAGCTGCAAGCTATAGTAAGACATACGGCTATAAACGATTTGAGATTCTAGCTGCAGTATTGAATGGCATTACATTAATAGGAATCGCATTATTTATTTTCTATGAAGCAATTGAACGATTTACAAACCCACCAGAAGTAGCTACAACTGGAATGCTTATAATTAGTATAATTGGTTTGTTCGTAAACATTTTAGTTGCCTGGATTATGATGCGTGGAAGTGATACAAAGGATAATTTAAATATGCGCGGAGCATTTTTACATGTACTAAGTGATATGCTAGGGTCTGTAGGAGCTATTGTTGCGGCACTATTAATTATGTTTTTTGGCTGGGGCTGGGCAGATCCTCTTGCAAGCGTTATTGTTGCATTATTGGTCGTACGAAGTGGCTACCATGTCACAAAAGCCTCCATTCATGTCTTAATGGAGGGGACACCTTCAAATGTAGATGTTCAGGAGATTATTCAGTTAATAGAGCAGACTGATGGAATAGAAAGTATCCACGATTTACACATCTGGACAATTACTAGTGGAACGAATGCATTATCCTGTCATGCGGTTGTAAATGATCAATTGAAAATAGCTGAGAGTGAGCATATCTTGCGGAAAATTGAACATAATCTTCAACATAAGGACATTAAGCATGTATCAATTCAATTAGAAACATCCTTACATCGACATGATAATTCTATTTTATGTAAATTAGAAAATGACCATGAACATCATCACGATGAAAAATAAAATTTTTTATGACTTGCATACCCTTCTTGGGTATAGTATGATAATTACAAATAGGAGGTGTAGTGAATGGAGGAGACAGTAAAAGAAGAAGCTTGTCATACAGAGGAAGCTACGTCTTGCCGAAAAAGTCATCACCCTGAACGTGTGAAAAAGGATTTAACAACTCGCTTAAATCGAATTGAAGGTCAGATTCGTGGTATTAAGGGAATGATTGATAAAGACGTTTACTGTGATGATATTATTACGCAACTATCTGCTACACAATCTGCATTAAATAGTGTGGCAAAAATATTATTAGAAGGTCATTTAAAGGGCTGTGTTGTGGATCGTCTATCAGAGGGCGATGAAGCAGTATTAGATGAGTTAGTAATAACGATTCAAAAGTTAATGAAAAAATAGATTAAAAACATACAAAAGGAGAGATTTTATTATGCAAAACGTAACATTAAACGTACAAGGAATGTCATGTGGTCATTGTGTAAACGCGGTTGAAAAAAACGTTGGTGCTTTAGCTGGTGTTGAACAAGTAAAAGTAAATTTAGCAGAAGGTTTAGTTGATGTTGTATTTGACGATGCACAAGTATCACTTAATCAAATTAAAGAGACAATTGATGATCAAGGCTATGAAGTAAAATAAAATTTTTAGAGTGCTTCTGTGGCACTCTCTTATTTTCAAAAATATATACCCCCTGTCGGTATAAGGAGAGGTGAAAGGTAAATGAGTTCTGATCATAAGGAAGCTAATTTGCAAATTACAGGGATGACATGTGCGGCCTGTGCCACTCGAATAGAAAAAGGGTTAAATAAAATGGATGGTGTAGAACATGCAACAGTAAATTTAGCACTTGAAAAATCATCTATTAAATATGACCCAACTAAACTAAGTGAAGCAGATTTTGAAAAGAAAATAGAAGCACTTGGCTATGGTGTTGTTAAACAAAAAGCTGAACTTGATATTACAGGTATGACATGTGCAGCCTGTGCAACTCGCATTGAAAAAGGGTTAAATAAACTAAGTGGTATTTCCTCTGCTAATGTCAACTTAGCACTGGAAAAAGCGATGATTGAGTTTAATCCTTCGGAAGTATCCATCTCAGATATCATTACAAAAGTTGAGAAGCTAGGCTATGGGGCACATCAAAAGGCAGATGAGCAGGAAACAGTGGATCATCGTGAAAAAGCTATCAAACAGCAACAACATAAATTTATTTTATCGGCAATACTTTCTTTACCACTGCTATGGACGATGGTTGGTCATTTTTCCTTTACGTCATTTTTATATGTTCCAGAATTTCTAATGAATCCATGGGTCCAAATGGTATTGGCTACGCCAGTGCAATTTATTATTGGTAAACAATTTTATGTAGGGGCATATAAAGCATTACGCAATGGTAGTGCAAATATGGATGTGCTTGTTGTTATGGGGACATCAGCGGCCTATTTCTATAGTGTCTATCAAGCGATTGTAACGATAGGATCACATCACGGTCCACATCTTTATTTTGAAACGAGTGCTGTATTAATTACACTTATTTTACTAGGTAAATTGTTTGAGGCAAAGGCAAAAGGACGCTCATCTGAAGCCATAAAAAAACTAATGGGACTTCAGGCAAAGACAGCAATCGTTGTACGTGACGGTATAGAAAAGGAGGTACCATTAGAAGAAGTTATCATTGGCGATATTATTTTAGTGAAACCAGGTGAAAAAATTCCTGTAGATGGTGAGGTAATAGAGGGGACAACAGCTGTTGATGAATCGATGCTAACAGGAGAAAGTCTACCAGTTGATAAAAAGCAAGGTGATCTATTATTTGGCTCAACTATTAACAAAAATGGTTTTATTAAAATGACTGCAACAAAGGTTGGACGTGATACAGCATTAGCACAAATTATTAAAGTGGTCGAAGATGCTCAAGGATCGAAAGCACCTATTCAACGTTTAGCAGATCAGATTTCAGGGATTTTCGTACCTATTGTTGTTGGCATAGCCATTGTAACCTTTTTAATTTGGATTATTTGGGTCCGTCCAGGGGAATTTACACCTGCTTTAGAGGTATTAATCGCAGTTCTTGTCATTGCTTGTCCATGTGCGCTTGGGTTAGCAACACCAACTTCAATAATGGCAGGCTCTGGACGTGCAGCTGAGTTTGGTATTTTATTTAAAGGTGGAGAACATTTAGAGCAAACACAAGGCATAGATACAGTTGTTGTAGATAAAACAGGAACAGTGACACATGGTAAACCTGAGCTTACAGATGTTCTGTTAGCGCCAGAGCAAGATGAAGCACGCTTTTTATCCTTAATCGGAGCAGCAGAGAAGCAGTCAGAGCATCCACTAGCAGAAGCCATTGTTCAAGGCATAGAAAAACGCGGCATAGCTTTAGGTGACGTTCAATTCTTTGAAGCAATACCGGGTTATGGTGTGCAGGCAACTGTCTCAGGTCAAGGTGTTATCATTGGCACACGTAAATTAATGCAACAATATAGTATTCATATTAATGATATTTTACCAACAATGGAGCAACTAGAACGAAATGGTAAGACAGCCATGTTAGCAGCCATTAATGGGCAATATGCAGGTTTAGTAGCTGTGGCTGATACCGTGAAAGATACATCAAAAGAAGCTATTCGTCGTTTACAGGATATGGGTATTACGGTCATCATGATGACTGGTGATAACGAGCGTACTGCTCAAGCAATTGGAACAGAGGTAGGCGTGAATCATGTTATTGCAGAAGTCTTACCAGAAGGTAAAGCTGATGAAGTGAAAAAACTTCAAGCCCAAGGGAAAAAAGTAGCGATGGTTGGTGATGGTATTAATGACGCACCTGCCTTAGCAACAGCGAATATTGGGATGGCAATTGGTACAGGGACAGATGTGGCAATGGAAGCTGCAGATATTACGCTTATTCGTGGAGATTTAAATAGTATCGCGGATGCCATTCTAATGAGTAGAAAAACAATGCGTAATATTAAACAAAATCTATTTTGGGCATTTGCTTATAATACATTAGGTATTCCAATTGCTGCACTCGGTCTGCTTGCTCCATGGGTAGCAGGCGCAGCGATGGCCTTTAGTTCAGTTTCGGTCGTATTAAATGCACTTCGTTTACAACGAGTGAAATTATAAATAAGTATAAAGGCATCGGGAAGTAGATTCTCGATGTCTTTTTTCTATGTCATCATGAGAAGAATATCCCAGGTAAATTTACTAGAACAATAGGTTGATTCTGTTTTTCATTTTCCTACTATGATAAAATGAAAGGTACTGATTCATTTTATGTAGGACACAATGATCGAATCCATAGAACAAAAGGAGGAGCTTCTGGTGACGGTTCCATTTGTTACGGTAGAAGGTCCGATTGGTGTTGGTAAAACCTCTTTATCGAAAGAGATAGCGGCGACATTTAATTACCATCTATTAAAAGAAATTGTAGACGAAAACCCTTTTTTAAATAAGTTTTATGAAAACATTGAGGAGTGGAGTTTCCAAACGGAAATGTTCTTCCTCTGTAATCGCTATAAGCAACTAACCGATATTAAAAAATTTCGTTTAGCACATGCCAAACCTGTTGTAGCAGACTATCATATTTTTAAAAATTTAATATTTGCGAAGCGTACATTGGCACCAACTGAATACGAGAAGTATGAGGAAATCTATAGAATTTTAACGAAAGACATGCCTGTTCCGAATGTAGTGGTTTATTTACATGCCAGCGTTGAGACATTAATGAAGCGTATCGCCATGCGAGGGCGAGAGTTTGAAAAGATGATTTCACGTGATTACATGGAGCAGCTTGTGGCTGACTATCATTCTTTTATCGAGCATTTTGAGAGCATGCATCCCGAAATTCCAGTTATCCGATTTAATGGAGATCAGCTTGATTTTGTAAAAAATCCCAATGATTTAAATCATGTTTTAAAAATAATTAAAGATACGTTACAACAAAGGAGTTTGCAATAATGAATTTAAGAGAGAAGTACGATATTCCACCACAAACGGTTATTACGATTGCAGGTACTGTTGGGGTAGGAAAATCGACGATGACAAAGGCTTTAGCAGAGGCACTGAACTTTCGTACCTCGTTCGAGAAAGTAGACACAAATCCATACCTTGATAAATTTTATGAGGACTTTGAAAAATGGAGCTTTCATTTACAGGTCTACTTTTTAGCAGAGCGTTTTAAAGAACAGAAGCGTATTTTTGAATATGGTGGAGGATTTGTACAAGATCGTTCTATTTATGAGGATACTGGCATTTTTGCTAAGATGCATTATGATAAAGGAACAATGAGCCCAACAGATTATGAGACTTATACAAATTTGTTTGATGCAATGGTGATGACACCTTATTTCCCACATCCAGATTTGCTTGTCTATCTTGAAGGACCTATTGATGCAGTTATTGGGCGTATTCAAGAGCGAGGACGTACAATGGAGCAACAAACACCGAATGATTATTGGATAGAAATGCATGAACGCTATGAAAATTGGATAAATAATTTTAATTCTTGTCCAGTTCTACGTTTAGATATTAATGATTATGATTTATTAAAAAATCCTGATGCCATTGAATCAATTGTAAGCCGTATCAGTCATATGCTAAAACAAACAAGCCATTTACGAAAATAAAAGTAAAATAAATGACCAAAAAACGTGAGACAATATATAGCCGATTGTTTCACGTTTTTTGAATAGGAGGGATTATTATAAGAATCGCAGTGTATTGCGGATCCGGTTTGGGTAAAAGTCCTATTTATGCAGAGAAAGCTGCTGAGCTTGGTACAGCACTGGCAAAAAACGGTCACGGGGTTGTCTATGGTGGTTCTAAAACAGGCCTAATGGGGAAGGTAGCCGATGCTGTTTTAGCAGCTGGAGGAGAAGTGATTGGTGTGATGCCAACACATTTACAAAAGCGTGAATTGGCCCATGCCTCATTAACAGAAATTCATATTGTAGACTCTATGCATATTCGTAAAGCTAAAATGGCCGAGTTAGCCGATGCTTTTATTGCTCTGCCAGGTGGCGCAGGGACTTTAGATGAATATTTTGAGGTATTTACTTGGGCTCAGATTGGCCTTCATACAAAACCTGTCATTTTATATAATGTCCATGGATTCTATGATGCACTTCTACAGCATTTTAAAACAATGCTAGAGGAAGGCTTTATACGTGCAGAGCAAAAGAAGTTCTTACGTGTAGCGGCTACCTCTGAAGGGATTTTACGTTTATTAAAAAAACATGGATGAACATTCTCCATGTTTTTTATCTTGATGCAGCAGGTACACTAACATCTGCTGCAATTACACTGAGGCATAATTAATGTAATATAAAATTAAATTTTAAGTAAAAAATTAGTAACGGATGGGGTGTTCTTTATGCATAGTGTAGAGGCTCAAGTAACCGATGATTTAGTAGTACAGGCTATTGAACGCAATATAGCTATTATCCGCTTCGATATGGATAGAAGAGTAGCGTATGTCAATGAACTATTTGCTCAAACATTAGGCTATACAGTGCAGGAAATGCTAGGAAAACATCATAAAGACTTTTGTTTGCCAGATTTCGTTAATAGTATGGAGTACGATAAATTTTGGCGTCACCTAACGGCAGGAAACAGCTATCAGGACAAAATAGAAAGAATTGATGCTAGAGGGAATATAATTTGGCTGGAAGCGACATATATGCCTGTCTTCGCAAATAATACAAGAAAAGTAATAGGTGTATCCAAAATAGCTACCAATATCACCGAACGCCAACATGAGATAGTTAGTGTTGCCGACAAGTTGAAGGGCATGTCTAATAAGCTTTACCAGCGTTCAGAGGCGGGCATTCAAAATAGCCAAGATCTACTAGAAACCATTAAAGTGGTTTCAAAGGAATCAAATGAAAATGTAAGTAATCTTGTACAGCTTCAGAAACAAGCAGATTCTATTAAAGGGATTGTCAAAACTATACAAGAAATTGCCTCACAAACTAATTTATTGGCATTAAATGCAGCTATTGAAGCAGCTAGGGCTGGAGAATATGGAAGAGGTTTTGATGTAGTGGCGAAAGAGGTACGTAAGCTTTCTGTAAGAGTTGAACAATCTATTTCAGAAGTGAAGGATAATGTGGAGGGCATTGAGCGAGAAATTGGTCAGGTGACTGATAGTATTACAAAAATAGCAGAAAAAATAGATAAAACAAATGAACAAATTACTGTCACAGCAAACGACTTTAGTGAAATAGCATCTGCTGCTGAAGCCTTAGACGAGCAATCAAAGCAATTTATTGAAATTATTTAATTCTAATAATGACTACTATTTTCGAGATATATTGAAATAGGATATATTTTTTATTTACAATACTAGTGTAAGTCATTAATCATAATAGGGGTGTTATGTATGACAAAAGTGGAAGTAAGCTTTCAGCATTTACCAACAACAGCTATTTCAGATGCAACTGGTGGGCATACCAATGTGCGAAGTGATATTAAGCCGTTAGCAGACCATTTTAAAGTTGCTGGGCGAGCTGTAACTGTACGTTTACCAGATGGTGAAAATGGGGCAGTTTTGGAAGCGATTAGGGCTGCAAATGAAGGGGATATTTTAGTCATTGATGCAAAAGGAAATACAAACCGAGCTGTTGCTGGAGATTTTGTGATCTCCTTAGCAAAAGGGATAGGTGTACAAGGTTTTGTTGTGGATGGTGTAATCCGTGATATTGCAGCAATTCGCGAATTAAATTTCCCTGTATTTTCGTTGGGCACTACTGTAGCAGCAGGCAATAAAAACGGCGGTGGTCAAGTAAATGTACCGATCGCCATTGGAGGAGTTACGGTTCATCCTGGTGATTATATTATTGGGGATGTGGATGGTGTAATTGTTGTGCCACAGCAAGATGCTGAAAAAATCGTTGTAGCGGCAGAGGCTAAGCTTGAAAAAGATGAAAAACGCGCTCAAGAAGCACATGCCAATGGAAAAGAATCAATTATCGCTTATTTAGATAAAGTGTTAGCAAAATAAAAAAACCCTCACGATGCCATCCAACATCGTGAGGATTTTTTTAAATTACGCTAGATTTTCATTATCATTAAAGTAATTTTTCATCTTTTCTCGATCGAAACGGCCTTCCCATTTAGCCATTACTAATGACGCTAATGAGTTACCAATTACGTTAACAACTGTACGTCCCATATCAAGAATACGGTCAATACCAGCAATGAAGGCTAGTCCCTCAAGCGGAATACCTACAGTACCTAAAGTTGCTAGAAGTACTACGAATGATACGCCTGGTACACCTGCAATACCTTTTGATGTAACCATTAATACAAGCATTAACGTAATTTGTTCACCAATGCTTAGGTGAATACCGTACATTTGTGCAATAAATAATGCTGCAATGGCTTGATATAGTGTTGACCCATCTAAGTTAAAGGAGTAACCGGTAGGTATAACAAAAGATACAATATCCTTTGGCGCCCCTAATTTCTCCATTTTCATCATAATACGTGGTAACACAGCTTCAGAACTTGCTGTTGAGAAGGCTAAAATTAGCTCATCTTTTAATACTTTAATTAAATAGAAGATGCTGATTCCTGCGAATTTTGCCACAAGTCCAAGAACGACAAAGATAAAGAATAGCATTGTTGCATAAACAAGAATTGCTAATTTGGCAAGTGGAACCAGTGAAGCAAACCCATATTTGGAAACGGTTACACCAATTAAACCAAATACCCCTAGTGGCGCGAATTTCATTACGAGGTTTGTTACCCAGAACATAGCATCTGCTACCCCTTGGAAGAAGTCTAAGACTGGTTTCCCTCGATCTCCTACTGCAGCAACCCCTAAACCGAAAATAACTGAGAAGAAGATAATTGCTAGCATATTACCTTCAGCCATTGACTGAATAATATTTGTTGGGACAATGCCTACAATGATATCAAATGGTCCCTCATGCTGAACTTCCTCAGTTGTTGATACATACTTCGAAATATCTCCTTGAGATAATTCATTCATGTTAAGACCTGCACCAGGTTGGAAAATGTTTGCGGAAAGTAATCCAACTACGATTGCAACTGTAGTAATAATCTCAAAGTAAATTATAGATTTCCCGCCTAATCGTCCAAGCTGCTTCATATCTCCAGTACCAGCAACACCAACGATTAATGTCGAAATAATAATTGGTACAACAATCATCTTAATAAGATGTAAAAATATATCCCCTAATGGTTGTAGATATGTCTCAATTTTGGGATTTCCGTAAAAGATACCGCCAACAATGATCCCTAAAATCAAACCGATTAAAATCTGAGCGGCTAAACTGACTTTAAATTTCTTTTTCAAATCCTTTGTACCTCCCCTAATATTAAATTTTTAGGACACGCCTTACTTTAATAATACGGAGGACTTATGGAATCCGACAAAATCCGAGAAAATTAATTTACTTTTGTTAAAATGTCTGAATATAACACTTGAATAAACTTCTTAATATTTACCTTTGCTTTACGATTATCGTGATCTTCAATCTGTGTCATGAGCTGACGAATTTCTTTAAAATCAAAGTAGCGAGGAGCATAGTACTCGAATTCTGAGTTTGTGTAATCAACAACCCCTAAATTAGCGAGATTAATCATGGCAGCTAATATTGTACGACGCACACGCTGCTCGATGGCTTTACTCTCTTTTAAAATTTCATCTGGCGTAGCCTTGGTCACAGCTGCAATTTCTTCATAAAGCTCTTTTAATGGAGGAAGGGGGGCAATCTTGTGCTGGTGAGCAAGTAATGTTTCTATAATGGCAATGATATCCTCACTACCAATTTCCCCGACAATCCCCATATCATTCAAAATAGATTGAATATGGTCTCGTGATGTAGCTTTATGAGTCTTTTGTTCACTTAACTCAATATTTGTAAGTGATTGACGTATCACTAATAGTGAATTTTTAAGTCGAAATTGTTCAGTTGTTTTTTTCAAAACATTTTCGACTTCAATACGATTGATTGGTTTATGAATGAAGAAATCAATTCCTTGCTCATATGCTTCGCCAACCATTTCCTTATTCACTACCTGTGAAATCATAATAAATTGTCCCTCGAAACGATTTTGCATAAGTTGTTCCACAGTTGCTATGCCATCAAGCTTAGGCATCAGTAAATCAATAAGTACAAACTCTGGCTGTGTCATTAAAATTTGTGGAATGGCATCCTCACCATTGCGAGCCTCACCAATAACTGTTCCTAACCCGCTATCTTCAATAATTTGCTTTAACATAACACGACTTGCACGATCATCATCTACAATAAAATACCTCATTTAAGTCTCTCCCGTTTGAATAGTTTGCGTAGGAATTATGATTTTAAACGTTGTGTATTGATTGTTTGATTCAACGGTTATTGAGCCTTTTAATTTTTCTACTAGTTCAGCAACATGTGAAAGCCCAATGCCAGTTGCTGCAACACCATCAACATTGAATTTAGTGGTGTATCCAGGTTCAAAAATAACAGAAATATCTGCTTGTGAAATCCCTTGTCCATTATCACATACGGTTATTACAGTATTATCCTCTTGGCGCTCAATAGCAATAGAAATGATCCCTTGCTTTTCAATAGCCTCAACAGCATTGGCTGATAAATTATTTAATAGAGCAAGGAGTGCAATATGATCTTTCGTTTGAAAATCGAAGTCTATACATGTATTAAATTGTATTTCCTTACCGAGTAATTCTGCATATTTCCTATTACCTTCTTCAATATAATGCAATAATTCAGATAATACAAAAGGGCCAAAGCTCTTTTCACCGACAATCTTTGAAATACCAGCATATATCCGTTGAGAATCCTTTTTCACTTCATGGATTTCCTGGGCAATATGAAGTGCTTGTAAACTTTCCGCTCGAAAACCTAGCGTCTTTAACTGACGATATAATTCATAACCACTACCTGTAATTGTTTCAATATGATTCATTGATTTTTTTAAATATAGTGTCTCCACATAGAGATCAGATCCAATATTCAGCATTTCTTGTACTCGTTTTTTTTGTTCAGCTATCAAAATAGAGCTGTAAATCCCTACTACAAAAAAGCTTCGTAATAATGCTACCGCTAATAGGATCAAGAGATCATGGAGAAATAAAAAAGTATATGTTTGGACAAAAAAGCGGAAAATTTGTTCAGCTAAATTACTGATAACCTCACTAAAAGCAACGAGTAAACCAAGTTTTAGTGGTTTTTCTCTGTATTGTTGAATATCTAAAATTTGCAGGCATACTGCAAACAATACATAAAATAAACCAGCTGGTAAATGGTTAAATATACTCTCGGCTATCGGAACATCATGTAATGTCGAATTAATAACCCGAAAAATAGTTGTCACAATACTGGTAGCTACACCGGCTAAAATAATTGGTGTAGGTTTAATTAATGTGCATAAAAAGAAGACAATGGTTCCTAAACCAAAACGGAAAGTTGTATTAGCAAAAGGCATAATTTTAATTTCACTACCTATTGCGGTCATAACAGCAATAATGAAAATCCAAGTAAGGGAAGCACGCGTCATAAGTAATTTCGATTGCAATTCAACAACCTCCCATCATTGATATAATAAAAAATACCACAACCGAGGCGGAAGTGGTATCTAACAAGTAATACATACAATTTGGGCAAAAAAAAAAACGGCTACATTCGTAGTCGGAAATTTAAAACTGGAGGAGGT
>NZ_DJAU01000019.1:0-3719 GCF_002429725.1 Lysinibacillus sp. UBA5994 | reverse complement strand
AGGAAGCAGCATTAAGTGGTCTTATTCATGTGCCGCGGGGTTGCCTAATCTGAGCTAACGACAAGAGTAACGCTTATGTGCGGCTGTCAAGGAAAGGTGCACGGCATTAAATTGCCAATTCAAAGCATCCGTCTATTATAGGCGGATGCTTTTTTATTTTAAATTTAGCATCTTCATTTTCTATATAATGCTGCAAATGCTATAATAAAACTATTCAATTAAATGGAGAAGGAGAGAGGAAATCAGTGACGTATCAAGCATTTTACCGTGTGTATCGACCACAATCTTTTCGAGAAATGTCTGGTCAAACACATGTCAAAAGAACGCTACAAAATGCTCTCCTAGCAAATAAAACAACACACGCTTACTTGTTTTCTGGGCCCCGTGGTACAGGGAAAACAAGTACTGCTAAAATCTTTGCGAAGGCCTTGAATTGTGAACATGCACCATCGAAAGAGCCTTGTAATGAATGTGCTACATGCATGAGTATTACAGATGGTTCTCATCCAGATGTAATTGAATTTGATGCAGCCTCAAATTCACGTGTTGAAGAGATTAGGGATATCATAGAAAAGGTTCGTTTTGCTCCCGCAAGCAGTAGATATAAGGTGTACATCATAGACGAAGTGCATATGCTTTCTACAAGCGCTTTTAACGCTCTTTTAAAAACGTTGGAAGAACCACCTCCTCATGCTGTGTTTATTTTAGCAACTACAGAGCCTCATAAATTGCCTGCTACGATCATTTCTCGTTGTCAGCGTTTTGATTTTAAACGACTTTCTACTAATGATATTATTGAACGTATGAAGGTTGTTTTGGAAGATATTGACTTGCCATATGAAGAACAAGGTTTGAAGGTGATTGCACAATCAGCCGCAGGGGGAATGCGTGATGCTTTAAGCTTATTGGACCAAGTTGTGTCTTTTAGTGGCGAAAAATTAAAACTTGAGGATACGTTATTAGTTACAGGTTCTATTAGTCAGGATGTTTTTTATGATCTAGCGGAGGCACTTAAAGTAAAAGATGTTGCGCAAATGCTTGCCCTTTTAGAGCAACTTATAGCTGACGGTAAGGACCCTTTGAGGCTCTCAGAGGATTTAATTACATTTTTCCGCGATTTATTATTACTTCAAACAAGTGATGATTTAGCTGAACTTTTAGAGCTTGTATCTCCTGAGGAACGTGTATTCACTTTAGCACACGAATTTGCACCAAATATGCTTTATGGGTATATTGATATACTTGCAAAAACACAGCAAGAGATGCGTTTCTCTCACCATACAAAAATTTATTTAGAGACGGCTTTGCTTAAAATGGTACAGTTTTCAGGAGGGATAGCCCATCAAACGGTGACTACAAATGAAATGGGAGAAAACCCTGATCTCACTCAAAAAATTGTGGCTCTTGAACAGCTGGTTCAGCAACTATCCTTACAACTGCAAACGGGGACTCCTGTGCAAACGCCGACAGCACAAAAAGAGCAACGGCCCCGAGCTAAAAGTCCGAATGGTTATAAAGCACCTACAGGTCGTATTCAGGAAGTGCTGAAAGATGCCACAAAGCAAGATGTGCAACGCATTAAGTCCATTTGGGCGCAAGCCTTAAGTCAAATGCAAAAATCACAATCTGCTCTTTTAGCAGAAGCCGAACCTGTTGCGGCATCTTCAAGTGCTTTTGTGTTAAAATTCAAGTATGATATTCATTGTCAGATGGTTGCCGACAACCAGTCTTTAAAGGCTCACTTTACACAATTAATTGCAGGGCAAACTGGTACAATGTACGAGATGCTATGCATACCAGAAGAATCATGGTTAAAAATGCGTGAAGAGTTTATTCGTGATCATGGTCTGCAGCAAAAGAAATCACAGACTGAATCAGAGCATGGAGAAGAATTATTAGAGCCACCACCGGCAGAAATGCCAGAAGAACCATTTATCGATGATGCCCAACCTCTTGCTTCACAAGATCCACTTGTGACTGAGGCTGAAAAGCTCTTTGGTAAAGATTTTGTTGAAATTATTGAAGATTAAATTTTTAGGAGGAAACATTTATGCGTGGAATGGGAAATATGCAAGGTATGATGAAAAAAATGCAAAAAATGCAAAAGGAAATGATGGAGGCACAAGAAGCTTTAAATGCTGAGCAATTCGAAGGTGTTGCAGGCGGCGGTATGGTGAAAGTAACAGTTTCTGGTCAGCGTGAAGTAGTTTCAGTAAATCTGGATGAATCTGTAGTAGACCCAGAAGACATCGAAATGCTACAAGACCTAATTG
The DNA here is from genome assembly GCF_002429725.1 of Lysinibacillus sp. UBA5994. Lineage (NCBI taxonomy): Bacteria > Bacillati > Bacillota > Bacilli > Caryophanales > Bacillaceae > Lysinibacillus > Lysinibacillus sp. UBA5994. The sequence goes on along the minus strand of NZ_DJAU01000019.1, from coordinate 1,446 downwards.
TTATTGCAACAAATGAAGCGTTGAAAAAAGTAGAAGAAAAAACAAACTCAACTATGGGTAAATTCACGCAAGGCTTAAACCTTCCATTCTAGGAGGTATTCATATGTACTACCCAGAACCAATATCTAAATTGATCGATAGTTTTATGAAATTGCCAGGTATCGGGCCGAAAACTGCGGCTCGTCTGGCGTTTTTTGTGTTAACAATGAAGGAAGATGATGTATTATCTTTCTCTAAAGCACTGATTGATGCTAAACGAAACCTAAGCTACTGTTCTGTTTGTGGCAATATAACAGATGTAGATCCATGTCACATATGTACAGATAAGCAGCGAGATCATTCTATTATTTGTGTTGTACAAGATACAAAAGATGTGATTGCAATGGAAAAAATGCGTGACTACAACGGTATGTACCATGTACTTCAAGGAGCAATTTCACCAATGGATGGTATTGGTCCAGAAGACATTAATGTTGCTTCTTTGCTAGTGCGCTTGCAAGATGAAAGTGTCCAAGAACTTATTTTAGCTACAAATTCAACAATCGAGGGTGAGGCAACCGCTATGTACATTTCTCGCCTTGTCAAACCGTCTGGCATTCGTACAACCCGTATTGCTCATGGATTGCCAGTAGGTGGAGATCTAGAATATGCAGATGAGGTTACGCTATCAAAGGCAATGGAAGGCCGACGCGAGTTATGAGTGAGGGATTAGTATGTTCTTCCGTAGTAAAGGGAAATTAAAAAAAGAATTCGATGATAAGCTTGTGAATCTGATTAAAGAAACAAAAGAGGATTTACAACAGGCAAAGATAATAGAAGAATTAATGGATGATTATGACCTAGGTGTAATTGCTCAACGCAAAACAGCAGAAAGTATTCATTTCTATTTGTTTAAGGAAGCTAGAATTCGTAAGGTATTAATAAAATAGTTCTCTGTAAAATATTCATAGAAGCAAAACAGGAAACATAAACTTTCATAATTATTTAATTGAGGGGGCAACTATATGTCTGGGTTAGTAATTATGAGTATTTGTATTCCTGTCGGGCTTCTTTTTCTTTATGTAATAATAAGACATGCTAAATTGGGTAAGATCTTAGAAGGATTATCGGTGTTTTGGTTTAGATTTGCATTTGCTTTTCTACTATTATTCGTAATCCATTTAGGTATTGGTTATATAGGATATAATGTGCCAATCAATCTGTTTTCGGTCTTAACAATCGCTGTTTTAGGTATTCCTGGTGTCTTAGGAATAACAGCTTTAATATTTATTTTATAAAAGGCTTGCAATATAAAAAGATTATGGTATAGTTATAAAAGTCGCTAATACAACTGATTGAAACGGAAAATAATTTTAAAATTATTGTTGACACAGTTTGTAGCGTGTGGTATTATATAAGAGTTGCTGCTGGAATAGCGGCGAACGATATGAACCTTGAAAACTGAAC
>NZ_DJAU01000002.1:228074-228415 GCF_002429725.1 Lysinibacillus sp. UBA5994 | reverse complement strand
AACACCGGTAGCCCCAGTTACTCCAGTAGTGCCAGTAGCGCCGGTCTCACCCGTAGCCCCAGCAACGCCGGTAGCGCCAGTAACGCCGGTAGCGCCAGTTACTCCAGTAGTGCCAGTAGCGCCGGTTACTCCAGTAATGCCAGTAGCGCCGGTTACTCCAGTAATGCCGGTAGCCCCAGTTACCCCAGTCTCACCCGTAGAACCAGTAACGCCGGTTACCCCAGTAGAACCAGTAGCGCCAGTAGCCCCGGTTACACCCGTAGAACCAGTAATACCAGTAGCGCCGGTCACTCCCGTAGAACCAGTAACGCCAGTAGCGCCAGTAACGCCGGTAACGCCAG
>NZ_DJAU01000002.1:0-227930 GCF_002429725.1 Lysinibacillus sp. UBA5994 | reverse complement strand
GCCAGTAGCGCCGGTTACCCCAGTAACGCCGGTAGCCCCAGTAACGCCAGTAACGCCGGTAGCCCCGGTTACACCAGTAGCGCCAGTAGGTCCGATTGCGCCAGTAACGCCCGTAGCGCCCGTAGCCCCAGCAACACCGGTAGCCCCAGTTACCCCAGTAGCGCCAGTCTCACCCGTAGCCCCAGCAACGCCGGTAGCGCCAGTAACGCCAGTAACGCCGGTAGCCCCAGTTATCCCAGTGGTGCCAGTAGGTCCGATTGCGCCAGTCAAGCCAGTAGCCCCGGTAGCCCCGGTTACACCAGTAGCGCCAGTAGCGCCGGTTACCCCAGTAACGCCGGTAGCCCCAGTTACCCCAGTAACGCCGGTAGCCCCAGTTACCCCAGTAGCCCCGGTAGCGCCAGTAACGCCAGTAGCGCCAGTAGGTCCGATTGCGCCAGTAGCGCCCGTAGAACCAGCAACACCAGTAGCCCCAGTTACTCCAGTAACGCCGGTAGCGCCGGTAGAACCAGTAGCGCCGGTTACACCCGTAGAACCAGTAACGCCAGTAACGCCGGTAGCGCCGGTAGCGCCGGTAGCGCCAGTAACACCAGTAGCCCCGGTAACGCCAGTAGCGCCCGTAGAACCAGCAACACCAGTAGCCCCAGTTACTCCAGTAACGCCGGTAGCGCCAGTAACGCCGGTAGCGCCAGTAGCCCCAGTAACGCCAGTTACCCCCGTAGAGCCAGTCACACCTGTACTACCTGTAGGTCCAGTTATCCCCCCAGTCGGTCCTGTAGGTTTCACTGGCCAAATTGGACAACTTGGAATAGGACCAGTTTTACAACAACAAGGAAATGAATGACACTTACTGCAAACTCTATCTATAAAATTTCCAAAATGCATAATCTCACCTCCTCTCTCAAATATCGTATTCTGATGAATGATAAGGGAGGTAGACACATAACTATTAATTACTTGTAAATAGAGAGTTATTTATAGATTCGTTGCAACTGTATTTAAGATAATTGGATGTTTATCCTGCAAACAGGAGACGAAACTTTTTAGATGGTGATTGATATTTTTTAAGAGTCTTTGTGATTGATTGTTAAAATACGCTTGAAATATTCTTTATTGTGTAGAATTTTTGGGTCATTCGGAATAAACGAGCCCGCTAATTCATTATGGGCATTGGCTAGTTCATATTGTTGTAAGCGATCGTAAAGAACACAGAGCTGTAAGTGGGGTAGCCATGTAGAAAAGCTTTTGTTTTGAAAGGGCGCATTTGGCTTCTGTTTAATCACTAGAGCTTGCTCATACCAAAATATAGCTTCGTAATTTCTAGATTGTTCCATAAAGTGATAACCTAGGCGACAGCAGGCTTCTGGTCGGGGGATATCGTATTCAAAGCTTCGTAGTATAGCGCTGAAATTGTTTTCTTTATCGTTTAAATGGGAATAGCAATCAGCTAATTTTAAGCAGGCACGTATGTTATCTTCAATCCACCCTAATTTGGACGTTAAAAATAATTCATAATAATAAATAGCTTCCTCAAACAGGCCATGATCTACTAATTCATTAGCAAAATAAAATGTATCACGTGGTGATAGTGTTTCTCCCGTTTCAATCAGTTGTCTATAAATCGTAATATTGCGGGAGTGATCATGGGTTAACGGTAAATGGCTGACAGCAACATCACTATCAAACAACATACCACAAACTTCTAAATATTCATGAACTGCACCAATCCATTGAAATTGCTTTTCCCTCCTGACAAGGCGATATCTTCTTATTAAGGCATCTGCATTTCCCTCATGATCGAAACTTAAATGATAATTCATAGAAACAGCATCAATGTCGGAAGTAAGAGATGCTTTGAGTGCCTTTAATTTTTGGCGGTCTTCCTCTAAAAAAACATCGTCAGCATCAAGCCAGAGGATGTATTCTTTTGTTGCTTGTTGAAAGGAAAAGTTTCGTGCTGCTGCAAAGTGATGTATCCATTTAAAATCAAAAATTCGGTCTGTATATTGTGCAACCACTTGCTTTGTACTATCTGTTGATCCCGTATCAACAATATTAATTTCATCTACTATATCTTTGACAGAGTCAAGACATCGACCAATAACATCTTCTTCATTTTTTACAATCATACATAAGCTAATGGATATCATACTCAAATTCCTCCTTACCATTATCTTTGTAATATATGTAAGGACGGAAATATTGGTTGGATGATTGAACTGTTAGAAGAATTGCGCGCCTGATATGTGAAATGTATTTTCATGGTTTGTCATAAATTTACCTTCCAAGTTTCACCCGAATTTCACAATTGTGAAGTATAGTAAAGGGGCAGAGGTGATAACGTTGAAAAAATGGGCATTCTTCATTTTTTCGTTACTACAAATTATATGGTTAGCGGGTTGCGCTGAAAAGTCATATGAACCCATTGAAAGGGAACGAAGTTTTATAGCTTCATTGAACATACAAGAGCCATCATTAGATTTTATTGATGAGGATGGGAATATGCTTGCGACATGGTTATTTGATAAGGCTTATTCAGGGGCCATATTATTAGGAGATGACCAAGTTTTATTATATGGACACCAACTAAATAACATCGACGTCTATACAATATCCACCGGAGAAAAGCTCTATTCAAAAAAAGTAGAGATTGGTACGACCAATGTATACTACGATGACAACATCAAGCAATTTTTTATCACGAATAGTAAAACCAATACAGTGACAAGCTTTGATCAAGAAGGCAATCAGCTAGCTTCACAACAACTTGGCAATTATCCAATGTCAATGACATCGTATAGGGATAAACTATATGTTATTAATTTTAAAGATACAAAGTTATTTGTATTAAATATGAAGGATTTAAAAATTGAGCAAGAGTGGCCGATTCAAAAGTCTGCACATGGAATAGTTGTTCTAGAAGAAAAACATGAGCTATGGGTAGGCGGTCATGGGGAAGGAAGTAAGCCAAATAGTTCTGTTAAAAAATATGATTTGACTACAGGTCAACTGCATGGAGAGATTGACATGCCTTTGATGCCAGTAGGAATAAAAAAGACCAAAGATGCTATTCTTGTTGTAAGTCATGGTCACAACGAGTTATATGTGGCTGACTTTGATGGCCATATCAAATGGCAGCAAGAGGTTGGGGCAAATCCATTTGTAGTGGATCAATTTAAAGATTATATTGTTGTCGCTGGCTATGATGATCACACATTGTATTTTATAAAAGATGGCCAGAAGGAAAAAACAGTTGATGTGGGGAAAGGTGCTTTTCAGCTGTTAGTAAGGGAGGAACAATGATGACAACTGTATTAATAGTTGATGATGAGCAGGATATGCGTAATTTAATTGAAATGATGCTCAATAACTCTGATATAGAGACATTTACTGCCGCTAGTGGAACTGAGGCTTACGATGTAATAGTGCGTGAAAATATAGATTTAGTATTACTTGATGTAATGATGCCACATGAGGATGGTTTTGTTGTTTGTCAAAGTATTCGGGCTATGTCCAATGTGCCGATTATTTTTTTAACTGCACGTGATGCGAATGAGGATAAAGTGAAAGGTCTTACACTTGGCGGAGATGATTATATTGTTAAGCCATTTACACATGATGAACTCGTAGCCAGAATTTATGCTGTATTAAGACGAAGTGGTGCAAATATTACAGAACTACAGCAAAAGTACGTAATTTTTGGCTCTATTAAAATAGATGAAATAGCACGAAAAGTATCCGTTGATGGAAAGAGTATTCCACTTACTTTAAAGGAATTTGAACTCTTACACTTATTTATGAAAAATCCAGGAAATGCCTATTCGAGAGAGCAATTATTAGAACGCATTTGGGATATTGATTATGTAGGTGGAACACGCACGGTAGATACACATATTAAAACTTTACGAATAAAGCTTGGAAAGGATGCGGCTTCGCATATTCAAACCGTTTGGGGTGTGGGCTACCGCTTTGATCCTGGCGAATGAAAAAAATTGCCACGCGCATTTGGTTGTTAATTTTCGCCTTTTTAATTATTACCGTTGTCTTTATGTATGTTCTCACAAATTTTTTATATCAACGTTTATATGTACAAGATACAGAAGATACAATGGTCGAAGTTGGATTGAAGCTACAAACAATGTATGACAATGGCAAGGTAACGGATGAATTTATTGCAGATATTGAAGAATTTAATGATTATTCCAATTTGAATATATTTGCGGTAAGGAATCCTCGTGAATTAAGTGCCTGTGTTCCATTTGATATCGATTATGAGACATTGATTGGTCCTGAGGAAAGACAAAAATTATTGGCAGGAAAGTATGTGCAAAAAATTGGGTACGAGCCTCGCTTTGATCGACAACTTATTTCGGTGGTTGTACCACTTGTTGATCAAAATCGATTAGAAGGTATTATTTATATTTATTTCCCACTGGCCAAAATTAGTGAATTGGCAAATAGTGGCGTTATTTTATTGTTTATTAGTGCCTTCATATTTTTAGTAGTTGTTAGCTATTTAATTTATAAAGGGATTCGACATATTATGCGACCATTAAACGATTTACAGCTTGCAGTGGAGCAGATGTCCTATGGGAATTATGAGACTCGTGTACCTGTCAATTCACGAGATGAAATCGGTAAATTATCTAGTACCTTTAATAAAATGGCAGAGGCCATTCAGCAAGAGGATGAAGCACAAAAAACATTCTTGGCAACAGTCTCGCATGAATTACGAACACCAATTAGCTATGTAAAGGGCTATAGCGAAGCCATGCAAAATGGCATCATCACAGAAGGCCAAAAAGAAGAAACCATTCAGCTAATCGTCCGTGAGGCCAATCGCATGGAACGCTTAACAAACGAATTACTTCAACTGGCAAGAACAGAAAATGAACAAACTGACATTGATTTATATCCAATTCCATTAGGTGAAACATTACGAGAGGTTCAAAAAATCTTAACGCATCAAGCAAATAAAAAGAACATAACTTTATATTTAGATGTAGATGATGCCCTAATTATTGAAGCGGATGAAGTAAAACTAAAACAAATTTTTATTAACATTATTGAAAATGCGATTAATTATTCGCATGAAAATTCTAAGGTGGAAATTGTTGCTGCTGAAAAGGCTGGTAGTGCACAAATTACCATTAGGGATTATGGAATTGGTATTCCTGTCGAGGATTTAACCCATGTCACTGAACGATTTTATCGTGTTAACAAAGCTCGAAGTCGTGCGGACGGTGGTAGTGGACTAGGTTTATCGATTGTTGAACAGTTATTAAAACAGTTACAGGGAACGTTAGAAATTGAAAGTGTTGTTGAAAAAGGCACATCCGTGAAGATACGGTTGCCATTAATGGAGGATTAAAAGATGAAAAAGTGGTTATTTGCGCTAATTGCAGTCCCTACATTATTAGTAGGATGTGGAGAAAAAAAAGAGGCATTGCCAGAACCAGAAGTACCACAGATCCCAGAAGTTGAAATTTTAACACCAAAAGAAGTAGCACTCAATGAAACGATTGAGCTGGCAGCACATGTTGAACAAGGTGGAAAAAATGTCGATGATGCTGTAGTAGAATTTGAAGTTTGGGAATCAGGAAAACGCGATGAAGGACAAATGATTGATGGGAAATTAGAGCAAGACGGTGTATATAAAGCAACGACTACTTTTGATCATGATGGTGTGTATTATATGTATGCACATACAACAGCTAACGGTGTTCATAATATGCCAAAGCAACAAATTATTGCTGGAAGCCCTGATATGACAAAGGTTGTCCCAGAGGATGAAAAAGCCAATAACAGCATGGATAATAACATGATGGATCATAATAATGACACTTCAGATGATATGGATCATGAGGAAGAGAAAAAAGATGAAAAAAATCATCATTAAAAGCTTGCAATTTTTTTGAAATAGGAATATGATAATGACCAGATGACCGAAATGGTTTTCTGGTCATTTTTATTGAAGTGTACGAGAGATGTACATAACCTAACTAGAAAGGATGTTACTAATGGATCGTAGGCAGGAAATTCTTGAAGCAGCTGCAAAATCTTTTACATTGTTTGGCTACAAGGCAACAACAATGGAGCAAGTGGCTAAAATCGCCAATGTCGGTAAAGGTACGATTTATACATTCTTTGCAAATAAAGAAATTTTATTTCAAGAGATCGCAATGTCACTTGTACGAGAGATGAAAGCGGAAGCAGATGCAGTGTTGGATGCATCAGCAAGCTTTATGGATAATGCGCATAATGCTTTAATGAAAATGCTACAGTTCCGAGAAAAACATCTTTTATTTGCAAAGCTAATCGAGGAAGAAAAAGAATTACGAACACCAGCAGTTAAACAGGTGCTACTACGTATCGAGACTGAAATCTTATCGTATGTCGCAGAGTTAATACAACGACGTATTAATAAAGGTGAAATTAGAGAGTGTGATGCGGAGCTAGTTAGTTACTTATTGCTGAAGGCATATCTTGCTTTTGTTGTCGATTGGCATGAGTTACATGGTGATGTAATCCCTGAAGAAAAGATTCTTAATCTTTTTAAGGAAACTATCTTTCGAGGTTTGATTTTAACTTGATTCGATAAAATACAGCTGTATAAGTATTGAATCAAGTGCTCTTTTTGCAATATTGTCGAGGTTGATTATTTTTTTTGAATGAAAATGACCAAATGACGTTTTCGGTCAAATAGTTTAGGAGTGAGGATATTATATGATTAAAGCTGAGTGGCTGAAGATCTTTAAAACAAGAAAAATGCTTGTGTCAATCATTGCTGTATTATTTATTCCAGTAATGTATGCGGGTATGTTTTTATGGGCGTTTTGGGATCCTTATGCGGGGCTTCCTAATCTTCCAGTAGCTGTTGTTAATGAGGATACTGGTGCTGAGATGGATGGCGTTAAATTAGACTTAGGGGATACCTTGGTCGATAAATTGATAGATAGCGAGCAATTTAACTTTATAGAAGTTTCAAAAGATGAAGCTGAAAAAGGCTTAAATAGTCGTGACTATTATATGATTTTAGAAATTCCAACAAATTTCTCTGAACATGCAACAACACTATTAGATGACAAACCATCAAAATTAGTAATGAACTACATTCCAAACGAGGGATTGAACTTCCTTGGTGCTCAAATTGGTGAGACTGCAATGGATCGTGTACGCGCTGAAGTAAATTCTCAAGTATCAGCGACTTATGCTGAAAAATTATTTGATTCCATTGCAACACTTGGAGATGGCTTTACAGAAGCTGCAGATGGCTCAAATAAGCTAGATGAGGGTGCACAAAAAGTAGCGAATGGTGCAAAAGATTTAAAAGGATATCTGGAGCAACTAGCATCGAGCACAGTTGAACTATCAAATGGTACTGATAAATTAACAAAAGGTGCGGGAGATGCCGCAAAAGGCGCGAATGACTTATCTAGTGGTTTAGTCAAACTACAAGATGGTACTGTTCAATTACAACAGGGTGCACAGCAAGCTGCAAATGGAGCAACGAGCCTTGAACAGGGGTTATCACAATATACACAAGGTGTTGCAAAAGTTGGTGCTGGTTTAAACACTTTAAACGACAAACAACAGCAAATTAGTGCAGGTGCAGCATCTATTGCTGAGAATGCCGGTGCATTGAATGGTGCGGCAACTCAATTAACAGCGGGATCTGCAAAAGTAGAGGCAGGCATTACAGCTCTATCAAATCAATTACAAACGATGATGGCTTCAATGCCTGAAGAGCAAGCAACAGCGTTGAAACAAACATTAGCGGAACTACAGGCAGGTAGTGCTAGTGTGCATAACGGTTTAACATCCTTATCAGCTGGTACAGAAAAATTACAAGCTGGTGCCAATCAAGTAAGCTCTGGGGCAACTCAAATTGCAGCAGGTCAAGCAGAAGTGCTAGCTGGTGCGAATGCATTATCAGCTAAAAGTAATGCTTTATTGGAAGGTGCAAAAGGTCTACAAGCAGGTAATGCTACATTAGCTGCAAAATTAGGTGAACTACATGCAGGTGTGAATACAGCTGTAACAGGTTCAAAAACATTAGCATCTGGTTTAAATGAATTAGCGAATGGTACAACAACATTAAATCAAGGTACTTCAACACTTGCTTCAAAATCTGGTGAGCTAGCACAAGGATCTGCAACACTTGCAGATGGTTCGACGGAGCTTGCAGATGGTACAGCTACTTTATCTGGTAAATTAGGTGAGGCTAGTGAAAAAGCAAATGAAGTTAAAGCAAATCAAGACACGTATGATATGGTAGGTAGTCCAGTTGAAGTTGAAAAAGAGTCTGTAAACCATGTTCCTAACTATGGTACAGGTTTTGCACCGTACTTTATTTCTCTAGGTTTATTCGTAGGTGCATTATTAATTTCAATTGTGTTTCCACTTGTTGAACCTGCTATTCGTCCTAAAAACGGGGCATCTTGGTTTACAAGTAAAGTGACAGTACTAGCAGTCGTAGGTTTAGTGCAAACATTACTAACAGTAGTTATTGTTAAATGGGGTCTAGGCCTCGAAGTGAATAACATGGGCTACTTTATCTTAACAGCCTTATTAACAAGCTATGTATTTTTAGCCTTAATCCAAATGCTTGTTTCAATCTTTGGTGACCCTGGTCGTTTCATGGCAATTGTTGTACTAATTTTACAATTAACAACAAGTGCAGGTACATTCCCATTAGAATTAATACCTTCACCATTACAAGTATTTAACAAGCTATTACCGATGACATATACAGTTCAAGCATTTAAATCAAGTATTTCTACTGGTGATACGTCATTCTTAATGCAAAACTATGGAGTTCTAGCTGGCTTCTTAGTAGCATTCTTAGCGATCACATTTGGTTACTTTATGCTACTGCACAATAAACGTTACTCTAAAGTAGCTGAAGAAAACTAATCATGAAGCACTCACCTAATGTACGGTGAGTGCTTTGTTGTTCATAGGGGTTATGTAATAATTCTTCAGCCTCAAATGACATAAATAAAAACGAAGTTATCTATAGAAATTTTATGAAAAAAAGTATGGATTTCCATTGCGATCATTTGTTTTTAAGTAGGTGAGCTGCTCCCTCTGGACGCTGGCAGAACGGAAATCCCCCTTCCCTTGCCAAAAGGTATTTCTCAGCTAGTGATTGTCTTTTTCAAAAGCATAAAAACAACAGCTGATATGAGCGTATCAGCTGTTGTTTTTTGTAAGTGTAAGAGATTTAATTAAGGGTTCATCAAAATATGATGAAGGGTGTCATGATTGCTACGTGTGGGGCACGTATATGACTATATCAGAATAGGCAAATGCTTATAGGTGGTTACATTTTTCACAAGTGTTGCTGTAGCATTCGCTTTGTTCTTCCATTTTTTCACCGCACTCAGTACATTGCTTAGCAGGTAAATTCTTGAAAAATTCAACTACGTTTTCTAACATTGTGGACTCCTCCTTTAAGTTCATCTGTACTATTACTGTTTTGATATTTTCTAGTGTATTATAACAGATGCTTTTCGTCAACACAAAATGCCTAATTTACGGTAAAATAAATATGGATATTTTGTGAAGGAGGAAACGTGAACTATGATTTTCGTTGATAATAAAGGGATCCATGATCCACGTATTAATCTTGCTATTGAGGAGTATTTGTTAAAAACAATGGACGTTGAGAAAGAGCCAGTGCTCCTTTTCTATATTAATCAACCGTCTATCATCATCGGTAAAAACCAAAATACGATTGAAGAAATCAATACAGACTATGTAGAGGACAATGGCATTATTGTTGTGCGCCGTCTTTCAGGTGGTGGTGCTGTTTATCATGATTTAGGCAATCTTAACTTCAGCTTTATTACAAATGATGATGGCGATAGCTTTATGAACTATAAAAAATTCACGCAACCAGTTGTTGACGCTCTAGCAAAAATGGGTGTGAATGCAGAGCTCTCAGGACGTAATGATATACTAGCAGAGGGACGTAAAGTTTCAGGAAATGCTCAGTTCTCTACAAAAGGACGTATGTTCAGCCATGGTACATTGATGTTTGATACAGAAATCGATGCGGTTGTCTCAGCCTTAAAGGTCAAAAAGGATAAAATCGAATCAAAAGGTATTAAATCAATTCGCTCACGAGTAGCAAACATTTCAGAGTTTTTAAAAGAGCAAATGACAGTTGAGGAATTCCGTCTTGAAATTTTAAAATCCATTTTTGGCGGGGAAGAAAATATTCGTTATTATGAGCTAACCGAAGATGATTGGGCAAATATCCACAAGCTATCAGAGGAACGCTATCAAACATGGGAGTGGAATTTTGGGAAATCACCTCGCTTTAATATTCAAAAAACACACCGATTCCCAACAGGAGGCATTGATATTCGCCTAGAAGTAAATCATGGTGTGATGGAAGAAGTGCATATTTTTGGAGATTTCTTTGGTGTCGGTGATATGGCTGATATAGAACAGCGCTTAGTTGGGACAAACTATGACAGAGCTGCAATTGCTAAGGCATTAGCAGACATTGATATCCCTACATATTTTGGTGGAATTTCAACTGAGGACTTTTTACAATTAATTTATTAAGGAAAATACGGTTTCATGTAATGTTTTAGCCTAAAGGTTCGCTGACAATTATGTCGTCGAACCTTTTTTTGATACAATATAGAAAGAAAGGAGTGTTGATATGGAAAAGCATCGAATATTCATAGTTGAAGATGATGTCAAGATTGCATCATTACTAGCGGAAACGCTTAGAAAATATCAATACGAAGTTGCAACAATTCAAGAATTTGATCATCTTATAGAAGAATTTACAGCATTTAATCCACATATGGTGCTGCTTGATATAAATTTACCCGCTTACGATGGCTATTATTGGTGTCGCCAGCTACGTCAGCATACAACATGTCCAATAATTTTCATTTCTGCACGCTCAGGAGAAATGGACCAAATCTTTGCGCTTGAAAATGGGGGCGACGATTTTATTACAAAGCCTTTTAACTACGAAATTGTGTTGGCTAAAATCCGTAGTCATCTACGCCGTACATATGGTGAATATGCAGCAAGGCAAGAAGAACGGACAATCAAGCAAGGACAGCTTGTACTTCATTTAGAAAGAATGGAGCTACATAAAAATGATTTAGAAATTCCACTTCAGAAAAAAGAATGTATCATCTTAGAGCTATTGATGGGCAATGCACCGAAAGTAGTTTCGCGTGAGCAATTGTTAGAGGAGCTTTGGGACGATCAAGCATTTGTCGATGAAAACACTTTGAATGTGAATATGACCCGAGTTCGAAAAAAGTTAGCGGATTATCATATATCGTCAACAATCGAAACGGTACGTGGTGCAGGCTATCGATTCATATTAAGTGCAGGTGAGCTATAGTGGGCTGGAAACTTTTTTTACGTGATTATGCATCATTTATTGTGTTCCAGCTCTTATTAGTTGGCTTCATCATGGTTATCTATGCACTCGACGGTTTTCGAAATATTGATACGGCTATTTATTCCTTTTGTATTAGCCTTGTGCTATTAGCATCCTTTTTACTTGTCCGCTATTTAATGCGGCAACGCTACTTATTGAAGATAACTCAGCTTCCATCAGCAATGGAGGATGTGCTACAAAAAAATGCAAAAACGCCAGAAGCTATACAAACCGAGAAGTATATGCATGAATTGTATCGACTTTATCAACATGAGCTGCATGCTTTATATGCAAGTCAAAAAAGGCATGATCAATTTATGAACCAGTGGGTCCATCAAATGAAAACACCTATTTCAGTGATTGAATTATTATTACAAGATGACCGACCTCTTGATAAAAAAAATGTTCAGGAGGAAATCGATCGCTTGCGTAGAGGATTGGACATGGTACTTGTTAATGCACGCCTAGAAAATTTTGAGGATGATATGCAAGTAGAGCGGGTTGCGTTAAAAGGTATTGTAACTGCAACTGTTAATGAAAATAAACGTTTATTTATTACGAAAAGAGTTTTCCCGGAAATTCATATTGACGACGATCTAATTGTTGCCAGTGATTCAAAATGGCTTCGTTTCATTCTTGGACAATTTATCACCAATGCAGTGAAATACACGTTTGAAGCCAATAAAAAAATTGTTATTTCTGCCATTGAAAAGGATGACTATGTACAACTTGCGATTTGTGATGAGGGTATTGGGATTCCAGCTTCCGATCTTTCTCGTGTTACGAAAGCCTTTTTTACTGGCGAAAATGGGCGGAAAACAGGTGAATCAACTGGAATGGGCCTTTATTTAGCCAAAGAAATCTGTGAAAAGCTAGGGCATGAGCTGGCTATTACATCAGAGGTAGGAAAAGGGACGATTGTGACAGTAACATTTACAAATTAGGGGGCACTAGGATGGTAGAGGTACGTATAGAAGATTGGAAACTAACGATTGATAAGGAGAAAACAAATGCGCTTTATATGACACATCTGCAAGCGGGAGATCCATTAGCCTATCAAAATTTTATCCTGGCAAATGAAAAGTTAGATGAAGAACTACTGCATTTTTCAAAGAGCCTTGGGTTAAACTTACAGCAACCAACATTATTGAATGCTTTTCCTGTAGACGGTCAACAGATTATGTATAGTGGGTATTATACTGTATGTGGGGAAATCGTAGAGGGAGAAATGGATGCTTGGGATGTGATTATTGGGGAGCATTGCTTTAGTTTAGTAGAGGAAGAGTCAATACTGGCTTTAACAGAGCCTCATTTTCACATTGGTTTTGAGGTCGTTTTACAGTGGCTTTTACCTCAATCCTTAGAATTAATGAAGAAATAAGGTGAATGAAGTATGCCTATTTTACAAATTAAAGATGTGACAAAAGTGTACGAAGGTAAAGTAACGCATCGAGCATTAAATCAATTGAGCTTTGACGTGGAAGAAGGCGAGTTTTTAGCTGTTATGGGGCCCTCAGGAAGCGGTAAAACGACATTGTTGAATATTATTTCGACCATCGATGAACCAACTAGTGGAGAAATCATTTTAGATGGAATGAATCCACATAAGTTGAATGCAACAGAGCTTGCCTATTTTAGAAGAAGACAGCTTGGCTTTGTGTTTCAGGATTTCAATCTTTTGCATATGCTGACGGTCGAGGAAAATATCGTGTTGCCCTTAACGTTAGATCAACAGCCGCTAGAGGTAATGGAGGAGCGTCTGGCAAGTATTGTAGAAAAGCTAGATTTAACTTCCTTCCTTCATAAACGTCCAAATGAAATATCTGGGGGACAGGCACAAAGAACAGCAATTGGTCGTGCGCTTATTCATAATCCAAGTCTCATTTTAGCGGACGAACCTACAGGTAATTTAGATTCAAATTCTTCACGTGATGTGCTTGAACTATTGACAAAAGTGAATCAGGATAAACAAACGACAATCGTGATGGTCACGCATGATCCAATTGCAGCAAGTTATTGTGATCGAGTGTTATTCATTAAAGATGGTGAATTTTTTAATGAAATTTATCGAGATGACCGCCGTCAGATGTTTTTCCAACGTATTTTAAATGTTTTGAGCTTACTAGGAGGAGGGCAAGTAGGTGACCTTTCGACAATTCGCTTACCGTAATGTCGTGCGGAACAGCCGGATATATGGCGCCTTTTTCATGGCAAGCTTTTTTTCTGTGGCTGTATTTTTTATCTATTCCATGCTGATGTTTCACCCTGATATTGAACGTGGGATATTAGGGGAGATGTCTCTCATTGGGATGGTGGGGGCTGAAATTGTTCTCGTCCTGTTTACATTATTCTTTTTATATTATTCCATGAGTGCCTTTTTAGAGGCCAGATCACATGAATTTGCTATTTTATTGCACTTGGGAATGGAAAAACGTCAGATGAATAAACTTGTCTTTTTAGAGACAATGATTATTGGAACAGGCTCCATTATTGTAGGTATTGTCTTTGGTTTCTCCTTTTCAAAATTCTTTTTTATGATTGTTCGGGAAATTTTACATTTAGAAGATTTACCACTCTATATTTCATGGGAGCCATTTTTATTAACGATTGGTGTTTTCACAAGTGCATTTTTCGTCATTTCCTTTATTAGTGTGTATTTTACACGAGAGAGAAAATTACGAGATCTTATAAAAGGCAGTGATTATTTAAATAGCTTAACAACGTATTCCAAAATACGAGCTTTCTATGGTATTGCTTTAATTGTAACGACGTATATTCTCGCTTTTGTTGTCGGACATACATCACTAATTGGGCTAACGCTGTTAATACCATTTTCCGCAACATTTGGCACCTATTATTTTTTCAGTGATTCTGTACCTTGTTTTTTAGATTTAGCACGTGGGAAACGCAAATATCATTGGCAACGCTACCGTCTACTATCGCTAGCAGAACAAACGCATATAATGATGGATAACGTGAAAATGTTTTTCGTTGTGACGATGGTATCGACACTTGCATTTTTATCTGTTGGTGTTTTAGCAACAATGTCCTCCTATACAACGCAATATGATCGATTAAATCCACTCGGGCTGGTTTATAAAGGGGATGTCGATAATCCATATGAACGGGAGCATATCAATTCTTTAAGGCTGCAATTAGAGGAGAAAGGTTTATCTTATCAGCTATCCCGTTTTATTGTTGTGAAGCAAACCTCCTCTTTCACTCGAAATGAAGTGGAGGTTTTTCGAGAGTCCGATATGAATGTCCTGCTTTCTTCCTACAGTTATCCATTATTGAATCTGGAAGCAGGTGAGGCAGTATTCATTCCTTATTCGGAGGATTCCCTAAAAAAATTAAAAGATCGAGTTGTGCATACTGTTTTAGAAGAAAACAATATACCGCTCACTATTGATAGTGTCTATCCAAAAATAGTGTTTCCAGGCTCGATTGTCAGTGTCAATTCGATTGTCATTAGTGATGAAGACTTCGCGAAGCTTATTCATCCGATTTCCGATCAAGACATTATTCAACCAAGCTATCATCTATTTACATTTGTTATTCCTCAATGGATGGAAACGAAGGATATTGGTAAGGATATCGATCATCTAGAATCCAATTTATATTTTATTAAAAAGGATAAGTTTAGCCCTTTTTACTTTGAAAATGCAGGATTAAATTATTCTTATATACTAGCTACCTACTCATTATTTACATTAGTGGGTGTTTTAGTAGCCACTGTATTTTTACTTGCAGCTGGTAGCTTTATCTATTTTAAATTGCATACATCCCTCGAACGTGAAAAGCGTAAATTTGATGTATTAAAACGTATGGGTTTAACAGATACAGAGTTAAAAAAGCTAGTTAATCGCCATTTGTTTCCCCAATTCTTTTTACCTTGGGGTGTTGCGATGATGCATAGTGCCTTTGCTTTTCTAATGGTTCAAGGTATTTTAAGGGACATTGCGAATATATCGATTGTAAAAGAAGTATTCTTTGCTTTTGGCTTTTTTGTATTAATACAAGTGGTTTATTTTTATTTAATTCGATGGCGCTATATCTCCCATATTCGCTCATGAAGTAATGGTTTAAAAGAGAAAAAAATGAATTATTTAACGTAATTTATGACATGAGATAAAAAGACTCATTGTTTTTTAGATATATTTCTTATATAATATTACTGAATAACGATTCATTTTATACGATAAGGGGATGGTGTAATTGAATTTAGTTTCACGTGTTCGTCAACAGGCAACAGAACAACCTGAAAAAGTGGCGTATCATTTTATGGGGAAAGATACGACTTACGGGGAATTTGAGCATACAGTTGGCCGCTTTGCAAAGGGATTACAAGATTTAGGCGTTGAAAAAGGGGATCATGTGGCGTTTTTACTCGGCAACACGCCACACTACTTAATTGCCCTCTATGCAACAATGCGCTTAGGGGCAACAGCAATACCTGTTAATCCAATCTATACACCGGATGAAATTTCTTACATTTTGCATAATGGAGATGTAAAAGCAGTCATTGCTCTGGATATGTTGCTGCCATTGGTTGAAAAAGGTGTACAAGCATTTCCACAGGTAAAAACATTTATAGTTTGTGAAACCACACCAGATATAGCGGAAAAAGTGGCAGCTTTATCACCACAAGCACAAGAAAAAACACATTTATTTACACATGTAATCGCCAAAACCACTCAATCTTTACAACCTGTTGAAGTTGCAGAGGATGACAATGCTATTATTTTATATACTTCAGGAACTACAGGTAGTCCAAAGGGAGCCATGCTGACACATGGCAATGTGTACTCAAATGCACGTGATGTTGCGCATTATTTAGGCATTAATGCAGAGGACCGTGTTATTGCGACACTACCTGTATTCCATGTATTTGCCTTAACGGTAGTGGTGAATGCGCCTTTATTAAGTGGGGCAACAGTTTTACTTGCACCACGCTTTAGCCCTAGCGAAATTTTTGCTTTAGCACGAGAGCAAAAAGCAACGGTATTTGCTGGTGTTCCTACTATGTATAATTTCTTGTACCAATTACCTGAGGGCAATCCTGAAGATTTCTCGACAATTCGTTTAGCTATTTCAGGTGGTGCCTCCTTGCCTGTTGCGCTACTACATAATTTCGAACAGAAATTTAATGTGCGTGTGTCAGAGGGCTATGGCTTATCCGAAGCTTCACCCGTGACATGTTTTAACCCATTAGATCGTGATCGTAAAGCTGGCTCTATTGGAACATCCATTAGCAATGTCGAGAATAGAGTTGTTGATGTTAATGGTCAGGAAGTACCTGTGGGCGAAGTTGGAGAGCTAATTGTACGTGGTCCAAATGTGATGAAGGGATACTATAAAATGCCTGAAGAAACGGCGATGGCGATTCGTGACGGCTGGCTCTATACAGGAGATTTAGCAAAGGTAGATGAAGAAGGGTATTTTTACATTGTCGATCGTAAAAAGGATATGATTATTGTAGGGGGCTTTAATGTTTATCCTCGGGAAGTGGAGGAAGTGCTGTTTGCCCATAATAATATTGTAGAGGCAGCGGTGGTAGGCTTCCCAGACCCTAACTTAGGGGAAGCTGTACATGCCTACGTTGTGTTGAAAGAAGTGGCTGCTACTACAACAGACGATCTACTATCCTATTGTGCTAAACATATGGTGAAGTATAAGGTTCCGAAAGTAATTGAAATACTGGATGAACTACCAAAAAACACAACAGGAAAAATACTAAGACGCTCATTAAAAGAAAAAGTTTAAACGAGAAAAGCTACTATTGAAAAATGGTAGCTCTTTTTTTGTACATTATTCGTATAATAGTAAAATCAGTTGAGAGTAGATGTCTGTAAGTGATAAAATCAAACTTGTGAAATCTTCTACATACTTTTCAAGAGCTTGTCATATAGTGAGGAAGTAATGTAAAAAGACGTACAAAACTGGAACCCTTTGAGGTGAAGCCACGTCAAAGCTTTTAGGTAAAAATACTATTGAAAGAGAGCATACAAAAACATGTTAGAACTCATTAAGGAGTTAATAAGTTTTATTGTGCATATCGATGTGCATTTAGAAGAAATTATTCGTGATTTTGGCAATTGGAGCTATCTTATTTTATTTGCGATTGTTTTTGTAGAAACAGGGGTTGTTATTTTCCCATTCTTACCTGGTGATTCCTTGTTATTTGCAAGTGGAACATTAGCTGCGGCAATGGGCGCATTCGATATGTGGATTTTAATCCCTGTATTTTTAGCAGCAGCTATTTTGGGAGATACGATGAACTATCATATTGGACATAAGGTAGGGACATCTATTCCGCCAAAGAGCCTCCTCGGTAGAGTTGTTAAGAAAGAGCGTATGGAAGCAGCTGAAAAATTCTTTAATACACATGGTGGGAAAACGATCGTAATCGCACGTTTCATGCCATTTATTCGTACATTTATCCCGTTTGTGGCGGGTGCAAGTAAAATGAAATATAGTTATTTCTTATTTTATAATATTTTTGGTGCAATTTTATGGGTATTCAGTTGTACGTTATTAGGTTACTTCTTTGGGAATATTCCAATTATTAAAGATAACTTCTCTGTTGTACTGATTTTGATTATCTTTATATCAGTTGTGCCTGCAGTGATCGGTGCAATTAAATCCAAAGTGGGTAAATAATATGGACAGTCCTTAAGTGATTCATCATCACAGGGACTGTCCTTTCTTTATTATTTGCTGAAAAAGCCAAGTTGGCATGTTAAGTTAGCTTGAAGTATAAGCATCAGGTCGTAAAAAATGTTATACTATAAATTACTAGAAAATGGAGAAATGGGGGACAATGGAATGGAAGTATTCATTGGCAGACAGCCTATATTTAATCTTCATGAGCAAGTCGTTGCATATGAATTGTTATACCGTAGCAAAAATGTAAATGCCTTTCCAATGGTCGATTCAGATGCAGCAACGATTGATGTACTTGTGAACTCATTTCTTTCAATTGGTTTTGAAGAGGTAACGAAAGGTAAGCCTGGCTTTGTTAATTTTACTGAAAACTTATTGATGAGCTCTATACATGAATTTTTAAATCCCTCACAGGTAGTGATTGAGATATTAGAGGATGTTCCACTTACCTCTCAATTAGTGGAGCGTGTAATTGAGCTAAAAAAACAGGGGTTTCAAATTGCCTTGGATGATTTTATGATGGATGATCAGGTGGAAGTTTATGATGAATTATTTGAACAAATTGATTATATTAAGGTGGATTTTTTAGCTTCTTCCATCGTAAAAAGAATGGAAATCGAAAATAAAGTTAAGGAGAAATTTCCACATATTCATTTGCTCGCTGAAAAGGTAGAGACGCGTCATCAATTTGAAGTCGCTAAATCCTCAGGCTATGTGTTATTTCAAGGTTATTTTTTTGAACAACCGCAAATAATACGAGCAACAGACATTCCAGCAAATGCGATTCAATATATTCACATTATCTCTTTACTAAAAGAGGAAGAACCAAATATTCATTTGTTAGCGGAAAATATTGAACGTGATATTTCATTGACATACAAATTATTGCAAATGATTAATAACTCATCTAAACGTTCTAAATCAAAAGTGCGCTCCATCAAGCAAGCGATTGTGTTATTGGGCGTATCCAATTTACGAAAATGGATTTATTTATTGGCCATGCGTGAAATTGATATTGATGCTGATTCTGATCTTTTTAAAGAAGTGATGTGTACGTCTTTATTCCGAGCTAAGGTTTGTGAAAAACTAGCTAAGCTTGCTTATAAAAAGAATTTCTCAGAATATTTTTTAGTCGGCATGTTTTCTCTAATTGATACATTACTTCAAAGACCGATGAATGTTATTTTACAGCAGCTACCATTCTCAGAGGCTATTACGAATACCATTTTAGGCTTTGAAACGGAAATGACCCCATATTTGGAGTTTAGTATTGCGTTAAGTAAACTTGATTGGCCACGATTAGAAGAGCTAGCTGTACAGTTGAATATTCAGTTAGTTGACATTGATCTTTTATATTATGAAGCCATCGAATGGGCAGAAAAATCATTTTAAACCAAATCAACAAAGCTATCTTATTGAATACTGTAAGATAGCTTATTTTATACCTTCCTCAATCTAGTATCCCTTCATCATGATGAAGTTCTCAATGCTAAAAGTATTTGCTATAATCATCTCGTCTTTAAAAAATTCTGATAGTTGAAGTGGGCGTGGGGAAATGAAACATGATGTGAGAGATAGCATTGTGGAGTATGTGTATGTCATTGTAGGAGCGGCAATAATTGCTATTGGTTTTAATGTCTTTTTATTACCAAATCAAGTCGCTTCAGGTGGGGTAAGTGGAATAAGTACGATTTTGCATGGTTTATTTGGTTGGAATCCGGGAATTGTTCAGTATGCATTTAACATTCCGCTTTTTATTGCTGGTGTTTTATTATTGGGCAAAAAATTTGGAATAAAATCCTTTATTGGGACAATTACATTACCTTTTATCGTCTTATTAACAAATAGCTGGGAGCCGTGGACTGATAATCCTTTATTGGGTGCTCTTTTTGGTGGAATTGTTGTTGGCCTAGGAATAGGACTGGTCTTTAAGGGGAATGCTTCAACTGGTGGCACTGATTTACTGGCGCAAATCATTACGAAGTTTACAGGATTGTCGCTTGGAACAAGTGTGCTGTTAATAGATGGCGTTATCGCAATTAGTGCAGCAATTGTTTTTGACTTAGAAAAAGGTTTGTATGCTCTGATTGGACTTTATGTTACCACAAAAACGATTGATATTATTCAGCTAGGTTTTAGTCAGTCTAAAATGGTCTATATCATTACATTGAAACAAGATGAGGTAAGGGAAGCCATTTATGCTGAAATTAATCGTGGTGTAACGAAGTTACCAGCAATTGGAGGGTATACAGGAGAAGCACGACCAGTTCTGATGGTTGTTGTTTATCAAACAGAATTCACAAAGCTGAAACAACTCATTAAAAGCGTTGACCCATCAGCGTTTGTTATCGTTTCTGATGCATATGAGGTATTAGGAGAAGGTTTCAAACGTGCATAATTTTGGTATAATGGCGGCGTAAGGTATTTATTATGAGGAGGGGTACTAATGAAAAAAGCAATGTTAACATTAGTGTTCGGATCAGCAATCTTCTTAGCAGCATGTGGCGGCGGAGATAAAACTGCATCAAATAATGGTAATGAGACTGCTACAGAGCCAGATGGCGAAGCAATAGCGATGAAATCTTGTGTTACTTGTCATGGTGGCGAGCTACAAGGTGCAAATGGTCCAGCATTAAATGATGTAGGTTCACGTTTGTCTGAATCAGAAATTTTAGATATTATAAATAATGGTAAAAACGGCATGCCTGCAGGATTAGTAAAAGGTGCAGATGCTGAAGCTGTTGCTAAATGGTTAGCAACTCAAAAATAATTGCTTTTTAAAAACTAGCGGGCTGGAGAGCCGCTAGTTTTTTTAGTGCAAGTAAACGCTGTATTGAGAGTAAATACATTTCTTTTACACATAGACATGCTAAAATAAGATGAACCTTATCCATTGATTGGAGGCTTTTTCATTGGTCGTAGTATTAACAAGAGATGTTATGGAGAAATTTAAATTAGAGTTATTAGCTGGTGAAGAAGGAATAGGCAGGACAATTGTGACAAGTGATATCTCAAGACCAGGGCTTGAGATGGCAGGATACTTTACTCATTATCCAGCAAATCGTGTACAATTGCTTGGCAAGACTGAACTTTCCTTTTTTGAAATGCTCCCAGCGGATGTTAAGCTTGAGCGTATGCGTTTACTTTGTTCACAGGATACACCTGCTATTATTATTTCTAGAGATTTAGAAGTACCAGAGGAGCTTATTCAGGCCTCAAACGAAAAGCATGTACCTGTGTTTAAAACACATATGACAACAACCAAATTTTCGAGTAGATTGACGAACTACTTAGAGGGGCGCTTAGCTCCAATGACAGCAGCACATGGTGTACTTGTCGATGTGTATGGCATTGGAGTGCTTATAATCGGTAAAAGCGGCGTAGGTAAAAGTGAAACAGCACTTGAGCTTGTAAAAAAGGGTCATCGTTTAGTTGCTGATGATTGTGTTGAAATTCGTCAAGAATCAGAAAACCTATTAATTGGAAGCCCTCCACCTTTGTTAGAGCACTTATTGGAAATACGAGGCATCGGCATTATTGACATTATGACACTCTTTGGTGCAAGTGCAGTACGCCCCTATAAACGTATTACCCTCATCATTGAGCTCGAAATATGGGATCCACAAAAAGTTTATGATCGATTGGGCTTAGAAGAAGAAAAAATGAAAATAATTGACACGGAACTAACAAAACTAACAATTCCAGTAAGACCTGGACGCAATGTCTCCGTTATTATTGAAGTGGCAGCGATGAACTATCGTTTAAAGAAAATGGGCGTCAATGCGGCAGAGGAATTTTCAAGACGTTTAGATGAAGTGATTTCATCAAATGATGTGTTAGACGATTAAAAAGCGAACAACATTGTTCATGACATATTGAGAGGAGTAGAAGATGGATTTATTACTATTGCAAATTGACCCGATTGCCTTTCATTTAGGACCAATTCCAGTTCGTTGGTATGGATTGCTGATTGTGTCGGGAATCATTTTAGCTTATGTTGTTGGGCAAAGAGAGGCCGTTAAGCGAGGTCTGCCTGAAGACTTTCTTGCAGATTTATTATTATGGGCAGTTCCTATATCCATTATCTGTGCACGTATTTACTATGTGTCAATGCGATGGGATTACTATAGCGAAAATCCAGGCAAAATCATAGAGATATGGAATGGTGGTATTGCCATCCATGGTGCACTCATCGGGGCATTTGTCACAGCTTACATATATACTCGTATAAAAAATGTAAGCTTTTTACGAGTAGCAGATATTGCAGCACCTAGTATTTTAATCGGCCAGATTATTGGTCGATGGGGCAACTTTATGAACCAAGAGGCCTATGGTGGCGAGGTATCGAAAGCATTTTTAGAAAACCTAATGCTACCAGACTGGATTATTAATCAAATGTATATTGAAGAATTAGGTTCATATGTTCATCCCACTTTTTTATATGAATCGATTTGGAACCTAATTGGGCTTATTATTCTATTAGTTTTGCGTAAAGTGAACTTACATCGTGGAGAAATATTCTTTAGCTATTTAATTTGGTATTCAATTGGTCGTTTCTATATCGAAGGAATGCGCACAGATAGCCTTTACTTAGTGGGAGATTTACGTTCAGCACAGGTTGTATCCATTATCGGTATTGTAGTTGGTCTAGGTGCAATTATTTATCGTAGAATAAAGGTGAAACCAGCCGTAAAATACTTGGATAATAAATAAGGGGTTGTAAAAGATGGCTGTTAAGGCACTACTATTTGATTTCGATGGGACTTTACTAAATACAAATGATTTAATCATTCAAACATTTATGCATGTATTAAATGAGCGATTTCCCGGGCAATATTCGCCAAAAGATTGCCTGAAATTCATTGGTCCATCATTGAAACAGACATTTAATGACATTGCACCAGGTGAAGAAGACGATTTGATAGAGATGTATCGCGCTTGGAATATTGCACACCATGATGACCTAGTCAGCCAATATCCTGATGTTGTGTCAACTCTAGAGCAGTTAAAAGCTCAAGGTATAAAATTGGCTATTGTTTCGACGAAACGTAATGAGACCATCGATCGTGGACTTGCTATTCTTGGTGCAACGCATCTATTTGATGTGCGTATTGGTACAGATGATGTGAACAATGTGAAGCCTGATCCAGAGCCAGTATTGCTTGCGTTGGAACGATTAGGGATAGAAAAAGACTATGCGATTATGATTGGTGATAATTCGCACGATATTG
The DNA here is from genome assembly GCF_002429725.1 of Lysinibacillus sp. UBA5994. Classification (NCBI taxonomy): domain Bacteria; kingdom Bacillati; phylum Bacillota; class Bacilli; order Caryophanales; family Bacillaceae; genus Lysinibacillus; species Lysinibacillus sp. UBA5994. The sequence continues at coordinate 204,614 of NZ_DJAU01000002.1, read as the reverse complement.
AAGCTGGACATCGTGCTGGTGTAAGAGCAGCGGGTGTTGCTTGGGCAATTAAGGGAGAGGCTTACTTACAGCAGTATCAACCAGAATATATGTTGCAGCATATGTCAGATTTATTTGATATTGTGAAAGAGGGGTAAGGTAGATGGCGCGTAAGACAGAACGTTACCGTGTCGAAGGAGCCAATTCACTTTGGAATATATATGACACGGTGTCCTTTTGGAAGGTGATGAAGTGTTTCATTGTCATTCAAGTTGGACGCTTCACACCATTTTTACGTGTGAAAAACTGGCTATATCGTACTTTTTTAAACATGACTATTGGTAAGCAAACGTCATTAGCCTTAATGGTCATGCCAGATACCATGTTTCCTGAACGTATTTTCATTGGAGACAATACTGTGATTGGTTTTAATACTACCATTTTAGCGCATGAATATTTAATAGAGGAATATCGCTTAGGTGATGTTCATATCGGAAAAGAAGTAATGATAGGGGCAAATACAACTATTTTACCAGGTGTAACAATTGGTGATGGTGCCATTGTTTCAGCTGCCACTCTTGTACATAAGGATGTGCCAGCAGGCTGTTTAGCAGGGGGTAATCCAATGCGAATAATATATACTGCTGAACAAATGGCTGAGCGCAAACGTAATGAGGCTGTAGAGTGGTGTACACCAAAGAAATAATAAAAACTCACGTAGTATAGTGATATACTTCGTGAGTTTTTTGCATAAAAAGCTACTCCCAAAAACACTAGTTTTTGGAGTAGCTTTTACTGTTTAAGCATGAGCTGCGTCATAATCTGATTTGAATTCACAAGTGTCATGATCACCTAAGCAAGTTGTTTCAACAAAAGTTGATTTAATTGCAGTCCCATCAATGTCTTCAATTGTGTGAAGTGTTACCTTGTCACCAGGATAAAACTCGCCTTTACAAATACTAACGATCATTTGCTCACTAATTTGTACGAATGGACATGCCATAATAAATCCCTCCAATGCGTAGTGTATGTGGTTCTTTTTGTTATTAATGCTATTCTATATTAAGTTTTTTGAAATGTAAAAAGTAAAATAGAATGAGAGTAATAATCAATAAATGTATTGATATAAAAGTATTATTGATGATAATGAGATTGAGAATCATTTTAAGTGATTGGCTAAAAATAATTATATAGATATAATTATTGGATTTCGATATTGAGAATACTCTATTGAAAACTCTTTATTTTTATCAATGATTTGTTAAGAGAGAATCATTATCAATTTTTAGCGAATACTTAAAGTGATTAAAAATTGGTTTGTCACAATTTAGACATATTCTCATTGTCACTAAAGTATTTTGTCAAATTATAAGTAAAATGAGTCATGCTTTTTTTGGAAGTCTTTGCAATTCAATGTGTATAATTAACAGAATAATAAGTATTTAAAGATTTCGATAATTAATAAGGATATCGTTGACTGTATTAATGAAATAAGTTAAAATTCTTTCATAATCTAATTCTCTAATACTCTAGTGAATTAAAGTGAAATGTGAGGAAGTGTCCATATGTCGTCGATAAAAATGTTTGAAAAGCCACTTGGAATGCGCGATACATTCCCGCAAATCTATGAGAAAGTTGAAGCAGTTAGACATGCGGGCAGAGACTTTTTATATAAAAGAGGTTATGAGTTTATTAAAACGCCTGCGGTGGAGTATTTCGATACAGTAGGGAAGGCTTCAGCGATTGCTGATGCTCATTTATTTAAGCTAGTGGATAGCCAAGGAAATACGTTAGTGCTGCGACCTGACATGACTACACCGATTGCTCGAGTAGCTACATCGAAACTATTAAAGGAAATGATCCCACTACGTCTTGCCTATTTTGCAAGCGTTTTTCGGGCTCAGGAAGCAGAGGGAGGCAGGCCTGCTGAGTTTGATCAAATGGGGATTGAGTTAATAGGTGATCAATCAGTTTTTGCCGATGCAGAAGTCATTGTAACGGCAATGGAGCTATTAAAGCATTTTAAATTGGAAGAGTTTAAAATCACAATTGGACATGCTGGTATATTAAATTGCATTTTACAAGATTACACAGAGAGTATCGAACAGCAAACAACGCTTAGAACATTGCTTGTCCAACGAAATTACGTAGGGTTTGAAGAAGCAGTAGAGTCATTTGATCTGCCTAAAGCTAAATCCGATGCCCTCTTACAATTTATTGAAGAAGCCATGAATGTCAGAGATATACGAGATATTGAAAAATATGTCCGCAAAAATGATGCATTAGAATATATGCAACAACTTGCTCAACTACTTGAAATGGCTGATTTAGCTGATTATGTAGCTTTCGATTTCACACTTTCGAGTCATATGAGTTATTACACGGGTATGCTATTTGAAGTATTTGCTGTGGGAAGTGGCTTTTTATTAGGAAATGGTGGTCGTTATGATGGCTTGTTAGAAGTTTTTGGTTCAAAGGTTGGTGCTACAGGATTTAGTATTCGTGTGGATCGTTTATTAGAAACATTAAACGGGCAATCAGTGAAACGACAGGAAGCAACAGTTGTTCTTTTTGAAGAAGAACAATTTGAGGAAGCTTTACTAAAGGTTAAAAATTTACGAGCAGCAGGAAAATTAGCTACTTTGCAGTTACGTAGTAGTCTAGTCGATGAGGCGGCCTTTTTAGCATACTTTACAGAAGTGGTGGTAGTTGGACAGGAGGAAGTTGGCGGTGAATGAATTAACGATTGCAATGCCCAAAGGAAGAATCTTTGAAGAGGCATATCAAATGTTGTTAGAGGCAGGTTTTAATTTACCAGAAGAAGTAGAAATGTCACGTAAATTAATGATTGAAATACCAGAGGAAAAAATTCGCTTTATTTTATCAAAGCCAATGGATGTTCCTGTCTATGTTGAACATGGTGTTGCTGATATTGGTATTGCTGGTAAGGATGTTTTGTTAGAGCAACAGCGAGAAGTGCACGAATTACTTGATTTGAAAATTAGTAATTGCTATATCGCTTCTGCAGGCCTACCAAACACCTCCATGAATGAGATTGCGCCTAGAATTGCTACGAAATATCCGAATATTGCCATGAAGTACTACAAAGGCATTGGAGAGCAAGTGGAAATTATCGAGCTCAACGGTTCTATTGAATTAGCACCAATGATTGGCTTAGCTGATCGAATTGTCGATATTGTTTCTACAGGTCGTACATTAAAAGAGAACGGCTTAGTAGAATATGAATTTATTACTGCTGTCTCTTCTCGATTAATTGCAAACCCTGTAAGTTATCGTATGAAAGGTGAGCGTATTATTGATCTTGTGAGGCGGTTAAAGAAATGTGTAAATGAGCAGAAAAAGTAATCATTTGTAGCTACATATGAAGGACTAAAGGGGATTAATCCTATGAAAATAACAAAGCTTGAAAAAGGCATTTCCTTAAAAAGACCACTTGAAGGAGGAAATGAAGAACAAATAAAAGTTGTACGACAAGTGCTTTCGGATGTTAAGACACAGGGAGATGCGGCTTTACGCACCTATACTGAGCGATGGGATGGCTATGTCCCTAAAAATTTACGTGTCTCTGAAGAAGAAATACAAGAAGCAGTAAGTGAACTCGATCCTCAACTATATAAGGACTTAGCGGAAGCAGCAGAAAATATTCGTTTTTATCATGAACAACAGATACGTTCAGGGTATCACCTAGAACTGGGAGATGGTTCTTGGTTAGGCCAACGGGTAACAGCTTTAGATGCAGTAGGACTATATGTTCCAGGGGGTACAGCAGCCTACCCTTCATCAGTCTTGATGAATGTAATACCAGCGCAGGTTGCAGGGGTGAAACGTATTGTTATTACTTCACCTGCAGGGCCAAATGGGAAACTACCAGCAGGTGTACTTGTGGCGGCTCACCTTTTAGGGATTGATGAGATTTATAAAGTTGGTGGGGCACAAGCAATAGCTGCACTTGCCTATGGCACGGAAACAATTCCCCCAGTCGATAAAATAACAGGTCCAGGAAATATTTATGTGGCACTTGCCAAACGAGAGGTATTTGGAGAAGTAGCCATTGATATGATTGCGGGACCGAGTGAAATTGCTGTGCTGGCTGATGACACAGCCTATCCTGATGAAATTGCTGCAGACCTTTTATCTCAAGCAGAGCATGATCCACTAGCTTGTGCAATTCTTGTCACAACCTCAGAGCAATTAGCCAAAAAAGTGGCTGAGGAAGTAGAGAAGCAGCTGCTGAACTTACCGCGTCAAGAAGTAGCTCGTGCTTCCATAGAGAAATTTGGGGTGATTTATGTAGCTGAAACATTGGCAGATGCAGTGGAAGCCATTAATTCATTAGCACCGGAGCATTTAGAAATTGTGATGGAAAATGCGGAGGCGTTAGTTGAGCAAATAAGACATGCTGGTGGTATTTTTATAGGTCGGTATAGTTCTGAGCCAGTTGGTGATTATTTTGCAGGGACCAATCATGTACTTCCAACTAATAGTACGGCTCGTTTTGCAAGTGGCTTAAATGTTGATGATTTTGTGAAAAAATCAAGTATTGTTTACTATAGTGAAAAAACCTGGAGAGACAACGCACCAAAAATTGCACGTTTAGCGCGTATGGAAGGCTTAGAGGGCCATGCTCGTGCAGTGGAATCACGTGGATGGGAGAAGGAATAGGACGATGACAGAAAAGAAACGATATGCAAAGATAGAGCGTACAACGAATGAAACGCAAATTTCTGTAGCAATTGATTTAGATGGTGAAGGCAAGGCAGATATCCAAACAGGCGTGGGATTTATGGACCATATGCTTGACTTATTTATTAAGCATGGACTATTTAACGGCACAATACATGCAAATGGCGATACTTATATTGATGATCACCATACAACAGAGGACCTTGGTATTGTATTAGGACAGGCTGTTCGAGAAGCACTTGGTGATAAGAAAGGCATAAAACGCTATGGTAACGCCTTTGTACCGATGGATGACGCACTAGCTCAGGTAGTGGTCGATTGCTCGAATCGACCTCATCTAGAGTACCGTGTGCCAGCATTAAAAGAAAAAGTAGGAACGTTTGATACAGAATTAGTGCATGAATTTTTATGGAAATTTGCCCTTGAGGCAAGGATGAATGTTCATGTAATTGTACCTTATGGACAAAATACACATCACATTATTGAGGCAATTTTCAAAGCATTAGCACGTGCGATTGATGCCGCAGTGGAAATTGACCCGCGTGTTAAAGGCGTACCATCGACTAAGGGGCTGTTGACGTGAAAATAGGTGTCATTGATTATGGAATGGGTAATTTATTTAGTGTGGAGCAGGCATTAAAAAGGCTAGGCTGTGAAGTTATTATAACTGCTGATGAGAAGGCATTAGATACAGCTGACGCACTTTTATTACCAGGGGTGGGTGCATTCCCTGATGCCAGAAAGCGTTTAGCTGAAACAAACTTAGATCAATATTTACAGAAGGCACAAAGAGAAAACCGTCCACTTTTAGGAATTTGTCTAGGTATGCAATTATTATTCGAGCAAAGTGATGAAGTAACCCCAACAAAAGGGCTAGGGTTTTTCAAGGGGTGTATTAAACGCTTTAGTGGTAGCCAAGAGGGCCAAGCATACAGAGTACCACATATGGGGTGGAATGAACTAATTGTGACAAATCGTCCTGCATGGTTACACAATGAAGTATCAGCGAAGCATGTCTATTTTGTTCACTCCTTTTATGCAACAGATATCGTAGAATCAGAGCTTGTTGCCTATGCTGATTACTTCGGCATTCAAGTACCTGGTATTGTGATGAATGGTTCTGTGACTGGCATGCAATTTCACCCTGAAAAATCAGGGGAATTAGGTGTTTATTTATTAGAGCAATGGTTGGAAGGTGTGAAGGCATGCTAACAAAACGTATTATCCCATGTCTTGATGTGAAAGAAGGTCGTGTTGTAAAAGGTATACAATTTGTCTCTATCCGAGATGCAGGAGATCCCGTGGAGCTTGCGAAGTTCTATGATGAACAAGGAGCAGATGAGCTTGTATTTTTAGATATTTCTGCATCACATGAAGGTCGAGAAACGATGGTAGATGTCGTTCGTCAAACAGCGGCTACGCTTGCCATACCCTTTACTGTTGGCGGAGGTATTCGTACGTTGGATGATATGAAGCGTATTTTACGAGCAGGTGCTGATAAAGTTTCAGTGAATACATCCGCGCTGGAAAGACCTGCCCTTATACAGGAAGGCTCTGATTACTTTGGCGCACAATGCATTGTTGTAGCAATCGATGCTCGCTATAGTGAGGAAGATGGCACATGGATGGTTTATACACATGGTGGTCGCAACAAAACCCCTTGGTCAGCCATTGAGTGGGCCAAAGAGGCTGTACGCTTAGGAGCTGGTGAGATTTTATTAACAAGTATGAATCAAGATGGAGAAAAATCAGGCTTTGATTTAGCCTTAACCAAAGCAGTGCGTGAAGCTGTGACAGTCCCTGTGATTGCTAGTGGTGGAGCGGGACATGCCAAACATTTTTACGAAGTATTAGCACAAGAGGTAGATGCAGATGCTGCACTAGCAGCCTCTATCTTCCATTATAAAGAAACAAGTGTAGCGCAAGTAAAGGAATACTTACGTGAAAAAGGAGTGGCAGTAAGATGATAGAGAACATTCAATTTGATGAGAGAGGTCTTGTTACAGCTGTAGTACAAGATGCCAATACAAAAGAGGTATTAACAGTAGCTTACATGAATAAGGAGTCATTAGCTAAAACAATTGACTCAGGGGAAACTTGGTTTTATTCTCGTTCCCGTCAAGAGCTTTGGCATAAGGGAGCAACAAGTGGCCATACACAACAGGTGGTTTCAATCAAAGCGGATTGCGATCAAGATGCTTTAATAGTGGAGGTTCTACCGACAGGGCCAGCATGTCATAATGGGACAATTTCTTGCTTCACTGAGGTTATTCAGCAAAAAGAGAAGGTAGGCTCTGTGGACATCGTTTCTAAACTTGCTCGTGTCATCGAAAAGCGAGAGCAGGAAATGCCAGAAGGAGCGTACACTACATATTTATTTGATAAGGGCATTGATAAAATCTGTAAAAAGGTTGGGGAAGAAGCAACAGAGGTGGTCATTGGTGCCAAAAACCGAGATGCTGAGGAAGTAAAATGGGAGGCAGCTGATTTAATTTATCACCTACTCGTATTATTACAAGAACAAAAAGTAAGCATTTATGATGTTCTGCATGTGTTGGAAAAACGTCACGAGGAGAAATAACAGCATATTATTGATTGTGTGGTATAATAGGAGTTACTGTGTAAAGGAACGTAGAATACGTTCCTTATTTCTTGTTTCGGAGGAAATATATTGGAAAAGAAACGTCAAAATGAGACTCAATCGAATATAGTGTCGTTCATTCCAACAGGCGACTATTATTATAAGAAATCAATTCAAGCAATGAACAGTGGACAAATGAATAAAGCCTATAAATATTTACAGCGTGCGGTAGATTTAAGTCCCGACGATCCAATGATTATCTTGCAGTTAGCCATAGTAGAGTTAGAAGGTCAACGTTTTGAGGAAGCGTATGACCTACTTCGTCGCGCCTATCAAATTGATCCAGATAATCCAGAAATCATATTTTACATGGCAGAAGTATCAGGGTGTGTAGGCATCATGCATGATGCAAAACGCTTTGCAGAAGAATATTTAAAGCTAGAACCTGAGGGTGCTTATGCCGATGAAGCAGCAGAAATATTAGAGTTTGTCGCTTTTGAGCAAGATGATTTTGAAGAGCTTGAAGGCTCTGGTGAGGATTTATATCGTCAGGAGCAAGCTCGTCGTTGTATGGAAAAGGGAGATTTTCCTGAAGCTATTACTATTTTAGAAGATTTAATTGAAGATCGACCAGCATTTTGGTCAGCCTATAATAATCTAGCACTCGCTTATTTTTATGTTGGAGAAGAAGAGCAAGCAAAGGCTCTCTTGCATACAGTGCTACGTGAAAATAAGGGCAATCTACATGCATTATGCAATTTAACGGTAATTGCGTATTATGAAAAAAATGAAGATGATTTACAAGAACTGTTAAATGTTCTTGTTAAAATTCAACCCTATACTTGGGAGCATCGTTATAAACTTGGTGCTACCTTAGCCTTAATCAGCCAATATGAATTAGCCTATAAATGGTTGCGCAGCATGCAAAAGAGAGGCTATGTAGGAGATGCAGGATTTTACTTTTGGCTGTCACATGCTGCTTATTTCTCAGGACATGAGGAGATTTCGAAAAGTGCGTGGGATCAGCTTCTAGAGCTAGACCCAGACAAAGAGGGCTTCGAACCTTGGCGCCAACAAGAAAATGAATTTGGACTTGATGCATTGGAGCATGATCGTGATTTTATCGTTGAAAAATTAGAGAGCACTTATACGAGTGAGCGCATTTTTGGTTTATTTTTACTGAAAGGTACAGCGCATAAGCAAGAAATTATCGCCCATCCGAAATGGATTAATATTGAACAATTAGGCTCTTTTGAAAAATTGTTTTTAGCTTATGCACTTGGACATGAATTTGATAAGAAAAATAAAGTAGAAGCAAGCTTTTTACGATCAGTACAGGTCTCAGAAATTTTATTAGAACAATATGGAAAGCTATCATCATTAATTGTACCGCTGTTTCAAATGTGGTTTGTGCTATGTGAACAAGCTTTAATAGAAAATTATCGTTTTACAAATCCAACAGCAATTGCAGGAGCAAATGATTATTTATTCAGATCTTCACAAATGCTTAAAGTGACAAAAAAGGAAATTGCGCAGCAATATGGAGTTTCTGTATCTACTTTATCAAAGTATATTGACGAAATCTTAACGTTTTTGCCAAACAGTCATGATTAATGTGTGAGCAACATAGTTGAATAACTTTATACTTTCACATACGATGAACATACTAACGCTATCACCAATTTTTCCTTAGCGTCATTGATCTTCTTCTATAGATGACGTTATATGTATTGGTTGAATGAAGATAAAAAGTATTCTGTTTAGGGGGAAGTATTTATGTCGGAAGAAAAAATTTATGATGTAGTAATTATTGGTGCAGGTCCTGCTGGGATGACTGCTGCTGTTTATACATCTCGTGCAAATTTGTCTACTTTAATGATTGAACGTGGCATTCCTGGTGGACAAATGGCAAACACAGAAGAAGTAGAAAACTACCCAGGTTTTGAGACAATTTTAGGACCAGAGCTTTCTACAAAAATGTTTGAGCATGCTAAAAAATTTGGTGCTGAATATGCCTATGGTGATGTAACGGAAATCATCGATGGAGAAGAATATAAAACAATTAAATCAGGTGCAAAAGAATATAAAACACGTGCCATTATTATCACCACTGGTGCTGAGTATAAAAAAATGGGTGTGCCTGGTGAAAAAGAGCTTGGTGGCCGTGGTGTCAGCTACTGTGCAGTATGTGATGGAGCATTCTTTAAACAAAAAAATCTAGTTGTCGTAGGTGGCGGAGATTCAGCTGTTGAAGAGGGTGTTTATTTAACTCGCTTTGCTGATAAAGTGACAATTGTCCACCGTCGTGATAAATTACGTGCACAAAAAATTCTCCAAGATCGTGCCTTTGCCAATGAAAAAATTGATTTCATTTGGAATGCAACTGTAAAAGAAATTAATGAAGCGAATGGTAAAGTTGGCAGTGTAACACTACAATCAACTGTCGATGGTACAGAATCTGAATTTGCTACAGATGGTGTTTTCGTCTATATAGGTATGCTTCCGTTAACGAAACCATTTGAGTCATTAGGTATTTTAAATGAGGCTGGCTATATTTTGACAAATGAAACGATGGAAACAAAAATCCCAGGTATCTTTGCAGCTGGAGATGTTCGTGAAAAATCACTTCGTCAAATTGTAACAGCAACTGGTGACGGTAGTATTGCCGCGCAAGCTGTTCAACATTATGTAGAAGAGCTATTAGAGAAAATTAATGCCTAATAGGGCTATTTTAAGGAAAAAAATACAATTTTAATGTGGTTTTAATATTGCTGTAACTTGAATGACATATAAAAGGTGTATGATTAAAAATGTAATTAGCAATCCCCCTTTTATTTTGTTTAGTAGGTTGTTTCCGCCTCCAATAGGTGGGAGCAACCTACTTTTTTATGTGTAAAAAATCAAATAATAATATCACGATAAACGTAAATTTCGCCCAAGATGAAATGGTTATCTTTGAATAGAACTAAATTGTTAATTGTCTACGTACAAGAGTTGTAAATGAGGACAAAACTTACAAGGTCTTGTTATAATGAAGAGTAGAATGCAAAAGTGATTAGAGGTGTGCCTATGCAAAGAATTGCAAATTTAATTGCCGTAAAAGACGGTAAAGTATTATTACTTCAGAAACCAAGACGAGGCTGGTATGTAGCTCCAGGAGGGAAAATGGAGAGTGGCGAGTCAATCTTCGAGGCTGCTATTCGAGAGTTTCAAGAAGAGACAAACGTCATACCTTTACATGTTCATTTAAAGGGTGTTTATACGATGATCATTAAAGAAAACAATGACGTAGTGGATGAATGGATGCTCTATACATTTGTTGCAAAGGATGTAGATGGAGTACCATTCGAAGAAACAAGAGAAGGCAAACTTGCATGGCACCCAGTAGAGGATTTAGCACATTTGCCAATGGCTGAAGGAGATCGAACTAATTTACAATTTGCTGTTTCGCAATCAGGCATTCAGTATGGCACGTTTGACTATACAACGAATTTTGAATTACTTCATCAGAAAATACAAATTTCAAAAGAACAATAAAGGAGTTGCATGACAGTGGTGGTTGAAGGCCAACAAAGTACACATGAATTGGTTATTATTACAGGAATGTCTGGGGCTGGGAAAACAGTAGCTATTCAAAGCTTTGAGGATTTAGGGTATTACTGTATTGATAATTTACCACCTGCGTTACTTACAACTTTTTTAACCTTATTAAGAGATTCTGGTAAAAACAGTACCCGAATTGCAGCAGTAATGGATATGCGCGGAGGAGACTTTTTTGATGCTCTAATTGGCGCATTAGACCATATACTAAAAGAAGGCGATATTGTTGCTCGTATTTTATTTTTAGATGCAGATGATGCCACATTAGTCAGACGGTATAAAGAAACGAGACGTGCACATCCATTAGCAGTGAATGGTTTACCTCTAGATGGAATTAAACAGGAACGAGTACTTTTATCTGAAGTAAAGGGTCGTGCCAATTTTGTTTATAACACATCTAACATGAAACCAAAGCAATTACGTGAAAAAATCGTAAAAGAATTTGCAAGTGAGGCAGATACTATTTTTACCGTTAACATTATGTCCTTTGGCTTTAAACATGGTATGCCGATTGATGCGGACTTAGTGTTTGATGTTCGTTTTCTTAAAAACCCATACTATGTGGAGGAGCTACGTCCAAAAACGGGTCTTCAAACAGAGGTATCTTCTTATGTGTTAGCGTTGGAAGATACGCAAATCCTTATACAAAAACTGACGGATTTATTAGACTTTATGATTCCTCTCTATCGACAAGAAGGTAAATCACAGCTTGTTATTGCTTTTGGTTGTACTGGGGGCCAGCATCGCTCCGTGACATTAGCAGAATTTTTTGGTGCATATTTTGCGGGCAAGGAAAATACGGTTATTACGCATCGTGATATTAATCGTAGAAAGGAATGAGTGAATGGGGAAAAAGCAAACAAAGCTTGTGGTAATTGGTGGTGGCACAGGGCTCTCCACGTTACTTCGCGGTCTGAAGCATCACCCATTTGATATTACTGCTATTGTAACAGTAGCAGATGATGGTGGATCTTCAGGTCGTTTACGTGATGATTACGATATCCCACCGCCTGGCGATGTACGTAATGTGATTGCAGCATTATCAGATATTGAGCCCCTTGTAGAGCAAATGTTTCAATACCGTTTTTCGGCATCTGAAGACTTACGAGGTCACTCCTTAGGGAATTTAATGCTTACAGCCCTTACTGATATTACTGGTGATTTCAATCATGCTATCAGTGAGATGGGAAAGGTTTTAAAAGTTCATGGTCGAGTTATTCCAGCAGCTAATAAAAAAATCACCTTACATGCTGTGCTTGAGGACGGTTCAATTATCGAGGGAGAATCAAAAATCCCGACAGCGACGAAACGCATTAATCGCGTTTTTTTAGTACCTGAAAATGTGCAACCGTTGCCAGAAGCTATTCGTGCAATACTTCGTGCAGACTATATTTTAATAGGACCAGGAAGCTTATATACAAGTATTATTCCGAATTTGCTTGTTAAGGAAATAGGTGAAGCAGTTGTTAAGGCTAAAGGAAGAAAAATATATGTTTGTAATTTAATGACACAAAAGGGTGAAACCATTTCCTATACAGCAGGCGATCATGTAACAGCCATACATAAGCATGTTGGCCATGATTTTATCGATTCCATTTTAGTAAATGATGAAGAACTCCCTAACCCTGTAAAAGAACTGTATAAAGAAGAAAGAGCGGAACCAGTAACATTTGACGTAGCAAAGCTTGAAAGTATGGGTTTAGAAGTTATCAAACGAGACATTGCTACAATTCGACCAGATGGAACGGTTCGACATAATGCTACAAATGTTGCAGAATGGCTGGTAGATTATGCTGATATTTACCATCAAAAAGTAAGAGGACCAATAATAGAAACATAATGGCTTTATTGTATATGGTAAGATGAACATATACATAGAAATCATGATTGAAAGGGGGGCGTGATATGTCTTTTGCTTCTGAAACAAAAAAAGAATTGACACAAATAGAAGCGGACAATCATTGTATGAAAGCAGAAGTTTCTGCCCTAATTCGTATGAATGGTTCATTATCCTTTGCAAATAAACAACTAAGCTTAGACGTGCAAACCGAAAACGCTGCAATTGCCAGAAGACTATATACGATTATGAAAAAATTGTATCCGTACAATGTTGAATTACTTGTTCGTAAGAAAATGCGATTGAAAAAAAATAATGTGTATATATGCCGTGTAAGAGAAGGAGCGCGTGAGCTATTAATTGATTTAGAAATCATCTCAGACGACTTTCAATTTAACCATACTATCTCAAGAAAGCTCATTCAAAAGAGCGGCCAAAAAAGAGCTTATTTAAGAGGAGCCTTTTTAGCAGGAGGTTCCGTCAATAATCCAGAAACATCGGCTTATCATTTAGAGGTTTATTCTTTATATAAAGAACATGGTGAGGCATTAATGGATTTGATGAATGAATTTGAACTCAATGCCAAAACAATTGAACGTAAAAAAGGCTTTGTAACTTACTTAAAAGAAGCAGAAAAAATTTCAGATTTCCTTAATATTGTTGGAGCGCATCAGGCTATGATGAAATTTGAAGATGTTCGGATTTTGCGAGATATGCGTAATAGTGTCAACCGTATTGTGAACTGTGAAACTGCCAATTTAAATAAAACCATTGGAGCAGCATTACGGCAGGTTGAGAATATTCGATTTATTGAAAATTCAATTGGTCTTGATCAACTACCGGAGAAGCTTCGTGAAATAGCACGTCTCCGTGTTGAATACCAAGATGTGACATTAAAAGAGCTTGGTGAAATGGTATCTAGTGGAACGGTTAGTAAATCAGGTGTTAACCATCGATTGAGAAAAATTGATGAGATTGCGGATGCATTAAGGCGTGGTGAAAAAATAGGTGGTTAAGTTATCATACTTTTCAGGTATGAATGTCATGCGTAATCGCTTATTGTTCTTTTGCAGTAAGTAAGGTAAGATAAAACTAATAGATGAACGGTAGTGAAGGGGAGTTTTGAGAATGATTGAGAGAAGAGTCCAGGTTAAATTAAAATTAGGACTACAAGCTAGACAAGCAGCACTATTTGTGCAAGAAGCAAATCGTTTTAGTGCTGATATCTTTCTAGAAAAAGATGAGAAAAAAGTAAATGCCAAATCCATTATGGGTGTTATGAGCTTAGCAGTTGCTAAAGGTACCGAAGTGACTTTAAGCAGTGAAGGTAACGATGCTGAGCAAGCGGTTACAGCATTGGCAACAATTATTGAAAATGAAGATTAACATTCATTAAATACAAAAGGCATCACAGAGCAATTCTGTGATGCCTTCTATTTTTTATTTATTATCGCTACGGTGCATAATATGATCGATTAAACCGTATTCTTTTGCACGTTCAGCAGTCATGAAGTTATCACGATCTGTGTCTCTTGCAATGACTTCAAGTGGTTGACCAGTGCGTTCAGATAAAATGCCATTTAATTTCTCACGTAAGAATAGAATACGTTTAGCAGCAATTTCAATTTCTGTCGCTTGACCTTGTGCACCACCTAGTGGTTGGTGAATCATGACTTCAGCATTTGGTAAGGCAAAACGTTTACCGGGTTCTCCAGCTGCAAGTAGGAAAGCACCCATTGATGCAGCCATACCAATACAAATTGTTTGTACCTGTGGTTTAATGATTTGCATTGTGTCATAGATAGCCATACCAGCCGTAATGGATCCGCCAGGTGAGTTAATATAAAGAGAGATATCTTTATCTGGATCTTCTGCTTGTAGGAAAAGAAGCTGAGCGACAATGGAGTTAGCAACATTGTCATCAATAGCACTTCCTAAAAGGATAATACGGTCTTTAAGTAGACGTGAATAAATGTCATATGCACGCTCACCACGACTAGTTTGTTCAATAACTGTAGGAATTAAATTCATGTTAAATCCTCCTTAAAAAGCTAAATTCGAATACCTTTGCTGAAAATTTTCCTTTGTATTTCAGCTGTATCCTTATCATACACATTATAGTCAGGGAAGGTCAAATATTAACCCTGCTAAAGTGAAATTAAAAAAAATAAATTGTTTTTGCATTCTATGGTTGAATTATATAGGATAGGCTTGTATAATGATTAAGGTTATAAGGTTTAAAGTACAGGACACTATTTTGCAGGTATGCTTCAAAAATGAGGGTTATCTACATCATGCTTTTCGTAAGCCTAGAGTGAGTACTTTTTTTTTGTGTCTTTTGCCCTCGTGGTGTAATGGATAACACGTAAGATTCCGGTTCTTGCACTGGGGGTTCGATTCCCTCCGAGGGCGCCATTTTACTGATCAATTGATATACTGTTATAGCTCATCTCCTAATAAGTAGTTTAGCAGCCTGCTTACTGGAGATCGAGAGGAAGAATAAAGGGAATACTGTCCTAGTTGGCATTATTCCCCTATTTATTCCTTTCAAACCTTCAAAAAAGCAACAACTCCAAATTATTTTTTAGTGAACATACTGTACGTGAGACTAGTAATAGTCGAAAAAAAAGAATCCTATCTGAGGGGATTCTTTTTTTTTGCCTAAATTTATCGAAATTTGGCATGGTTCTTATTGTATATATATTAGTTTTAGGTTAATTTTCTTGTTATTTATACATGTTTTTTCAAATTATATGAATTTATTATAAATTTATATGAAAAAATATTTAATTTTATGCGAAAAGTTGTTGTCTAAATACTATAATGTTAATATAATTGACCTAATAGTCTAACATTTCCGAATTGCGAAAAATAATACGTAATTCGGAAAATTATCGAACTAGGGGGAAATACAATGAAAAAAACAGGTTGGATGTTACTGATGATTATTGCAGCTTTAACATTAGCACTTGCAGGTTGTGGTACAAAAGATGATGCATCTTCAGGTAGCTCATCTTCAGAAGATGGTGGAGATGGCAAAAAAGTTTACAAAGTAGGTACTGAGGCAACTTTTGCACCATTTGAATCTGTTGACGATTCAGGGAAAATTGTAGGGATTGATGTCGATATTCTACAAGCTATCGCAGATGAGATGGACTTTG
The DNA here is from genome assembly GCF_002429725.1 of Lysinibacillus sp. UBA5994. NCBI lineage: Bacteria > Bacillati > Bacillota > Bacilli > Caryophanales > Bacillaceae > Lysinibacillus > Lysinibacillus sp. UBA5994. The sequence continues at coordinate 188,752 of NZ_DJAU01000002.1, read as the reverse complement.
AGGTTGAGTGGAATAATATTGGATGGGAGCCAGTGTTCCAAACAATTAAGAACGGTGAAACAGATATCGGTGCTTCTGGAATCACAATTACGGAAGAGCGTAAAGAATCATTTGATTTTACAGAACCGTATTATGAGTCTCAGTTATTAATTGTTGTGAAAGAAGATTCAAAGATTAAATCTCTTGATGAATTAAAAGATAAAAAAGTATCTGTACAAATCAATGCAACTGGTCATATGGCAGCGAAAAAGCTACAAGGGGAAGCAAGTACAAATATTATGGCTTTTGAAAGTCAGCCAATCGCTATCCAAGAGATGCTAAATGGTAATGTTGATGCAGCTATCGGAGATAATGCAGTAGTTTATGAATATATCAAAGCTCACCCAGATCAAAAACTAAAAGTAATTGAAGATGATGCATTCGAAAAAGAATACTATGGCTTCATGGTTCAAAAAGGGAATAAAGAATTGCTAGATAAATTAAACGAAGGTCTTAAAAAGATTAAAGAAAACGGTAAATTAAAAGAAATTACAGGCATTGATTTTCAATAAAAATGAATGAAATGATGCTACTAACATAGTAACTTTGCTAACAGCTCATTTATTAATTGTAATTTAAAGGGGAATGGGGTTTTCGGATGGACATCTTTGACTTACGCTGGGACATTGTCTGGAACTACCGAGATATGTTTATACGAGGTATTGGCGTAACACTTATTTTGACACTTAGTGGTTATTTTGGCGGTATTCTATTAGGACTATTTTTAGGCCTTGGAAAATTATCGAGTAAAAAATGGATTTATTGGCCATCTAAACTATATATCGATTTATTCCGTGGAACACCGATGCTTGTACAAATCTTGTTAATTCACTTAGCAGTTATTCCAACAATTTTTGGTCATTCTTTAGGTTATATGGTATCAGGGATTACAGCGCTTATTTTAAACTGTGCTGCTTATAATGCGGAAATTTTCCGTGCAGGGATTCAAAGTATTGCAAAAGGGCAAATGGAGGCTGCTCGCTCTCTTGGATTAACGCATAACCAAGCGATGCGTAAGGTCATTTTACCTCAAGCATTTAGACGTATGATTCCGCCATTGGGCAATGAATTTATTGCATTATTAAAAGATTCTTCACTCGTAACTGTAATTGCAGCACCAGATATTTTATACGCTAGTAAGGTCGTAGCTGGTGCAAGCTTCCGCTTCTGGGAACCGTATATCGTTGCAGCATTATTATATTTAGTGTTGACATATGGTGTAACGAAGATTGTAGCATTTATCGAGAAACGATTTAGCAATAGCTATGTCCCTCGTAAAGCTAAGGTAGAAGGGCGGGAAGCTAGATGATAAAAATTGAAAACCTACACAAATACTTTGGCAAGCTTGAAGTATTAAAAGGAATCGATTATGAAATTCAAGAAAAACAAGTTGTCTGTGTTATTGGGCCGTCTGGTTCAGGAAAAAGTACATTTCTCCGTTGCATCAATATGTTAGAAGAAGTAACGGATGGTGCTATTTATATTGAAAATGTAAAAATTAATGATCCTAAAACGAATATCAATGAAATTCGCGCTGAAGTGGGTATGGTGTTTCAACAATTTAACTTATTCCCGCATATGACGGTTATCGATAATGTCACGATGGCACCTATGCAAATTCGTAAAATGAATCGTACAGACGCAGAAGCTTTAGGACATGAGCTATTAAAAAAGGTCGGGCTCGACAGCAAGGCCTATAATTATCCTGAGCAGCTATCAGGTGGTCAGCAACAACGTGTGGCGATTGCTCGTGCCTTAGCAATGAAGCCAAAAGCTATTTTATTTGACGAGCCAACTTCAGCACTTGACCCTGAAATGGTAAAAGAGGTGCTAGATGTTATGAAAAATCTAGCAGCTGAAGGGATGACAATGGTAGTTGTGACACATGAAATGGGCTTTGCTCGTGAAGTAGGTGATCGAGTAGTCTTCATGGATGGGGGCTATATTGTAGAAGAAGGGTCTCCAGAGGAACTATTCGGCAATCCCCAAAGCGACCGTACGAAAGCGTTTTTAGGAAAAGTATTATAAAGCTGAAAAAGCGAACGACATGCTCGTTCGCTTTTTTGTGCTTTTCTTATTTAATGAAGGGGATTAGATGTTGTGTCGAATGCATTCAGCATCGTTTGCATATCCTGTTGGGAATACTGAGGCACCTGATAATAGCCGTGTTTATTTTGATAAATGGATAATTCGTATCCCATTTCAATACAGTTAGGAATACTATCCGCAACAACGCGACGAACTACAGGGTTTGTTGTCTCCAACGCAGCAGTTGTCATACATTTCGCTGCTCCTTTTTGAGCTCCAAGTAAAAATCCAGAAATAGCTTCATCATTAATTTCATTAGCGTTTTGCATCGGCTTTTTTGGTTGACCAGGATTTAGGCCATATTTGAAATCATTTCCTGTTTCCATTTGGTAGCGTCCTGTTGGAACAGATGGATCGTGTCCTGTTTTAAAGGACTCTACGATCGTATTGTACATACCAAGAGTGAAATTATATTGGCGATCCAAAATGTTGAGTAATTCAGGATCTTTTACATGGGGACGCAAAATAATCGCTTGGTTCATACCTGCAATAATTTCGCCAATTGTTTCATGCATGTCCATCATTTCATGTCCACCATGATTTAGGCTATGTTGTTGATTTAAATTTGTTTGGTTTGATGATTCATTGTAAAACGATTGTGACAAAAAAAACGCCTCCTCAATAATTTTTTGTTGCAGTATTTAGTATGTCGTGTCAATTCAATTTCATACGGTATAAATGTAAAGGTAAAAATGTAGACTAAAGATAGAAGGAAAAGCAAGTCAAGGAGGATTAAAATTGAAAAAGTTACTTGGACCAATTGGAATAATTGTCATCATTCTTGTTGTAATCGCCTTATTATTTATACCTAAATACAATAGTCTGGTGACAGCCGAGGAAAATGTTGATTCTAAATGGGCACAAGTTGAAAATCAGCTCCAACGTCGCTATGATTTGATTCCCAATCTAGTGGAATCTGTGAAAGGCTATGCGAATCATGAGCAAGAGGTGATAGCGAATATTACGGAGGCACGTGCACAAATGGGAAGTGCAAGCTCACCAGAGGAGCAAGCTGTTGCCAATGATGCTTTAACTGGCGCTCTTAGTCGTTTACTAGTAGTTGTAGAAAATTACCCAAACTTAAAGGCAGATGCAAACTTCCGCCAGTTAATGGATGAGCTAGCAGGTACGGAAAATCGTCTGGCAGTAGCACGTGAGGATTACAATAATGAGGTGCAGCAATTCAATAAACATGTTAAACGTTTCCCGGGGAATTTGATGGCAGGGATGTTTGGCTTTGAACAAAAAGAATACTTTAAAGCCACAGCAGGAGCGGACAAAGCACCATCTATCGATTTTAGTCAATCGGGTACACAATAATGAAACGTTGCATTGTACAGATGATCATCGTTTGTTCGTTGCTTCTTTTTTTCTCGAATCTAGCAGAAGCAACGATGCCATCACCGATGAAAAATACGTATATACATGACTTTGCCAATGTAATTTCTGCGAATGTCAAAGAAGAGATAAATCAATATTCTGAGCAGTTGGATCAAGGCACGGGTGCTGAAATCATGGTAGTCACAGTTGATAGTCTTCATGGACAAGAGCCGAAAATGTATGCGACAAAATTGATTCGGTCATGGGGCATTGGTGACAAGGATAAAAATAACGGTGTCCTAATTTTAGCTACCTTAGGTCAAGGGGAAGGAAATAACGACGTTGTAATTGCCGTGGGTCAGGGACTAGAAGGAGCATTACCAGATGGTAAATTAGGACGCATTTTAGATAATGCATTTTATCCCTCAGCAAGTGCTGGTAATCTAGACCAAGCTTTTCAAGCAACCTATTCTGAAGTTTTCCGCGCTGTTGCCCAAGAGTATAATTGGAACGGTGATTTGCCAGAGCAAACAAAAGAAGAGGATGACATACCCACTTGGTTAATTATCCTAATCATTATCGTTGTTATTATTATCTATTCATTCTTTTCGAAAGGCGGCGGAGGTCCTCGCTCTGGAGGCTATGGCGGTTATCCAGGAAGTTTTTGTGGAGGACATTCGAGTAGAGGGGGCTTTGGCGGATTTGGTGGCGGATCTTCTGCTGGTGGGGGAGCAAGCAGGAAATTTTAATAGAGGTATGGCGAACTATTCTATATAGTTCGCTTTCATTTTGGCTTAATTAAAAACCTCTCAATTATTGACAATAATGCTAGAATTGTTATAATTTAAATATATCGACAAACGATATAGCGTAAACTGATATAGGGAGGAATCATTTTGAAAAAAAGATTTTTATCTGCATCGTTAGCAATTATTTTAACAACCTCTGTAGTTATTCCTGCAACAATGCAAGAAGTCCGTGCTGCAAATGAAACTAATAGCACAGTAACAGCACAAGAAGAACATGTGTCAGCGCAGGAATTTTTGAATTTAGCTGTAACAACTTTAACATTCCAGCACGGTTCAGATTCAATGCGTCAACAAATTATTGATAAATGGGTCAAGGCTGGAGAATTCACAGATTTAAGTTTGACAATTAAACGTGATGAAGCGGCTCGTATTTTAGTTAGAGCGTTAAATAAAGAAGAAAAAGAAGCTTCACTTGCTGACTATTTAGAGAAGGCCAATAAGATTGGTTTATTTAATGGCTTATCATTAAATACAGAAGCAATTTCAAAACAAGATGCAGTAAAAATATTAAACAATGCAAAACAAATAAAAAATGGTTCCAATCATGAAGGTGTAAAGGAAATTTCAGTTGAAGACTTTATGAAAAATCCTGGTAATTTTGGTTATGAACTTTCGCCAGATGGCAATTACATTACTTTTTCCTCTGCTTGGGAGAACAGAGCGAATGTTTTCGTGAAAAAGATGAATGATGATAGTGAGCCTGTTCGTGTTTCCAATTCAAAAGATCGAGACGTTGCAGGATTTTACTGGAAGGATAATAATTTACTCTACGTAAAGGATAAAGGTGGAGATGAAAACTTCCATATTTATTCTACAACATTTAATGGCTCTGAGGAAAAAGATCTAACGCCATATCCAAATGTCACAGTTGGGATATTAAGTGGCCTACAGGGTGTTAAAGATGAAATTCTTATCATGATGAATAAGGAAGATGCAACAGTTTTTGATGTCTACAAGTTGAATGTAAAGACTGGGGAAACAACTCACGTTGCAAAAAATCCGGGTAATATTACGAGCTGGCTAGCCGATCGCAATGGAAATGTGCGAATTGCCGTAGCCTCAGATGGTGTGGAAGGAACGATCCTTTATCGAGATTCTGAAAAGGATGAATTCAAGCCATTTATTGAAATGGAAGCTGGAGATGAAGTAATGCCACTAGCTTTCTCAAAAGACAATCAATACATTTACGCTACATCTAACAAAGGTAGAGACAAAGTAGAAGTTGTGAAATACGACTTAAAAGGTAATGAAGAAGTAATTATGTCTAATGATCAAGTAGATGTTTCTGGTGTCTTATATAGTGCCGAACACGATAAATTGCTATATGGTGCGTATATAACAGATAAACCACATTACCAATTCTTTGACGAGAACTTTGAAAAGCTTTTCCGTAAAATCCAAAGCAAGCTGAATGTGCATGAAAGTGAGCTTGGTATCAATGATTACAATAAAGAAATGACCAAATTTATTGTGAGTGTTTCAAGTGATACTGTCTATGGAAAATATTATTATTACGATTCTACGACAGATGAATTAACCGAGTTGGCCACTTTAAGCCCTTGGTTAAATCCGAATGAACTGGCAGAAATGCATCCAATTTCATATAAGAGCCGAGATGGCTTAACGATTAATGGCTATTTAACTTTACCGAAAAATAAAGAAGCAAAAGATCTCCCTCTTATTGTCAATCCTCATGGTGGGCCTTGGGCACGTGATATGTGGGGCTTCAACCCAGAAGTACAATTATTAGCTAATCGTGGCTATGCAGTGCTACAGGTGAATTTCCGTTCATCAACTGGATATGGTAAAGAATTCCTTCAGGCTGGTAATAAGCAATGGGGTCTGAAGATTCAAGATGACATCACTGATGGTGTCCAATGGGCAATTGACCAAGGCATTGCAGACCCTGATCGCATCGGTATTTATGGGGCATCATTTGGTGGTTATGCAACATTAGCGGGTATTACGTATACACCTGATTTATATGCTGCTGCAGTTGATTATGTAGGGGTATCTAACATATTTACATTATTAAATACCATCCCTCCTTACTGGGAAACTATGCGTAACATGTTTTATGAGCGCGTAGGTCATCCAGAGAAAGACAAAGAATTGTTAACTGCTGTTTCACCAGTTTTCCATGCAGATAAAATCAAAACACCATTATTTGTCGCACAAGGAGCAAATGACCCACGTGTAAACAAAGCAGAATCCGATCAAATTGTGGAAGCCTTACGCGCTAGAGGTGTGGATGTAGAGTACATGCTAAAAGATAATGAAGGACATGGCTTTGCAAATGAAGAAAATAGAATTGAATTCTATAATGCCATGGTAAAATTCTTCGATAGTCATTTAAAATAATTTAAAACGAAAGGCATTGATGTGTAGCTTGCTCACAATCAATGCCTTTTTTTATTACAATAGGTGAATGGGATTTGGATAGCGCATTTTACGTTCAAATGATGAAATGCACAGTGCTAGTTCCTCAATACCAGTATAAATTAATGGTTCATCTACCTGAGAAATACTTAAACGAATAAGATTATCTTTTTTAAATTCTGGTAGATACATTCTAGCAGCGTCATCCATCAATATATTTTTTTCCTTTAATAAATGAACCACCTGCCTAGCACTTACATTATCAGGAAGAACAACGGAAAGATAAAAGCCTGATACTGGTTTCGTATAGTTAGTAGAGGTGGGAAGTAATGATTCGCAAGCCTCCTGTAAAACGCTCATTTTTCTTACATAAAGCTCTTTAATCTTTTTAATATGACTATTAAACATACCGCTTTTTAAATAAATGTCTAAGGCACCCTGCGAGAGCACAGAGCTATTGAAATCAGCACTAAATTTATAACGTAGAAAATGATTTGTCATTATAGTGGGAAGGACGACTGTCGCTACTCTTAAACCCGGAAGAAATACCTTTGAAAAGCTTTTAATATAAATAACCCTGCCAGTGGGATTAAAAGAAAAAAACGGATCCGCTTTTTTATTAGGATCTAAATCTCCTAAAAAATCATCCTCCACAATATAAACATCATATTTTTCTGCTAATTCCACAATCTTTCTTTTTTCGTCATTTGTATAGCTATGACCAAGAGGATTATGGAATCTCGGCACAGTATAAAAAAACTTAATGTCATTATTGCGAAAAATATAGTCAAGACGATCTAAATCAATGCCCTCCATTGTTAAATCAATCCCAAAAGTTGTAGCTTGTTGCAGATGGACAGATTCTATAAAACCAAAATAGGTAGGCTGTTCTATTAATATATTATTTTTACCATTCGGAAAAGGCATTGCCGCTAGTAAATGTAATGCTTGCTGTGAGCCCGAGACAACAAATAATCGATCAGGTTCAGTAAAGACCTGTAAGTCCTGTAGATACTTAGCCAATTGTACACGCAGCGAGTAAAGCCCTTGCTGATCACTATAACTAAATAATTCTTCTTTATATGTGTCAATAGCTTGATTGATGCAATGCTGAAATTCAATATAGGGCATAATGCTTTTGTCTGGGCCAGCTGATAAAAAATCAATAACTTGTTGGTTTGTAGTTGGTTGCTCTATGTTATTCACAACATAATAGCCACTTTTGGGTTTGGAAAAAATAAGATGCTCCTTTTCTAATTCATTATACGCTCTTATCACTGTATTTTTACTGCAGGAAAATTGCTCAGACAGTTGTCGAACGGAAGGTAGTTTACTGCCTGCAAGGAGCACACCATTAGCAAGCTGCTCTTTAATGTCCTCTACAACTTCTAAATATTTTGCAATCATCATCCTTCCTCCTTTATCTGTACCAGGACAGTTGGTAGAAAATTCTGTTTATTTTTGAGATAGCGCCACTTACTATGGATTATACCAGGGACAGATGGAGAGGAAAATGAAAGGATGAGAACATGCAGGATAAAAGAAAAGAAAAAATAGGTTTGCTGTTAGGATTTGTGGGCGTAATTTGCTTTAGTCTAACGTTACCCGCAACAAGTACAGCTGTACCATATTTTGGAGCGACGATTGTAGGATTGGGGAGAGCTGTCATTGCGGCGTTCATCGTAGCCATTGTTTTACTTGTAAGAAAAGAAAGACTACCGACTGCTAGACAATTTAAAAGCTTGATAATAGTATCCTTTGGCGCTGTATTAGGGTTTCCTTTACTTACATCTTGGGCAATGATAAGGTTACCAGTTTCTCACGGAGCGGTAGAATTAGCACTTTTACCTTTAGCGACTGCGGGCTTTGCTTTATTCAGAGCAGGTGAACGTCCCTCATTTAAGTTTTGGTTATCGAGTGTTATTGGGGCTATAGCCGTTATTATTTATGCTAGCTTTTTAGGCTTAGGCCAATTACATATGGCAGATCTAGCATTATTAGCAGCAGTTGTAATATTAGGTCTTAGCTATGCAGAAGGAGGACAGTTAGCGAAGGAATTAGGGAGCTGGCAGGTGATTGCTTGGGCTATTTTGATGGCGGCTCCCTTTTTTATTGTCCCTGTCATTTCCCAATTTTCCTTGGAAATGCTACATGCCCCTCTTACAGCGTGGGTTAGCCTGTTATATTTAGCTGTTGTCAGTCAGTTTTTAGCATATGTTGCTTGGTATGGGGGAATGGCTTTAGGAGGTATTGCAAGAGTTAGTCAGATCCAATATTTACAGCCATTTTTAATGATTCTTTTTGCTACGCTATTTTTAAATGAATCCATCTCTTGGTTTACGATCGTCGTGGCAATGATTGTCGTGATTTCCGTCATTGTTGGCAAAAATACAACCATTACAAAGAAGGATGCTAAGACAGCTCAAATAAACATCATCAAAGAATAGTAGCCATTTCTACATTGCCACATCGTTTATAATAAAGGAGGAGGTGCTATCTATGAAGATTCAATTTTTTAGTCGGGCGAATTGTCCTTTATGTGTAGAAGGATTACAGACATTAAAGCTTGTTCAGGAAGATGTTCTATTTGATATTGAAATAATTGATATAGAGCAGGATGATCGTATACATGAAAAATATATGCTAATGATTCCGGTAGTTGAAAAAGAGGGTGTCGTCATTCAGTATGGTCATTTAGATTATGCCACGTTAATGGAGCGATTAGGCAGTTAATCTACTGAAAGTATAAAGAATTATTAACGGTATAAATGACTTTATTATTAGCTGTCATTCTCACAATTCACAAATTGTTCAATGAAAGCGGTTTGAATTTGAACAGTTTGTGAAGACCTTCACATTAGACTTTCTTTTCCTAAAAATCGGAGTAGAATAGGTATCAAGTAAGAAGTTGTTATAAAACAGTTTAGCAAATGTATCACAAATTTTAGTGGTTGTTATATTACAAAAATGAATGATGTGAAGGGAGATTTTACAATGTGGGTTATTACAGTATTTGAGAAAAAGGACGTTCGTATTTTTGAATTTACAAATAAAACTGAAGCAACAAAAGCTTTAGAAGGTTTTAAAAAGAATGCGATTTTATCTTTCACTAAATAAGTTCAACAAAGTCTTGTAGCTGTTTTTAGAGCTATGAGGCTTTTTTTTATCCAGAACAATACAACTACTTGCACTTTAAAACAATGCATATTATAATAAAAGCATAAGTGGGACACAAAATAATTAAGTGGGTTAAAAACAAACCCACCACTATTAATTAGGGGAGTAGATAGATATGTTAACTGTTCCAGAGGCACAGCAAAGGCTACTTCCTGAAATGTATCCGCTTCTGCAAGCAAGATATCGAATATTGCAAGCCGTTCAACTTATGCAACCAATCGGGCGACGTACACTAGCTGATTCACTGAAAATGACAGAAAGAGAAATACGCAAAGAAACTGATATTTTACGTGAACAAGGGTTATTAGATGCGCAAAAGTCGGGTATGGTATGTACAGATGATGGTGATATAGTCATTGAAAAATTAAGAGCTATCGTTTATGAATGGTCTGGTTTAACCCAGCTTGCAAAAGTGCTTGAAAGCCACTTTGGCATTCAACGTGTAGTCGTAGTTCCTGGTGATTACAATGAGGATCATACAATCCTAAGCATGCTAGGCAAAGAAGCAGCATTGCAATTTATGTCGGCTGCTTTTGATGAGCAAGTTGTAGCTGTCACTGGTGGAAAATCTGTTGCCTCACTTGCACAGTTTTTACATCCTTTAGACGGACAAAAGGATATCACTTTTGTAGCTGCACGTGGGGGGATTGGACATGAAATGCAAATGCAGGCCAATACACTTGTTGCAACATTTGCCATGCAAATGGAAACACAATACCGTACTTTATTTTTACCAGAGCATTTAAGTGAGCAAGCTTATCAAGCGATGCTAACAGAGCCGATGGTAACAGAAATGATGGCCTTCTATGATCAAGCAGATTGCGTCATTCATGGGATTGGCTCTGCAGAGGAAATGGCGATTCGTCGCAACTCATCTCCTGAGGATTTGCGAATTCTTGAGGAAAAAGGCGCTGTGAGTGAGGCTTTCGGTTATTATTTCAATGCCGATGGAGAAATAGTACATCGTATACGGACAATTGGTATCCAGCTTGAGCAGGTACAAAACAGTGAGCAGGTCATTGCTGTTGCAGCAGGAAAACAGAAGGTCAATGCAATGCTTTCTTATTTCAAAGTAGCACCTAAGCAAACCATATTTGTAACAGATGAAGCAGCGGCCAAAGCAATTGCTGCTAAAATATCTTCTATAGAAAATAAGCATCTTGAATGATGGCAAAGTTGTAAACATGTCACTCGATCTCAGAAAGTGCTAAAGCATTTTTTGAATGAGCATAAAGTAAATTTTGATGTCTCTATTCATAGAGACAGACATCACACATTATTGGAGGAATTAACAATGGCATTAAAATTAGCGATTAATGGATTTGGACGTATTGGACGTTTAGTATTTCGTGAGGCAATGAAGCATGATGAATTTGAAGTAGTAGCCGTAAACGACTTAACAGATGCTGGTCAGCTTGCGCACTTATTGAAATATGATTCAGTACACGGTATCTATGATGCTGAAGTCAATGCAGATGAAGATTCTTTCGTAGTAAATGGTCAACGTGTAAAAGTATATGCTGAAAAAGATCCTGCCCAATTACCATGGGGCGAATTAGGCGTAGATGTAGTGCTTGAATGTACTGGTCGATTCCGTTCAATGGAAGAAGTAGGCAAGCATATTGAAGCAGGGGCGAAAAAAGCGATTCTATCGGCACCAGCAAAAGGCGCAATGCCTACATTTGTTATGGGTGTAAACCATGAGGATTATAACCCAGCAACTGATGATGTGATCTCCAATGCTTCTTGTACAACTAACTGTCTAGCACCAGTAGCTAAAGTGCTTGATGAGAAATTTGGCATTGAACGTGGTATGATGACAACAATTCACTCTTATACAAATGACCAACGAATTCTAGACTTCCCACACTCTGACCCTCGTCGTGCACGTGCTGGAGCGGTGTCTATGATTCCAACAACAACAGGTGCAGCAGTAGCTGTATCAAAAGTATTACCACAATTAAAAGGTAAGCTAGATGGTTTCTCTATGCGTGTGCCAACACCTAACGTATCATGTGTTGACTTAGTTGTAGAGCTAAAAGCAGATGTATCGAAAGAAACAATTAATGCAGCATTAAAAGAAGCTTCTGAAAATGAATTAAAAGGCATTTTAGATTACAATGAGCTACCATTGGTATCAATTGATTATAACGGTAACCATTATTCTTCTACGGTAGATGGCCTTTCAACAATGGTGTTAGAAAACAAAATGGTGAAAGTTTTAGCTTGGTATGATAACGAAATTGGTTACTCTACTCGCTTAATGGACCTAGCTTTATACATTGCTGAACAAGGCTTAAACCATAAATAAGTATCATATTTCGACATTTTGAGTAAAAAGTGTGACATATTACTGCTTTTTATGTACAAAAAGTATAGCCTTTATAATATCGAATAGATATAATATACAAGGGTATTGGGAGTAAGGGATAACCCTTACTCCTTTTTTTCTAGATTCAGCAGAAAACCCCACCTCTATAGGTAATGAGATGATTACACAAATGACTCTCTTGATTCATTGGTGTTCAATCACCGACTGAATCAAGATAAAAGCCTCAGCGAATGTCACAGATTTTGAAGAGGAATGTTTCGAGCAAGTTCAAAAAAATCTGGACGCAATTACGCTGAGGCGTAATTGATACATGTTGATTGCAAGACATAACAGTTAACTTTTGCTACTATAAAAACAAGTATTAGGGTTCATTATCAAAAGTTGGAGAATCATACTTACACGAGATAGTGACGCTGAAAAATTACCAAAATGACTATTCAATTTAGTAAGCATGGTGTAGAGCCAAGATGGGTAAAACACAAGGGTGTAAGACTAAAACAAACTTTGAAGGGAGTTTCTTCATGTTAAATAAGAAAACAATGAAAGATATTGATGTTAAGGGTCAACGCGTTTTTGTACGTGTAGATTTTAATGTACCAATGGCAGACGGTGCTATTACCGATGAGACGCGTATTCGTGCAGCTATTCCTACAATTGAGTATTTAGTAGAGCAGGGTGCTAAAGTTATTCTAGCTTCTCACTTAGGTCGTCCAAAAGGTGAAGTAAAAGAGGATATGCGTTTAACGGCTGTTGGCATTCGCTTAGCGGAATTAATGGGCAAGCCTGTTACGAAGCTTGATGAATCCATTGGGCAAGCGGTGGAAGAAGCCGTTGCAAACATGCAAGATGGAGATATTCTACTGCTTGAAAATGTACGCTTCCATGCTGGTGAAGAGAAAAATGATCCTACATTAGCACAGCAATTTGCTCAGCTAGCAGATATTTATGTTAATGATGCTTTTGGTGCAGCCCACCGAGCTCATGCTTCTACAGAAGGAATTGCTAAGCATATTCCAGCTGTATCTGGATTCTTAATGCAAAAGGAATTAGATGTACTAGGTAAGGCATTGTCTAACCCTGAGCATCCGTTTACAGCCATTATTGGTGGTGCCAAAGTAAAAGATAAAATTGGTGTTATTGAAAGCCTTTTAGAAAAAGTAGATCACTTAATTATCGGTGGTGGTTTATCCTTTACATTTATTAAGGCACAAGGCCACGATATCGGTAAATCATTGCTAGAGGAAGATAAAATTGAGCTAGCAAAGTCCTTTATTGAGAAGGCAAAAGCAAAAGGTGTGCAATTACATATGCCAGTCGATGCTGTTGTGGCAAATGAATTTTCACAGGATGCTGAAACACAAATCGTTGATGTAGATGCTATTCCAGCTGATTGGATGGGTCTAGATATTGGACCTAAAACGGCTGCAAACTATGCAGAAGTTATCAAAAACTCTAAATTAATCATTTGGAATGGACCAATGGGTGTCTTTGAAATGGACAAATTTGCAAACGGCACAAAAACAGTTGCTGATGCAATGGCAACAACAGCTGGCTACACAGTAATCGGTGGCGGTGATTCAGCTGCAGCAGTTGAAAAATTTGAAGTAGCAGATAAGATGGATCATATTTCTACAGGTGGTGGTGCTTCCTTAGAATTAATGGAAGGCAAAGAGCTTCCAGGGATTGTAGCACTAAACGATAAATAAGCTAATCGGAGGCAAAATGATGCGTAAACCAATTATTGCAGGTAACTGGAAAATGTTTAAAACATTTGAAGAGGCTATTCAGTTTGTAGATGCTGTACAAGAAAAACTTCCTTCCAATGACAAAGTAGATGCTGTTATTTGCGCACCAGCTCTTTACCTACCTACACTTGTGCAAGTTGCTAGTGAGTCAGAGCTGGCAATTGGTGCACAAACTATGCACTATGAAAATGAAGGTGCTTTTACGGGTGAAATTAGTCCAGCACAGCTAGCAAGTGTGGATGTTGACTATGTCATTTTAGGACACTCTGAACGTCGCGAATACTACAATGAAACAGATGAAGCGATTAATAAGAAGGTAGCAGCAGCACTTGCACATACTATCGTACCTATTATTTGCTGTGGCGAAACACTAGAAGAACGTGAAGCAGGCACAACAGAGCAAAAAGTGGCTGGCCAAATTAAAGCAGCACTTGCTGGGTTTGAAGCACAGCAAGTAGAGCACATGGTCATCGCGTATGAACCGATTTGGGCGATTGGTACTGGTAAAACGGCTACGGCAGACGATGCAAATCAAGTATGCGGAGCGATTCGAGCAGTAGTAGAAGAGCTATATAATGCTGAAACTGCGAATGCCGTGCGCATTCAATATGGTGGCAGTGTTAAGCCTGATAACATTCAGGAGCTTTTATCCAAAGAACATATTGATGGTGCTTTAGTTGGTGGAGCAAGCTTACAACCAGAATCTTATTTAACATTATTGGAGGCGGCAGCAAATGCCTAAAAAGCCAGTAGCATTAATTATTTTAGATGGCTTTGCATTTCGAGATGAAACATTCGGGAATGCAGTAGCACAGGCCAATAAGCCAAATTTTGATCGATATTGGCATCAATTTCCTCATGCGACATTAACAGCAGCGGGAGAAACCGTTGGATTACCTGAAGGACAGATGGGGAATTCTGAGGTGGGGCACTTAAATATCGGTGCAGGACGTATCGTCTATCAAAGCTTAACACGCTTAAATAAATCTATTCGTGATGGAGATTTCTTCACGAATCAAGCCTTTTTAGATGCAGTAGCACATGTGAAAGCTCATCAGTCAAAGCTACATGTTATGGGCTTATTATCAGACGGTGGTGTTCATAGTCATTATGAGCATATGTTTGCACTATTAAAGCTAGCTAAACAGCAAGGATTAGAGGAAGTTTATATACATGGCTTCTTAGATGGTCGTGATGTTGGTCCAACAACAGCATTAGACTATATCGAAGAAACGGAAAAGCAAATGGCTGAAATAGGCATAGGGCAATTTGCTTCTATTCATGGACGTTACTATGCAATGGATCGCGATAAACGTTGGGATCGTGTGGCACTGACTTACAATGTACTGGTGGATGGCGTCGGTCAAACAGCAGAAAGTGCTAAAAGTGGTGTAGCAGCATCCTATGAGCGTGAGGTAACAGATGAATTTGTCATCCCATTTAGCATTCAAGAGCATGGTGAGCCAGTAGCAACAATTGGCGATCATGATGCAGTGATTTTCTTTAACTTCCGTCCCGATCGTGCCATTCAGCTGTCAACAGTTTTTACAAATGGAGCATTCGATGGCTTTGCTATATCTGCAAATCATCCAAAGAATTTAAAATTTGTGTCCTTCACACACTATAGTGATGAAGTCAACGCTCAGGTTGCTTATGAAAATGACAACTTGAAAAATACAATTGGTGAAGTATTAGCGACGAATGGGAAAACACAGTTGCGGATTGCGGAAACTGAAAAATATCCACATGTTACATTCTTTATGAGTGGTGGACGTGAGGAAAAATTCCCTGGTGAGGAACGTATTTTAATTGCTTCTCCCAAGGTGGCGACATACGATTTAAAACCTGAAATGTCTGCCTATGAGGTGACAGAAGCCTTACTTGCAGAAATTGCGGCTGAAAAATTTGATGGCATTATTCTTAACTTTGCCAACCCTGATATGGTTGGTCATAGTGGAATGCTGGAGCCAACAATTAAAGCCATTGAAGCAGTAGATGAATGCTTAGGGAAAGTAGTAGACGCACTCCTTGCAAAAGGTGGCGCAGCTATTATTACAGCTGACCATGGCAACTCTGATGAAGTGTTAACTTTAGCAGGTGAGCCAATGACAGCTCATACAACAAATCCTGTTCCAGTAATTGTGACAAAACCAAATATAATGTTAAGAAATGGTGGTATTTTAGCCGATTTAGCGCCAACCATGTTAGAATTATTAGAGGTGTCACAGCCTACTGAAATGACAGGACAATCATTAATTGAAAAAGAGGAGAATTAATTATGCCATTTATTACACAAGTTTATGCGCGCGAAGTTTTAGACTCACGTGGGAACCCAACAGTAGAGGTTGAAGTATTTACAGAATCAGGCGCATTTGGCCGCGCAATCGTACCATCAGGTGCATCAACAGGTGAATACGAAGCTGTAGAATTACGCGATGGTGACAACTCTCGTTACCTAGGCAAAGGTGTATTAAAAGCAGTTGAAAATGTAAACACAATTATTGCGGAAGAATTAGAAGGTAACTATTCTGTTCTTGATCAAGTAGTCATCGACAAAGCTTTAATCGAGCTAGATGGCACAGAAAACAAAGGCAAGCTTGGTGCCAACGCAATTCTAGGTGTATCCATGGCAGTTGCACATGCTGCGGCAGATTATTTAGATGTACCTCTTTATCAATATCTTGGTGGGTTCAATTCTAAGCAATTACCAGTACCAATGATGAACATCCTAAACGGTGGTGCTCACGCTGATAACAATGTAGACATTCAGGAATTCATGGTTATGCCTGTTGGTGCAGAATCATTCCGTCATGCATTACGTATTGGCGCTGAGATCTTCCATAGCCTAAAAGCTGTTCTAAAAGCAAAAGGCTACAACACAGCAGTAGGTGATGAAGGTGGTTTTGCACCAAACCTAGGCTCTAACGAAGAAGCAATTACAGTGATCTTAGAAGCGATTGAAAAAGCAGGCTACAAACCAGGTGACGAAGTGAAACTTGCAATGGACGTAGCATCCTCTGAACTATTCAATAAAGAAGATGGCAAATACCACTTAGATGGTGAAGGTGTTGTCAAAACTTCTGAGGAAATGGTAGATTGGTACGAAGAGTTAACAAATAAATACCCAATCATTTCAATTGAAGATGGCTTAGACGAAAACGACTGGGCTGGACACAAGCTATTAACAGACCGTATCGGCAATCGCGTACAATTAGTAGGTGATGACCTATTTGTAACAAATACGAAAAAATTATCAGCAGGTATTGAGCAAGGCGTAGGAAATGCCATCCTTATCAAAGTAAACCAAATCGGTACGTTAACTGAAACATTTGAAGCGATCGAAATGGCGAAACGTGCAGGCTACACAGCGGTTATTTCTCACCGTTCTGGTGAATCAGAAGATGCGACAATTGCTGATATCGCTGTTGCAACAAATGCTGGTCAAATTAAAACAGGTGCTCCATCACGTACAGACCGTGTAGCTAAATACAACCAACTTCTTCGCATCGAAGATCAACTTGGTTCAACAGCAGAGTATCTTGGTTTAAATTCATTCTATAACTTAAAATAAGTATTTGATTGAAGAGAAAATACTTTGAATTTAGTAATACACAGCTTTTATATTTGAACCATGTTGTACATTTAGGCTTATGTATTGCTTCAACCTCTGATTTATAAGTGTGATAAACACTTGTAGATTGGGGGTTTTTTAGTTACTTATCTAATTACAGAGTAAGCCTATTCAATTAGAACAACCGAAAGCGGTGGACATTAAGTATCTATTCATTGAAACCTATTACAACATTCTGTTATTATTTAACCTAATTAACTAATATCAACCATATTTACATAATGATAAAAAATTACTGAGGGGTAATAACATGAAGAGAAAAACCAAATCGGTTATTAGTATCATTGTAATATTAATTATTTTCGGTGGAGCATTTGGTTACATCAAATTCACTGAGCATATGAATAAATCTACTCCCGAGGAAGAAAAAACAATCGCTGGATATGTTGAAGTAACTTCTAAGGATGGAACTGTTCTAAAAAAAGAAAATGAATTATATCCAGATGACTTAATAGAACACAAAATGAACGAAACCATTCATAGTATGTCTCATCAGAAGGTTGAAGCGGAAATAAAATGGGGTCACGAGCAAATAACACAAGAAAAGGTTGACCGATTGTTAGCTATAGCCAAAGAAAGCAATTATAAATATAAAGAGCTTTACATTTCAATATTGGAAAGATGGTCGAAGGGTGATTTTTCAAATGCAGTTGACGACCACAATTCCATATGGGAAATGCAAGGCGGCGATGAAGAAGCTTCAGGGAAAGCAATTCGTCTATTAACTCCATCTGAAGAGCAAGCTTATATTCAACACAATTTAGAATATGACTTATATTGAATACCATTTTGCGAAAGCTAAATAGACGAATTTCAAAAAATGCCTCAAAGTTTGAATTAACTTTGAGGCATTTTAACATATAAAAAAGATTAACGTGAAGCGGCATGGCAGGCCAATACGGTGCAGGTTTCAAAGAGGTAAGGAAGCTTTCTAGTGAGACAGCTACAGCAACAGAACAAATTGAAACCTCTCTAAAACGATTACGAGTAATATTCAAGCACTTATGGAAAGCATGGAGCAAATTGAAGTAGCTTCAAATGATCATACAGAGCAGGTTCAACAATTTAGTGAAGCTATTGAAAAACCTAAATGAGATAAGTGAGCAAATGGCGCTTTACATAAAAGGTCTCTTACGATAATAAGAAAAGACAGTCTACTAATATTAGACTGTCCTGACTATTGTTATGGCTGTGACCAATGCTGATCTAGTTCTTGATCGAGATAGACCCAGCCCTTCCAGGCAATATGAATCGTATCCATAATAAAGTAAGGATCATATTCATGATCTGAAAAATCAACATAGGCAACCTTTGCATCCTTTAATACTTGCTCCATTTTATCGTAATACTTTTGACGACGTTCCTCAGGATAGCCATTATAATCATACCAATAGCCATTAACTGGAATGGAGACGAATAGTGGTTTGGCACCTGCATCCTTTAAAACATCGATAACTAGTTGGAAATCCTCATATTCAGGAGAGTTTGTATAATCCTCTTTTTTTCGTATATCTTTAAACTTTGAAAATTTAGCATTTACAAGTCGCTGATAGGCGCGATCTTCAATCATATAGTCGTTGGATACACGCTTCTCCCCATATGCCTCTGCATGCTGCATTTGTTGCTCAAAGCTTTGATTGGCAATCAGCTTGTCATTACTTTTTAATGCATGACCTTTACGTGGGAAAATGGAATAATATAAATCCTTCTTTTCTAGTAACTCCTTGTGGAAACGCCCCGCGACCATGGCCATACGTCCAGTAATTGGTTTTTCCTTGCCGTTAGACATTTGATATTGGTACATGGTCTTTAAGAGGCGATCTCGTTTGACAGTATCAAATTCAAGTAGGCGCTCCATTGCTCTTTTACGAAGGTTGGCATCCATCTCCTGATTAAAGGCTAAATCATAAGCATGTAACATGGAATAATTCGGTGAAAAGTGAAATTCACCCATGCCCTTCTCTGTAAACCACTGAGGGGAGATGATAAAGACCACTTTTTTATCCTTTAAATTCTTTTCTTGTGCTGCGAAATTCAAGAAGTGAGTAATGGACTGCATGCCTCCACGCCCAATCATAAATGTCGAATACGGAGCATCAGTTGCTCGCGTATAATTGTATGGATGGAACGGATCAAAACGGTTTAATTCCGAGGAGCCATAAAGTGGCATGGAATTAGGCTCCTGCAACATTCGCTCCTGTAAATATGTGCCCTGAAATACAAGTGGAGACATGTTCGTTTTGGCTTGCTCCACATCCTCATTGGATATCCATGCTTTAATCCAAGCATTAGGAAAAAAGACAAAGCCAGTAAAAAGAGCAAATGCAATAAATAAAGAAAGAAAGCCTTTTTTGATCATTGTCTTTCAGCTAATTTCCCTGCTATTCGATTAGGCGTATTCCATTCTTCACGATTGAAATCAGTAATAGGGACAGAAATATTAAAACGGTTTTCAATTTCAACTAATAAATTAATTGTCCCAAACGAATCTAGTAAACCTTCTTCAAATAAATCAATATCTGGATTTTCTACAATAATTTCATCTTCACATAACTCGACTAGCATTTCTAAAACTTGTTGTTGATCCATTAATAATTCTCCTTTAGTGAACAGGCTCTTATAGCCCTTTGTTTAAAATAATGTGCCAGAAAAAATATAAAAGCCGAAGCATACAGCATGAAACGTAATGATTACGCCAATAGCATGCGTCCATTTATTTTTTGGCCAACGCTTATGCTTTTTATTCCAGCGTTCAAATTTATCAAAGCTGATAATCAATAGGGCATGATAGAGTCCATAGACCACAAAGTGCCATTCCAGACCATGCCAAATACCCATTAAAAAGAATAGTAAAAAGAAGCCTATATACGAAATAGCAAATTTATTTTTTAGCCATTTTTTCTTTGTCATCCAAAGGACAAAGCGCATATAGACATAATCCCTAAACCAGAAGGAAAGGCTCATATGCCAACGATTCCAAAAATCTTTAATATTGCGGCTGGCGAAAGGGCGATTAAAGTTAATCGGTGTTTGGATACCCATTATCCGGCTCACACCAACAGCAAATGCACTGTAGCCAGCGAAATCAAAGAATAAGTAAAAGCTATACATATACATATACGCTAGCTGTCCCTGAAAGGGTGTCAAATAGTTATACGTATGGTTAGGCAAATAAATAAGCGTGTAGTTGTAAATTAAATAAGCCAAAATAAACTTATATAAAAAGCCGACAAAAATATAGTTAATGCCACTCAATAGCAGCTTTTGGTAATCCTCCGAGGAAGGTACGGTATGAAAATCCTTTGTAAAACGACGCCAACGATCAATAGGTCCCGATGATACGGTAGGAAAGAATAATAAGAAATAGACTAGCTCTACTACCGAAATTTTCTCTTTCATCAAGCCATCACGAGTTTCTAAAATCATTTGCACCGCTTTAAACGTAATGTAGGATACACCTAGGAAGCCAAATACATGATGTAACCCGAGAATCGGCAAAACCTTCACAAGAATCAGGGGTAATATGGATAAAAGCACTGCTATTATAAAAATGGTTCCGCTATTTTGCTGAAGTCGGTAACGCTGATAAGCCACAATAAGTACTACCTGAAAGACAGTAAATAATACGAGCGAGATGGTCCCATTCAATGAATGTCCGAAGATTAATGCTAAGACAATGACCGATATAAAAAGATTATAACGTTTCGAAGATTTGCCTCGTAACCCTAGGAGGATGGTAGGTAGTAATAAAAGTCCGATGATCACAAAAAATGCTATATTTCCATAAGGCGTCATACTGTCTCCATAACCGCCAATCCTTTACGATCTACCTTACCATTTGGATTTAGTGGTAAAGCGTCCATATATTTAAACGTTTTCGGTATCATATAGGCAGGTAAGTACGCCGATAAAAGTGCCTTCAATTGCTTTGTCGTTTTGAAGGCTGCTCCTGTTAATGGCTCACGTAAAACAATATGGGCACTAAGAGAAATGATTTCCTTCTCTTTATAAACAGGTACAACAACACAACTTGAAACAGGTGGCAGGTTATTGATTTGTTTTTCAATCTCTTCAATCTCTAAACGATAGCCGTGTAATTTCACTTGGAAATCCTTACGACCTGAAAAGAACAAATAACCATCCTGCTCATAGCCTATATCACCAGTTTGATAGATGCGATCGCCATCCACGATCGAGAAAGCCTTCGCTGTTAATTCAGGCGCTCCCAAATACCCTGCGCTAACGGTTGGCCCTGAAATAATAATTTCTCCATCTTCTGCTACAGAAACGTTTGGCTCCGTTATAGGGGCAATTGGTAATTGTTCGAAGTGTGCTGCTAGCTCTTTTGTTACTTTTACATAGGATACAGCGACGGTTGTTTCTGTAGGACCATATAAATTATAAATTGTTGCCTGTGGAAAACGAAGCATTAACTCGTTACATACCGCTATCGGTAAAACCTCTCCGCAAAATAAAAAAGTATCCAATGCAGGCATGAGTTTTTGATCCCATTCTTTGTTCATCAAACACATCTTGGCAAAGGAAGGTGTAGAAGTCCATACACGAGTATTTGACATCGCTAATGAATCAAACAATGCTTTTGGATTAGCAATTTCTTGCTGTGTAATCGCATAAAGCGTGTGTCCACCAACAAGAGCTGGGTAGAGATCCATAACAGATAAATCAAAGGAATAAGGTGCTTGATTTAAAAATACGCCGTCTTGCTGTAAAGGGAAGTGTTCCTGCATCCACCTAACAAAGTGTGTTAGATTACTAGCTGTTATTTGTACCCCTTTTGGTTGACCGGTTGAACCAGAAGTGTAAATAATATAATGGATATCCTCATCTCGAACCCATGTTGCGGATGATAGGATCACGTCCTTTGAGGAGGCATCCAGAATATCATGCACTGCCATAACTGGCAGGTTCAACGGCATCTGTAATAGCTCTGTTGTCAATACTAAACCTGCTCCAGAAGCTTCTGTAATGAGCTGTAATCTTTCTGATGGTGTTGACGAATCAACAGGCACATATGGATGGCCAGCTTTTACAGCTCCGATAAACGCAACAATTTGTAGGGGGGACATATGTCCATAAATGACAATAGGCTGTTGTCTCCGCAACTTAAGCTTCATTAAATAATCGGCAAGACGATCCGATAAATGCCAAAGCTCACTATAAGTTAAGGAGGCATTGTGAGTCTGATAAGCAGTTTTTTGTGGCTGCTGGAGGGCCACACGTTCAATAGCTGCCAAAATACTTAACATATTTTAATCTCCTTTATTTAAAATTCCGTATATATAAATGGTCCAGCGTTCATATCATGGAAGCCATGTATAAGAAACAACAGTACCAAAACAATCAAATAAAACAACGTGAAGCCAATAAAGCGTAGATACTCATTATTTTTGATGGATTGCATTTGTCCACCTCCAATGAAAAAAAGTATAGGATTAAACTTTCAAAAAATAGTAATTTACTAGTTAAAAATCCTTACCTTATGTTTTTAACACTGATTTGACGGAATGTGGAGAAAAATGTTGCTGAATTAAGATGAATTCAGTAAATCATAAGATTAATTTAAGGTAAATTTAAGGTTTTGGGGGGATATGTAGAGTTTACAAATTATTGGCTGGTTTACTTATGTAAAAAAAGCACGAACATAAGGGAATAATCTCAACTTATGTTCGCGCTATTATTTTTATTTCACTTCATTAATAACTTTTTTAGATACATAAAATTCAGAGCCATTGTAGACATTGATTGTATCAAATGTATGAGTCTTTGCCGTGTTTGTTGAAGTTTGTTCATAGATCATCGTGTTTTTATTGACTGGAATTTTCACTGTAACATCTGCTTTTTGTGCAATAAATGTTGGGTTTTCTTTATTCGATAAGTCAATTTTTGTTGTAAATCCTTTTTCCGTAAATGCCTTCGTTGCAGGCACATATAAATCATTTGTTAATGTGTTTAAGTCAAAGCCCATAAAGCGTGCCATTGTATGGGCTAAATCAGTGTTTTCTACTAATCCTGTCAATTTAGAAGGACCAAATGAATATAAGAATACATCTTCACCCGTATGGCCACCTGTTGTATAACCAATGTTTGCACGATTGGCTAGCATTTTTACCATTTCATTGCCTAAGTCTTTAGCAGACTGTAATGTTTTAAGCTCGTCCTCCGTTAATGAATCTAAGCCATAAAGAGCAGCGACCTCAACTAAATTCGAGCGATCTTCTTTTAGTTGGCTTAAAGCTCCTTCAATGGTCATTGTAGCTTTTTTTAACGGGTCGATGTACGCAGAGACTGGAATGTTGGAATAGGTACTAGTTGTGTTAGCGTTCCCCATCGTAATGCCACTATTTCCATGATCAGTTACTGCGATGACTAAAGTATTACCATCTTCCTTCGCAAAATCAACCGCTTCTTTCACTGCATCATCGAATGATAAAATATCGCTAATGATACCAATAGTATCGTTGGCATGTGCAGCCCAGTCAACCTTACTACCTTCTACAAAGAGGAAGAAGCCATCCTCATCCTTTTTCAGCGTATTGATTGCTTTATTTGTCATTTCAGCAAGTGTAGGCTCAGATGCTCTTGTTTTAGCACGATCTAAATCATAAGCAAGTGCACTTGGCGCAAAGCTTCCCCAAATTTTTGAGGATTGACTGTTAAATAGCTCATCGCGCGTTTTAACGAGATCATAATTTTTTTCATTCAAAACTTTGATTAAATCCTCGCCATCTTGACGAGCGTTTTTCGATGTGCCTGGTGATAGTGATTCCAGTCCACCACCTAAGACAACATCAATATTTTGATAAACCTGCTGCTCTGCTATATCCCCATATTGACTTCTATTGTTGACATGTGCAGAAAAACCAGCTGGTGTAGCATGTTGAATTTCGGAAGTAGAAATTAATCCAGTAGCCTTACCTTGCTGTTTAGCTCCTTCTAGCACATTGGCTACAGGTCGGAAGGCATCTTCCTTAGCGATTTGCGTTAATCCAGGGGAGTTGATCACAGAGGGCAGCACACCTATATATTTATCGTTCGATTTATGCCCAGTTGCTAATGCTGTCGCAGCAGGCGCGGAATCGGTAATGGCAGATTCCGCAGAATATGTGCGCATAGCACCCGATAAAATTTCATCCATTGCTAGGCTTTCACCTTTATACCAGCGAGAAAGGGTGACAGCATTATTACTGCTACCATCCATCACAAGCATAATGACATTCGTCGGTTTCTTTACTTCGGCTGCATGTACCTCTTGCTGTGGGATACTAACTGCGGATAAAGTCACTGCACCTGCTAAGAACAATGAAGTCCATTTTTTTGCGTATTTCATGATTTTCCTCCTTTAGGTGAATTCAATTGTAAGTGTAAAGGAATGGTGTAAAGCTAGCGTTAAAGGTTTGTTAATGGAATATGGTAATTATGTAAATATTGGGGAAGGAAAGAATCTGTGTAAAAGTCACACAGATTCTTTTGGGGCATTACAAATTTTCCTGATGTTGTGCGCCATCAATTGTTTCATAATATAAAATGTCTTCTTCAATGTACAAGTTGAGGACTTCATCTTCAAATAAGACTTCTTCGGAGCCGTCCTGGACATTAATTTTTGTTAAATAACCGGCATTGTCATAGTCACTGCAATAAATGAAATCATCATAAGTAGCTAAATAATAGCATGCCGTTTCTGTAATTTGATTGTTTTCATTTGTGTCTAAATTATAGGAATAGACCATATTATCATTGATACTATTATAATAAATCACATCATCCACAGTACTGGCATACCACATATCATGCATAAAATCATAATTGTTATTTGTAGCAGTAAAATAATTTTCATTTACCCATAAATGATCTTGGCTTAGTTTTTCATCACTGACTAAAAAGTATTCATAGGAAATCGCATAAGGCTCCGCTGAATCCACATCATTCCACGTTGTATCAAGATGATACCAATTGCCATCGATACTGACTAAATTCCAAGCATGCAGCTGATCCTCACTATAGCCATATACGTATTTAGCTTCTACATTCGATGCTAATAGTAGGCGATAAGCTAGTAGAGCATAGGCTTGACATACCGCAGTTTCCTCGTCTATCAGCTCAAAAACCGTTTGTCCCTCAGTAGAGCCTTGTTCTGTATAAGTGGCTAACTGTACAACCGTATCATTAATGATTTTAGCACGTTCAAAATCTGTCATATCTGTCGTAATATACTGGTCAGCAAAAGCCTCTACATATTGATCGACCTTTTGTTCCTTTTTGGCATCTGTTAAGTAATCAATCGACAACTCTACCAAATAGCCATCCTCGGTTTCCCAAGCCGTCCATTCATAAGTAAGAAAATAACCAGCTGTATAGGGATCAACGAAAGAAAGCAGGCTATTTAAGTCATTCAGCTGCACCTCAAAATCTTCGAAGTTTAGCTTCCCTGTATAAGGGACTTCAAAGTGCTGTTCAAACTTTGCTACTTGTTTTTCGACTTTTTTAGTGAATTGTAGTAAGGCAGGATCATCCTTAAATAATGAGGTTGAAAAAAGATCATTAGGTGAAAAAGAGGCAGATAACGCTTTACTTTCTGGCTTCTTCATATCATTCTCTGTTTCTTCTGCTAAGGTCGTAGTTGTTACATCCTCTTCCTCAAGAAGTAGGTCAATGGCCTTTGAGCATGCAGTAAGAAACGGAATCATGCAGCATAGCACAAGCAGCGCTGCTATTTTTTTATTCATTTTCCCACCCTCCAAAAAAATTCATTTTTGCCATTATAGTTTAAATTATAGGGAGTGACATCCACAAATAGTAGCATAAGTCGACAAGGATGGAAGCCTGAGGCGGAAAATTTCCAGCAAAACATAAAGCGAAGTTTGTCATCGTAACCTTTTTTTGTTATAATGTAGTCTGTTGTGATGTTTCAAAGTTCGGGAGGTGCAGTGAATGCATACAGTAGTATTAGTTTCATTAGTTATCGTATCATTAGCGTTAATCGTTGTGGTATTACTTCAATCTAGTAAAAGTGCAGGCTTATCAGGTGCCATCTCGGGTGGAGCTGAGCAACTATTTGGAAAGCAAAAAGCACGTGGTATGGATTTAATCCTTCACCGTGCAACAATTGTGTTAGCTATAGTGTTCTTTTTATTAGCAATCGCTATTACAAAAATCTAATAGTTGAAGATATATCGCCTAACCGAATTGGTTGGGCGTTTTCTTTTATCATTGTTAAATGGTAAATTCTCTCTCTGGAGTAAAAAATGAATGGTAATGCAATAACCAATGCCATCCGCTGGGCATCATTGGATGACGAGAATGGGTATAGTATGTATAAGTGTTTTAGAATGAAGGAGTGCTTACAGTGAACAAATCATTATCACAGCCATTTTTCTTTCAGGCAGGACCACGTGCTGTTTTATTATTACACGGCTTCACAGGAAGCTCTGCAGACGTACGAATGCTTGGTAGATTTTTAGAGAAAAAAGGGTATACTACATTAGCACCTCACTATAAAGGTCACGGTGTGGAACCAGAAGAACTAATCACAACAGGTCCAGCAGACTGGTGGCAGGATGTTATTGCCGCCTACAAACAGTTACAGGATGCTGGCTATCAGGAAATAGCTGTTGCTGGCCTTTCATTAGGCGGTGTTATGGCATTAAACGTTGCATTAAATAATCCTGTTAAAGGAATTGTGACAATGTGTGCCCCTATGACAATGCGTACAACCGACGTTATGTTTGAGGGTGTCTTGAAATATGCAAGGGACTATAAAAAGTTCCAAGGGAAACAGGAAGAGCAAATTGAAGCTGAAGTTGCAAGCATTGCTGAAAAAGGCATGCCATCTCTACAGCAGCTACGAGAATTTATAGCTCGCACTCGTCAAGAAATTGACATGATATACGCGCCTATTTTCGTCGTACAAGCTACAAATGATGAAGTAATAGAGACAGAATCTGCCAACATTATATATAATCAAACTGAGTCACTTGAAAAGCACATCAAGTGGTATGAAAACTCAAAACATGTTATTACATTAGATCAAGAAAAAGATCAATTACATGAGGACATTTATCGCTTTTTAGAAAGCCTAAATTGGGCACAATAATTATAAATAGGATTTTCTCATGAAGGAGGGAATATGTATGAAAGATCAAAAAGATACACTACAAAGTCGTTTACTCGATTTTTTCAGCAAAGATGATTATAAACCACTAACCGTCGGTGAAATCGAGGATGAATTCGGCTTTGAGGATGCGGAGGAGTTCAAGGAGCTTGTGAAAACACTTGTCCGCATGGAAGGGCAAGGCTTAGTTGTACGCTCTCGCTCCAATCGCTATGGCCTACCAGAGCGTATGAATTTGCTAAGAGGTAAATTTATCGGACATGCGAAGGGCTTTGGCTTCGTGACACCTGATGTCGAGGGCATGGATGATGTGTTCATTCCGCCGCATGAAATTAACGGTGCCATTAACGGAGACATCGTTCTGATTCGT
Organism: Lysinibacillus sp. UBA5994; assembly: GCF_002429725.1. Classification (NCBI taxonomy): domain Bacteria; kingdom Bacillati; phylum Bacillota; class Bacilli; order Caryophanales; family Bacillaceae; genus Lysinibacillus; species Lysinibacillus sp. UBA5994. The sequence goes on along the minus strand of NZ_DJAU01000002.1, from coordinate 160,733 downwards.
GTTTTAAAGGAATCATTTGGTGATCGACGTGAGGGTACGGTTACAAAGGTCGTCGAGCGTGGGCAAACAAGCTTTGTCGGCACATTTCAGGCTAACCGTGGCTTCGGCTTTGTTGTCCTAGACGATAAAAAGCTACCAATGGATATCTTTATTGCCAAAGGAGATACATTAGGAGCTGTCGATGGACATAAGGTTGTTGTTGAGGTAGCAACATGGCCAGAGGATTTAAAATCCGCTACAGGCTATATTACAAAAATTTTAGGGCATAAAAATGATCCAGGTGTGGACATTTTATCCATTTTATATAAGCATGACATTCCACCTGAATTCCCAGATGAAGTCATTGCTGCTGCACAGCGTGTACCAGATGAAATTACCGAGGCCGATTTAGTAGGTCGTCGTGATTTACGTCATGAAACGATTGTGACAATTGATGGTGCAGATGCAAAGGATTTAGATGATGCTGTAACCGTAACAAAAAATGTAGATGGTACGTATAAGCTTGGCGTACATATTGCAGACGTAAGTTATTATGTAACGCAAGGCTCAGTCATTGACATTGAAGCTTACGATCGTGCGACAAGTGTTTATTTAACAGACCGTGTCATTCCAATGATTCCACATCGTTTATCAAACGGCATTTGTTCATTAAATCCACAGGTTGACCGTTTAACACTATCCTGTGAAATGATTATTGATGCGAATGGTAATGTGGTTGCACACGAAATTTTCCAAAGCGTCATTAAAACTACTGAGCGTATGACGTATAAGGACGTTTACAAGATTTTAGAGGAGCAGGATGAGGCATTAATTGAACGCTATGAGCCACTTGTTCCAATGTTTAAAAACATGGCTGAGCTATCTGGTATTTTACGCCGTAAACGCGAAATGCGAGGAGCTATTGACTTTGACTTCAAAGAATCCAAGGTGATCGTAAACGAAGAAGGATGGCCCGTTGATATTGAATTACGTGAACGAACAGTAGCGGAGAAATTAATTGAAGATTTCATGCTAGCTGCCAATGAAACAGTGGCAGAGCACTTCCACTGGATGAATGTACCGTTTCTATACCGTATTCACGAAGATCCAAAGCCTGAAAAGCTTCAACGCTTCTTTGAATTTGTCACGAATTTCGGGATTTTAATTAAAGGTACTGGTAATACCGTTCATCCTAAGGCATTACAGGATGTTTTGAAGGCAATTGAAGGTATGCCAGAGGAGCCTGTTATCTCAACGATGCTCCTACGTTCAATGCAGCAGGCGAAGTACTACCCAGAAAGTCTTGGACACTTTGGCTTATCAACGGATTTCTATACACACTTCACATCACCAATTCGTCGTTATCCTGACTTAGTTGTACACCGTTTAATTCGTACGTATTTAATTAACAAGGATACATCGAGAGAAACCATTGCACAGTGGAGTATGGCAATGGATGAAATTGCTGACCACACATCTGAGCGTGAACGTCGTGCTGTTGATGCAGAACGTGATACAGACGCACTGAAAAAAGCACAATATATGTCCGACAAAATTGGCGAAGAATTCGAAGGAATTGTTTCATCCATTACAAACTTCGGTATTTTCGTGGAGCTACCAAACACCATCGAAGGACTTGTCCATATTAGTAATATGACTGATGATTACTACCGCTTCGATGATCGTCAAATGATTATGATCGGGGAACGAACGAATCGCCAATTCCGTATTGGGGATGAAGTGACAGTTCGTGTGGCAAATGTCATTATTGAGGAGTCATCCATTGACTTTGAAATCGTTGGAATGGTAACTTCATATGGACGAACACGCAAAGCAGCACCAACTGTTATTCATGCACGTAAAAATTATAGCGATAACAAAGGTGGACGCAGTCGCCGAAGCACACGCAGTGATGAGGAAAAAGGCGGACGTGGTGGCAATCGTAGAGGCGGTCGTCAAGAGGATGACCGTGGAACTCGTAGCTCATCAAAGCAAGGTGAACGACGCGAAAGTGACCGTGATCCACGTGGACGCCGCAAAGATGACTCAAGCCCAGGTCCAAAAAAACGCGTGAAGCAAAAGCAAAAGTTCTATGAGGGCATTGCCAAAAAAGGCAAAAAGAAAAAAACAAAACGTAAATAAGCCTAAGCGAAAGTATCCATTGAAAGGGTGCTTTCGCTTAAGCTCAACCTTTTAAGTAGAGGGTGAAAGATATGGCAAAAGGTTCTGGTAAAGTATTAGCACAAAACAAAAAAGCAGGCCATGATTACTTCATCGAAGAAACAATCGAAGCAGGCATGGTCCTAACAGGTACAGAAATCAAATCAATCCGTGCAGGGAAAGTCCAACTGAAAGACTCCTTTGTCCGCGTCCGTAATGGTGAGGCATGGATCAACAATATGCACGTTAGCGCATTCGAACAAGGCAACCGCTTCAACCACGATCCACTACGCACCCGCAAGCTGCTGCTCCACAAAAAGCAAATCGGCGAGCTAGTCGGTGCCGTAAAACGTGACGGCTACACAATCGTTCCATTGAAAATGTACATCAAGGATGGCTATGCCAAGCTCCTTATTGGCATCGGTAAAGGGAAAAAAGACTACGACAAGCGCAGCGACATGCGCAAAAAAGAAGCCAAACGCGAGATGGAACGTGCCTTCAAGGAACGCCAGCGTTAAAAAGGCTGATGAGAAAGCTGGCAAGTGCCGAACTTTCTCATCTGTTTTTTTCTATATTGAAGCAAATTTGTTAGAAGCTGTTTGGATCTATCCAACAGCTTCTTTTTTTGGTCCTATAACACAAAAAAATTAAAATATAATCCCCTTTTTTATCTTCCAAGACATATGTTTAGAAAATTCAAACAATTAAAATTGTAGTAACTACATAATTCATTTCGAGGTGAGTCTTATGAATAAAACAGTTATCGAAAAAATTACGCACATTGTTGGTGAAAAATACATTAAAAACTCAACTGCACAGCTTTTAGCATATTCCTATGATGCAACGGCAAATTTTCAGCGCTTACCTGATCTTGTCATTTCACCAGGGAATGCAGAGGAAATTGCAGAGGTAATTAAAGTATGTAATGAATATAGAATTTCAATTATTCCGCGAGGTTCTGGAACAAATCTTGCAGCAGGAACGGTGCCTTACGATGGGGGCGTAGTGATTTTATTTAATAGAATGGATCAAATTTTAAATTTCGATAAGGAAAATTTAACGATTACAGTCCAGCCTGGCATTATATCTGAGAATCTTTGTACATTCGTCGAAGCACATGGTTTATTTTACCCTCCTGATCCAAGCTCCATGAGAATTTCTACGATTGGTGGCAATGTTAGTGAAAACTCAGGTGGCTTGCGTGGCTTAAAATATGGTGTAACAAAGGATTATGTCAAAGGTCTACAAGTTGTTTTACCAAACGGGGATATTATAGAAACAGGTGGCAAACTAGCAAAGGACGTAGCGGGCTATGACCTCACATCATTATTTGTTGGAGCAGAGGGAACATTGGGTGTCGTAACAGCGATTACTTTAAAGCTTATTCCGTTGCCACAATATAAAATGACGAGTATCGCATACTTTGAATCCTTAGAGGATGCAGCGAGAACAGTCTCTAGTATTATTGCCAATAAAATCATTCCTGTAACGCTAGAATTTCTTGATAAAAAAACAATTAGCGCCGTCGAGCAATATATGAAAATTGGACTCTCAACAGATGTAGAAGCAATGCTATTACTTGAGCAGGATGGTGAAATGCATCAAGTAGAACAAGATGTCAAAGAAATGGTACGAATCGCTGAAGAAAATGGAGCTCTCTTTACGCAAATTGCAAAAGATGCACAGGAAGCGGAGCAAATTAAAACAGCAAGACGTGTCGCATTATCAGCATTAGCAAAATTAAAACCGACAGTTATTTTAGAGGATGCCACAGTACCACGATCAGAGCTGGCCAAAATGGTGATGAGAATTAATGATATATCCGAAAAGTACAATGTCAATATTGCCACATTTGGTCATGCAGGGGATGGAAATTTGCATCCTACATGTTTAACAGACTTGCGAGATGAAGAGGAGATGCACCGTGTGGAAGCGGCATTTTCGGAAATTTTTGAGGCAGCACTGTCGCTAGGTGGCACGATTACAGGGGAGCACGGTGTAGGTGAAATGAAAGCACCTTATTTAGAATGGAAAATTGGTCCTATCGGTATTAATGTAATGAAAAACATTAAGCAAACTTTCGATCCTAACCATATTATGAATCCTGGCAAAGTCTTTGCTAAAGAAACGAAGAAAAGAGTGGTGGTACATGGTGGTAACTAACGTACAACAGCAAATGCAGCAATCCTTCCAGACACATGTCGATGAAAATCTATTGCTCGACTGTATGAGATGTGGCTTCTGTTTGCCAAGCTGTCCGACCTATCTTCACATGGAGCAGGATGAGGCACAATCACCACGTGGACGCATTGCCTTGATGAAGGCAGTACGTGACGGGATTGTACCTTTCGATGCATCTGTAGAACAATCATTCGATTTATGTTTAGGATGTCGCGCATGTGAGCCGGCATGTCCAGCTGGTGTACAGTATGGTGCTTTAATCGAGCAAACCCGTGAAGCCGTACAAGAAGTGAAGCAATCTTCCTTCGTAGAAAAAACAACAAGAAAAATTGTTTTCAATCATCTTTTCGTCAAGCAAAAAAATATGGAGCATGCAGTTAGTCTAGTGCATCTTTATCAAAAAACAGGTCTACAAAAAGCTGTACGGAAAATTGGCTTTTTAAATTTATTCCCAAAGCATTTAAAAACAATGGAGGCATCTTTACCTCCCGTAGCTAAAAAGGTACAGCCATTAAAGAAGGTAAAAACAGCTTCGATGAAGGTGGCCTTTTTTACAGGCTGTCTAATGGATACACTTTATAAGGAAACAAATGAAAAAACGGTGTCCTTGCTACAATTGCTTGGTGTTGATGTCGTTATTCCAGATAATCAAAGTTGCTGCGGAGCACTCCATGGACATAGTGGTGAACTAAAGCGTGGTAAGCAAAACTTAATTCGTAATGTAGAGTTATTTGATTCAGATGATTATACCTATATTGTTAATAACGCAGGTGGTTGTGGTGCTTTCTTAAAGGAATATGAGAAGCACTTACATAGTGATGAACGCTATCGTGAAAAAGCAGTTCGATTTTCAAAGAAGACAATTGATATTTCAAGTCTGCTTGTCAAAGCTGGGCTACTGGATTATTTAGCAACCTTGCCACAACAAGTAAACAAGACTCTTGTAACCTATCAGGATTCCTGCCATTTACGCAATGTTAATAAAATCTTCAATGAGCCAAGAATGATTTTACAGGCCCTACCGAATGTGCACTTTAAAGAGCTGCCAAATGCCAATACATGTTGTGGTTCAGCAGGAATATATAATTTATTGCAGCCTGCATCAGCAGATAATATTTTAACTACAAAAATGGCTACGATTAAGGCGCTACAGCCTACAGTGATTGTCACAGCCAATCCTGGTTGCTTGCTGCAAATTCAATCTGGTATCCATAAAGAAAATCTAGAAGCAAGCATGCAAGCCGCACATATTGTTGATTTTATCTACAAGAGCATAGAAAACTGTAGTAAAATAGCTAAAATATACTAAATTTTCGGCATAATCAGTATATTAATCTTTATGGGGGGTGGCACAATGTTTGATTTGCAAATAATTGGCACAAAAATTGTAAGAGAGCTTGGTGAGTTGATTGATCAAAATGTTGTTGTAATCGATCATAATGGATTTATTATTGCCAGCACAGACATGTCGAGGATGAATCAATTTCATGAGGGTGCTTTAATAGCCATGAAAAACAAAGAAGTCATGCATATGACGAAGGAACTGTCGGTTCAATTGAAGGGTGTGCGTGAGGGTCTTGTCATGCCATTAGTTATTGAAGATACATCAATCGGAGTAATTGGTGTTACTGGACAACCTGTGGAAATAGAAAAATACGGGAAGCTTGTTCAGAAAATTACACAGTTTTTTGTGGAAGATTTTTTAATGCACCGTAAAAAAGAACGAGAGACTAAAATGTTTGAGCTCTTCCTGCTAGATTTATTAAATGGTCAGGTAAATCAATTGTTGCTAGAGCAACGAGCAGAAATGTTAAATATTGATACAGAGCTCTACAATCGAATTATTATAATTCAATTGAATAGGAGAATCGATGAGAAGGGGGTGGATTATTTGCGTGCAATTCAAATAATCCATCCTCAATTACATATTTTTCAATGGAGCTTTGATAAGCTAGTGCTGCTTGTCCCCAAAATAACGCGTATTCATTTAGAGCAAACACTTCATTCATTTAACCGTAAACTGATAAAGCTATATGATGACGATATATTTATAGGCGTCGGCAACTCACATTCCTTCTTTGAGCTAAATGCATCCTATAATGAAGCAAATATAGCGTTAACAGTTGCTATAGAAAATAGACAAATAGTATTTGAAGAGGATTTGAAATTAGAGTTACTATTGTCCGACCTTGATGAACAAAAGGTTGGCCATTTCATCGGCAGAACAATTGGTTCTTTAATAGAGGAAGAAGAACTAATATACAATCTAGAAATGTGGCTTAAAAGTAAAGGGGGCTTACAGGAAATTGCTGATGCCCTTCATATTCATAAAAATACATTAAAATATCGCTTAAAAAAAATAGAAAAGCTTTTAAAGATTGATATTAATAATAATGAAAACAAACTGGAATTAATGATTGCTATTTTGCTGTTTCGAAAAAGAAAAAGCATCTAATTAAATACTTAAAAATGCTGTTATTTGTATGTTTTTTATTTATTAGAGACAAAAATCACTCAATTATCATGTGACTTTTTATCCCCTAAGAATATATATTTAGATTTTTCGGAATTATAAAATAATTATAGAATCTAATATAAAAAGAGTAGGGGGATATTTTATGAGGAAATTTTTAAAAGGGAGAAATCTTCTCTTGGCTATGCTCTTGATCGTATCAGCAATACTAGCTGCCTGTGGTGGTAGCAGTAGCGGGGATGCTGATGATAAAGAAAAGTCATATAAATTAAAAATGTCTGTCACAGTATCAGATTCATCAACATGGTATGAGGCAGCAAAAAAACTGGCAGATGATATGGATAAAGAAACAGATGGTCGCATTAAAATTGAAGTATTTACGAATGAACAATTATCTGGGGGAGATTCTGGTAAGGCTGTTGAAGGCTTAGCAAAGGGTTCAATTGATTTAACATTTAACTCTACGATTATTTATTCGATTTTAGATCAACGTTTTGGTGTGACAAGTGCACCTTTTTTACTTAAGGATCATTCAGAGGTAGATAAAGTGTTTAATGGAGAAGGGGGAGAAAAGCTTAAAGGACTTTTAGCTGAAAAGGGAGTACAAGCTTTAGGCTATGGAGAAAATGGTTTCCGTCAAATAACGAATAGTAAGCGTGAAATTAAGCTACCAGAAGATTTAAATGGATTAAAGATTCGTATACCTGGTATTACCATGTACACAGATTTATACCGTTCATTAGGAACAGATCCTGCAACAATGACATTCTCAGAAGTGTTTACAGCATTGCAGCAAGGAACGATTGATGGGCAAGAAAATCCTATTGATGTTATTGCTTCGTCAAAGCTAGACGAAGTTCAGGATTACTTAACATTGTGGAACTATTCATATGATCCATTAGTGTTAGGTATGAATAAAAAGCTCTATGATTCTTTAAGTGATGCAGACCGTGAATTATTTGATCGACTAGGTAAAGAGGCAGCTGCATATCAAGTGAAAATTGCACGTGAAAAAGAAGCATCACAAATTGAAGATTTAAAAGCTAAAGGAATGAATGTTTATACGCCAACAGATGCAGAATTGGAAGCGTTTAAAAAAGCTGTTCAGCCTATTTATGATAAATACACAGATATTTGGGGAGAAGATTTACTGAAAGCGTTTACGCCATAAGGGGGAAACATATGAAATTCTTAGACTACTTTGAAGAGATTATATTAAGCGTTACATTTGCAGCGATTACATTTATAACATTTGTAAACATTGTTTCTCGTAATTTAGTCAACTTATCCCTTTCTTTTACAGAAGAAATCACAGTTAATTTGTTAGTATTGCTTACATTTGTTGGGACAGCATTAGGTGTGCGGAGATACGCACACCTTGGTTTTACCTTATTGTTCGATAAAGGGAACAAGCTGACAAAAAAGGCGATTGTCATTATTTCATCAGTAGCGAGTGGTGTATTGTTTGCAGTATTACTTTATTACGGCATTGATATGGTATTGTTCCAAATGCAGATTAATCAAACAACACCAGCCTTAGGGATGCCGCAGTGGATTTTATCTTCGGCATTACCACTAGGTGCATTACTGTGCTTAATTCGTACAGTTCAAGCAATGTTAGAAGAGTATAAAGCAGTGAGTAATGAAGGGAATGGAGCGAAAGGGGATGAGCTCGTATGATAGCATTATTACTTTTTGGCTCCTTTATATTGCTCGTATTTTTAAGGGTACCAATCGCTGCTTCCTTAGCGGTAGCCTCAATGGTAGTCCTATTTACATCACAAGGACTATCTGGTTTTGAGGCATTAACAGATATTATGTATACGAGCGTGGCAAAGTTTACGCTATTAGCGATTCCATTCTTTATTTTAGCTGGTGTCATTATGGACCATATCGGAATTTCTAAGCGTTTAATCGACTTTGCACAAACATTAGTAGGACATCGTAAAGGTGGGATTGTACTTGTAACGGTATTAGTAGCGATTTTCTTCGCTGCTATTTCAGGGTCTGGTCCAGCCACAGTTGCTGCAATTGGAGGTATTCTCATTCCAGCAATGGTGAAAAACGGCTACCGTAAAGAAACTGCTGGTGGATTAGTGGCGAGTGCGGGTGCGATAGGTATTATTATTCCCCCATCGATTGCATTCATTATTTTTGCAGTAGTAGCAGGAGATCAAATCCCAATTACAATTAACCGTCTTTTTATGGCAGGGGTTATACCAGGTATTTTAGTAGGTATCGGTTTATTTATTGCTGGGATGTATGTCCGCAAACGTGATATTCAAAAGGGTATTTTTAATGACTCTGTGGAAGCAACTAAGCAAAAAAGTACAGGAAAAGAACGTTGGGATGCATTTATAAAGGCACTACCAGGATTAATGATTCCTGTCATTATCTTAGGTGGTATCTATGGAGGGTTTTTCACACCAACAGAAGCGGCAGTTATTGCGGTTGTATATGGACTAATTGTCGGACTGTTCATTCATCGAAAAGGCTACATAAAAATGATGTATCGTATTTTTATTGAGTCGGCGTTACAAACAGCTGTTGTAATGATTATCGTAAGTGCCGCCTCTGTCTTTGCCTATATTGTCACAACAGAGCAAATCGCCTCTACTATTTCAAATACGGTTTTAGGTTTAACAGATAATAAAATCATTATTTTACTACTAGTAAATATTATTTTATTAATTGCGGGTGCATTTATTGATGCCATTTCTGCGTTTTATATATTCGTCCCGATATTACTTCCAATTATGTTAATGCTCGATGTAGACCCAGCTGTATTTGGCGTGTTTATGACAATTAACTTAGCAATCGGCTTATTTACACCACCTGTTGGCTTGAATTTATATGTTGCAGCAAGTATGTCAAAGGCTAATATCATTCAAATTTCCAAAGGAGTGGTCCCGTTTATTGTTGCTTCGGTTATCGTTTTATTACTTGTAACCTATATACCTTCTCTATCAACATTTTTACCAGATTTATTAAATATTAAATAGCAAAGGGGAAAACTATGATGACATTAAAAGATGATGTAGCGATTGTTACAGGAGCAGCAAGTGGGATTGGACAAGCAGTTGCGGTCCAGCTTTCAAAGCAAGGGGTACATGTTGTTTTAGTTGACTTAAATTCATGTGAGAAGACAATTGAAAAACTAGCACATGATAGCTATTTAGAATGCTTAGGAGATATTCGTGATGCAGAGTTTGTGAAAGCAACAGTCAATCGCACAGTTGAAAAGTATGGAGAGATTCATATTTTGGTGAACAATGCTGGGACATGTAGTCGCAAAAATATTGAAACAATGACTTTTGAGGAATGGTCGCGTGATCTTGATACGAACTTAAAAGCAACATTTATGTTTACCCAGGCATGTGTGTACCCACATATGAAGGATTCTCAATATGGTCGGATTATTAATATTAGCTCAGTTTCAGGTTTAAACGGTGGTGTTACATCTGGTGAAGATGGTACAGGTCGATCAGGTCCAGCTTATGCTGCATCAAAAGGAGGGGTAATTGCCCTTACGAAATGGGTAGCAAAAGAGCTTGGCCCACTTAATATTACTTGTAACTCCGTGGCACCAGGCGCAACCTTAACAGGTATTACAACAGGGGTTCCATACAATTTAGATCAGCAGGTTATTAAGCGTATCGGCACACCTGATGATATTGCAAGTGCTGTCTTATACTTTGCATCGAGGGAGGCTAGCTATGCAACTGCTCAGGTGTTAAAGGTAGATGGAGGGATTAGTATTGGATAATTCTCGTTGGCAAGCTTTGTATGACCGACCTACGGATAGAATTATCGGAAGATTGAAAGCAGGAACGGATTTATTTACTGGGATGAAAGAGGTTTGCAATCACTTTGGGGTAAAGGGAGGGCAATTTCAATGCATGGGATCCCTAAAGCAGGCTACCTATGTCCAAGTTCAAAGAGGTGAAAAGCAAGGGACCATTGTTTATTCACCAAAACGGCAAACTACCTCTCCGGTCGAACTTATTTCTGGTTTAGGGTTTATTGGGATAGATATGGAGACGAATGATTTAGATATTCATTTCCATGGATCTTTTGTCGATTGTGATCAACATTTTACTGGTGGTCATTTTCTTGAAGGAGAAAATGAAATCGCTATCACAGTCGAATTCATCCTCTATCCATTAAGAGAGGCGATACCGAAAAGACGGAAGGATCAACAATTTGGGGTTCTAATTTTTCATTTTGATGAATAGGGGGAAGATAAATGAGTACAATTGGCCAATTAGCACTGAAATCGGCTCGAGCATATCCAGATAAAATAGCAGTTAAATTCAAAGATCGTGCGATTTCCTATGCCGATTTGATGGAACGGGCCTATGCTCTAACAGCTTATTTTAAAAGCCTTAACTTACAAAAAGGAGAGCGCGTAGGTATTTTAATGTCAAATCGATTAGAGCATATAGAGCTTGATGTAGCTGTTTCTTTATATGGTCTTATTAAAGTCCCACTTAATTACCGCTTGCATCCGAAAGAACATGAGTATCAGGTGAAGGATTCAGGTATGAGTCTGATGATTGGTGAAAAATCATTAATTGATCCGCTACAAATTGACTTTCCTATTCTTTATTGTGGAGAACCGTATGAGCTAGTAGTAAAACAGTTTAAAGGGCAGTCCCATGAAAATGAAGTGGAAGAAAATGATACGATGGCCATTATGTATACTTCAGGAACGACAGGTAATCCGAAAGGTGTTATGCTGTCACATCGCAATATGGTTAGTGGAGCCCTATCCTTAGCAATAGCGTGTGAAGTTGACTATACGGATATGCTCGGTCACGTCGCACCACTGACACACGGGGCAAATTTTTTAAGTCATGTGGCATGGCTCTATGGCTTAACACAAGTTATTTACGATAAATTTGAGCCAGAGCAATTTGTTCATTTATTAGAGCAGGATCGTATTTCAATCATTTTCCTAGTCCCAACGATGGTCAACCTTATGATTCAGCACGATCAGTTCGACCCGCAGAAGCTTCGTACCATTAAATCGATTAATATGGCAGGCTCACCGATCGCTGCTGCTAAGTTGCAAGAGGCACTAGATAAAGTAGGAACAAAATTTGTAGAAACCTATGGTCAAGTAGAGGGACCGATGTGCATTTCGATGATGCCACGCGAGGATTTACCATCCCGCCTTGATTCATGTGGTAGAATTGGACCTTTTGTTGATGTGAAAATCGTGGATGCTGAGGGCAATGAATGTCCAGTAGGAGAAATAGGCGAAATTACAGCAAAGGGCCCGCTTATTATGCAGGGCTATTGGAATAACGAAAAGGCGACAGCAGAAACATTGCGTGATGGCTGGCTTCATACAGGCGATTTAGGCAAGCTAGATGAGCATGGCTACCTATCGATCGTGGACCGTAAAAAGGAGGTCATTATTTCAGGTGGTGTAAATATCTATCCGCGAGAAGTAGAGGAAGTGTTGAACAAGCATGAATTCGTCAAGGAAACATGTGTGATTGGTATTCCAGATGACAAATGGGGCGAATCCATTGTCGCCTATGTCGTGCCAAACGGCCGTGGGGAAATTGAGAAGGCTGCCTTAATCGAGCTTTGCCAGCAACATTTAGCAAGCTTTAAAAAGCCAAAAGAAATTTTCGTAGTTGAAGCCCTACCAAAAAGCTCCTACGGGAAAATATTAAAGCGTGAGCTAGTAAAACAGCATATGGAGGTGACGCAATGACGGTATATGTTCATAGTGTAAGTATGACGAAGTTCGGTAACAATGAAAATGCTTCATTGAAGGATTTAATGCTCACTGCTAGTAAAGAGGCGCTAGATGAGGCAAGAGACTTAAAAATCGATGCGGTTTTTGTTGGTAACTATATGGGAGGTAGCTTAGCCAATCAAGAAATTCTAGGTGCGATCGTAGCAAATGACCTAGGGCTCGGACCCATCCCTACAGCCAAATTAGAGGGTGCCTGTGCATCAGGTGGTATTGCATTACGACAAGGTATTTTAGGTATATTAAGTGGCGAATATGAAAGCGTTTTAGTTGTTGGTGTAGAAAAAATGAAGCATGCCCCAACCGCCACTGTCACGCAATTTATTAACTCTGCAATGGATCAGACGACAAACGAACGTTATGCGGGTCTAACTTTCCCAGGATTTTTTGGCGTAGTCGCAAACCGCTACTTCCATGAGACAGGTGCAAATAAATCCCATTTAGCAAAATTAGCGTTGAAAAACCGTGAAAATGCATTGCAAAATCCATTAGCCCAATTCCAAAAACCAGCAACACTCGAAGAAATAATGAACGCACGCATGATTACAGATCCACTTGGCTTATTCGATTGTTCACCGATTACAGATGGAGCAGCAGCAGTTGTGTTATCTCGTAAGCCATCGGATATTAAAATAGTAGCATCTGCACAGGCTTCAGGACCGACAATGATGCAGGATGCCATTGATTTACTATCATTACCAGCGATCCGCATTTCAGGTCAGCAAGCCTATGAAAAAGCAGGGGTTGGTCCTGAGGATATTGATGTTGTGGAAATTCACGATTGCTTCTCTATGACAGAAATGCTGGCTATTGAAGAGCTTGGTTTTTTCCCGAAATTAGAAGGCTGGCTGGCTATTGAGCAAGGAAAAACGCGCGTGAACGGAGAAAAGCCTGTCAATACAAGCGGAGGGCTTTTATCAAGAGGACATCCTATTGGCGCAACAGGTGTGGCGCAGTTTTACCAATTAGTACTACAATTACGCGGACACGCACCAAACCAGCTAGAAAAACGACCGCGATTAGCACTTGCACAAAATTTAGGTGGCACTGGTTCTTATTCGGTTGTCCACATATTAGAAAGGGTGTAGCAGATGAAGGTTTATGAATGCTGTGGTGTAGAATCAGTAACGAAAAAAGTGTATTGCAGCACCTGCCGCCAAGAAATTAAAAATGAACGAGAAGTCCCAGATGAGGGAACCGTGTACAGCTTTACGGTCATTCATATTGCACCAGCAGAATATGCCCATTTGGCACCGTATACTGTGGCACTAGTACAGCTAAAGGATTCCACAGCCAAGCTAACAGTGCGCATTCAAGAAAATGTCCAAATTGGTGACCCCGTACAGCTTGATGAAATGAAAGATGGAACATACATTTATCAAAAGGTGAGAACTGCTTAAGGATGAGTATGAAGTATGGTAGGCTGTTTGGAAGGCGATGTCTTTCCTGGCGGCCTACTTTCCTATGAATAGTCTACTAGACTTATTATAAAAGCCCCTTTATTGAGGCAAATTTCAATTTGGGTCCTGCTGCAGGTGTTAGCCTGTTGTCTCATAGAACATAGAGAGGCTTCTTATCTTGCGATCGAATAAAACAGGAGGTGATGACTTGGCAAATGCAAAGGTTTATTCCATTTTAGTTTTCGTTATGTTTCTTTGGGGCATGAACGTTACATGGCTAAAAGTGATTGTTTCCAATGGCGATCCATTAACGATACAAACGGCGCGTATTTTTCTTGCAGCTATTACGATTTTTATTATTTTAAAGCTAACGAAGCAGCCGCTTTATACAAAGGGGATGCCATTTAAGTACATATTCATTGGTTGTTTTTTTGGCGTCATTTGTCACCATGTCTTTTTAGCATATGGCATCGTTCAAACAACAGCCATGAAAACAGCCATTATTAGTGGCTTAAGTCCACTTTTTACGGCACTCATTGCCGTACTATTTAAAGACACGGTTATGACAAAATCTAAATTAATTGGCTTTGCCCTTGGTGGAGTTGGCGTGCTATTCGCAGTGGTGGACGACATTACCGAGCTAACGAATTTACAGCTAGGTGATTTTCTCGTCTTTATGTCATTCTTTTTGCAGGCCTTTAGCTTTATTGCCATTCGCCGTGCCACGGAAGTCATCTCTCCCATGCTGATGACAGGCTGGATGCTTCTCATAGGCTCATCACTCTTATTAATTTTCACATTCGCTACAAGCTTCCGAAGCTACGGGGCATTTTTATCATTCAGTCCGTTCATATGGCTCTTATTTTTCATGTCTGCTATTTTAGCTACTTCCATCGGACATACACTATATAATTTATGTATAAAACACATTGGTGCAGCGGAATCCGCTATTTTTGTGAATTTCAATACCATATTCGCACTCATTGGAGCGGCCTTATTTTTGCATGAAATCATTACACTGCAACAATTTATCGGCAGTTTAATTATTATTTCAGGCGTTATAATCGGCACAAGCAATTTAGAGGAAAGACTTCTTCAAAGGAAAAAAAATCGCGATAAACTAGAATGTTAGAAAAGTAGAGATGCTCAACTTTTCCTAGGCTTCTATAAGAACGCTGATCCAACTTATAAAGTGTCTCTACTTGATGTTTTAAGCTATTTATTTTATAATAGTAACACATGCCAGTGAGCATCTACTCATACGATGTTCATTTACAACCTGCACTATGCAGCGTTGTCCGAACGGTTTATAACCGGATTATATCCGGGGACGTTACGGATTCGACAGGGATGGTTCAAGCTTTGGTCGCGCGTCGGAGGGCTCGGCTCCGTCATCAACGACAGTTATATAATAACTGGCAAACAACAAAACTTAGCTTTCGCAGCGTAAGCTCGTAAGCGCTCTGCCTCTCTATCGCCCATGTAGAGAACGTGGGGCCCAACTTTAGTGGGATACGGTCGATGGTGCCACCTGAGTCATCGGCAAGAGATTTCCAGGTTAGCGTACAGGACGCCTGTTTGTCGGCATAATGTTACGTGAATCGTAAATAGGCAAACTACACGCGTAGAAGCTGAAGTATTGGAGTTTCTGGACGCGGGTTCGACTCCCGCCGTCTCCATTTTATGGAATCAAATGATTTCAATGAGTGTCAAAATCCTTGATATATAAGGGTTTTGGCACTTTTTTTATTCATCTGATTTCAATGGATTTCATTAAAATCTAGTCAATTTCTAGTCAAAACTAAGTCGGAAACTTAACCTTCTAAATAGCTTACAAACTTCTGTATAGCGCCTTCTTTCGCCTTTTTTGTGACGTGCGTATAAATGTCTAAAGTAGTTTTTACGTCAGAATGGCCAAGTCGATCCTGTACTTCTTTAATACTTGCACCAGCTTCGAATAAAAGTGAGCAGTGAGTGTGGCGTAAACCATGAGGAGATACTCTTTTTAAAGCGTATTTATTATGAACACTGTACATCCACTTTTGAACTTGTCCAGGTTGTATATATTCATTTTTAGTATTACTAAACATAAGCTGATTTTTCTTTAATGTATTAATACCAAGCTGAATATACTGCTGCTTTTGAAGCTTATTCCATTCTTTCAAGATAGATAAGGTTGTTTCATCTAATTTAACTGTACGTGGCTTACCAGTCTTAGTCGTTTTCAAATAAAGCTGTGTTTGTTTGCCTCGCCCAATCGCTTTATTGATAGTAAGCTCACTTTCTACAAAGTCTACATCATTCCACGATAATGCTAAAGCTTCACTTTTACGCATGCCAGTATATGCGATTAAGCGCAGTAGAGCATATGCTTTATAATTGAGATGCTCTTTTGCCTTCTCTAAGAATGAAACTAACTCATCACGTGTATAAAAGTTTTCAATGGCTTCTTCTGGAGGTTCGGTAAAGGTTTTCTTTACTTTTGTTTCAACATGAGTGAATGGGTTCGTTTGAATAAACCCATGTACAATAGCAAAATCTAATATTTTTTTTGCGTAAGACTTAATTGTACGTGCTTTTTGTACTTTAGCAGCCCATTCATTGTAGTGTTTTTGGCAAATAGCGATCGTAATTTTTTCGATACGGTAACTTCCCATAGAAGGTAGTATATGGTTTTTAAAGTAGCCGACTGTTTTAACAAATGTGCTGTCTTCTACAGTTTTTTCATATTGCGTGATCCAAAGATCGTAAACTTCCTGGTATGTCTCTGCACTTTTTTGTTTGTAGGTGCCTTCAGAAACTTGAAGTTTAATACGTGCTAAAGCAAGTTCCGCTTCTTTTTTCGTTTTAAAGCCTCTACGAGTAGTGCTGCGAGTTTTACCTGTTAACTCATCTACACCTAAATAGACTTGAAACATATATAAGGTTTTATCATCTTTGTTTTGGTAACTTTTGATGGGTGAAGTATTGTTTTTAGTCATAGTGATCCTCCTAATATCGTTGCGGGGGCAAGATAAAAAAGAGAGGACTAATCCTCACAGGTATAATATATAATTTAACCGGGGAAAAATCCTCTCTAAGCAATTAAAAGCTGTATTCTTCTAAAAAGCGATCGATTTCTTTTTTGGAAACTCTTTTAATGCCATCAATTTCGCATACTTTTAAGCCCATATGTCGGAATTTGATAAAAGTGTTGTAGGAAACACTGGCATATTTAGCGGCTTCTTTTAAAGAGATCCATTCTCTTATTTCAATTGTACTGTTCATTTTAATAATCCTCCGTAGTTATAATTTTACTGTAAGTCCGTAATAGCCATTTTTATTTTCACCATGTAATCTAAATCTTTTGCTGCTTACTGGATAATGTAGCTTGATATAATTATGAAGCTCTTTGAATGTACTTGGCATCAGATTTTTAGTATGGATAAATTTAATAAAAGCATTTTCTAATTCGGAATAATGTATTTTATGGCTTGGATCAAAAATACAGCATGAATCTAAAAATAGCTGAATGGAATTTGACTCCGTTATATATTCGCTTTCAATTTGTAAAATTTCAGAAGATGTTGTGAATGTATAATTATTTTGTTGGAGCCTTTTTAAGCCTTCAATTGCCCATAAAGTAATATAATCAGCTTCATTTTTAAGTTTTTCCAACAATGTGATATCTTGTTGATGTTTTTCGATTTTATTAAAAAATGGAACAATTATAAGTCTGTCAACAAAAGCATTACTTTTGTCTAAATTTTTTATATTAGGAAGATCGTTTCCTGCAAATAGTAGAGCAGCACTATTTATAAACTCTACTGGATTTTCAAAAATGCCTCTTACGGTAATTTTGTCTCCACCAGAAAGTTTTTTTAGTGTATCGAGTTTATTTAATGGGATTTCTGGTACTTCTGCACATGTATTGAGTCTTTTCCCGATTATTTTTATTAGATAATCAGGTTTATTGAGTTGATCTAAGCTTAAGTTTGATGTGTTTTCTTCGCCAACTAAGTATTCAACGAGCTTCAAAAATACTGATTTTCCAGAATCTTTAGGCCCTATTAAAAAAGGAATGCATTTTATATTACGAATTTCTGAAATAATATATCCAAGGACTTCCTGGATTCTGTTATAGACATTTTCGTTTCCATCGGTGATGTCTTCCATAAAACGTTCGAAATAATTTAAAGAAACTATTTCATATTCATCAGGAAATTCTACATTTAAAAGTGAAGTGAAATAACTATCAGGGCTATGTTGAATAACATAGTCATTATTAAAATCATAAATCACGTTTTTAAATGCAATCAAGTTTTGGGTGTTTTTAATATTTTCGCAATGTTCAATAGTAGGTGAGGCCTTTACCCACTGAATTATTTCACGAATAGAATGGGAATTAATTTTATTTTTATACTTATTTGGTATTACTCGACGCATGAATCTATCGGAGTACTCTCCTTGAAATAGAACATAATGTTTTTTAATTGTGTCATATATATATAATGCATTACTTAATAAAATAAAATGATCACGTTCAATAAATAATTCAGCAAGTTGAGAATTTGAGAGACTTTTTTCTTTGTCTGATCTATCACCGGATTTTATTACTGGTTCAATGGAATTAACCGTACTTTTTTTATATAGTTGATCATTATTTTCGAAGAGAGCTGTTTTATTATCATTAAAAGGTTGGATGGCATTTAAAATGCCATCCATTTCAACTTCAACTGGTTGATGAAATTTAAAACCCATACGTATATTACTTTTCATGAAGATCACCGGAATCTTGGAATATAGGTTGAAGAATTTCAGAAAATCTATTTGAAATGTTGTTTTCAAGGAGCTTCTCTACAATTAGGCGACTAAAGGCCATTGAAGATTTATTTTTACTTGAAATACATTCGACAATAAATCTATTTGAAGAAATATCAGTGAATCCAATAACAAAAATTGAATTATTGTCGTATTCGAAATATAAGACAATTTTTAAATCTTCATCCAATGTCAAACCGTTACTGAAAATTGCATATGAATCGTCTAAATGTAAATAAAACTCAGTGCTTAAGTTATTTTGACTATTAATAGCAACAGTTAATACATCTTTTGAATAATTTGAATGGGTTTTTCCATTGACTATACAATGGAAAATGGGAAGTTGTTTCCCTCTTTCAACATAGAATAATGCTGTGTCGGGAGTAATTGCAACATTACTAAAGCCATTTAGTATTACATCGTTTTTGTTGAATAAAGCTGAACAAATTCCTGGTTGTCCTTCCTGGCTTAGTAATAAAAGTTTGGCTAATTTTTTTGATGCTTTTTTTGTTTTCATAATTATCCACTCCTAAATTTTATTAGTTCTGCAATAAGAAATTTATCAAATTTGAAGATTAAATTTTAGGGGGTGTCACTTTTATGAAATGGAAAAAGTACAAGTGTTAGTCTATTGACAATATTTGTTTTATTTGGTATTAGATAAAAACGTTATTTTTTTAAGTTTGATTTTTTATAGAATGTGTAGAAACGGGTTTGATTGAGGTTCATGTTGTTCGTTTAGATATATCAACCTTAAATGTATTTAATTGTATAACTTTCTTTTTTAAATTATAATTTTCTTATAATTTTAGATTAAAAAAGGGGATGAACAAGGTGAACAATAAGAACAAAATGAAAAGGGGAAAAAGAAATTTTATATCAAGACAAAAAAAAGAGGAACTTAGTTATTTTGCTTCTGAAGTTTTAGAAAATTATTTCTATGAGTCTGAAAAATTTAAAATAAATTACTTACATAAAAAAATTAAATTAAAGAAGGAAGGATTAATTTTCCTAACGGTACATAATAATCAATTAGAGTGGAAGTTATCAACAAATGCTGAGGAATACATAGACTCAATTCTGATATTTAAAGAAGAAGAGGATAAAAGAAATTTTATAACGGCACTTATCAATGATGTTATCTTAAATAGTTTTAAAAAAACTTACATAAACTTGGTTAATACAGTAGAGGAGAATTCAAGTAGTGATTTTGAAAAATACAAAAGTGAGTTATTTTATTTAGGTTTAGAAGGAATCGGCAAAGTTAGAAATATCATAGAAAATATAGACTTAACTACCTTTGTTAAAATGAATGAGTTTAATGGGAAGCACGAAAAAAACTTTAAATTAAATAAATCAATTTTGCCTATTTATTTATATAAGTTTTTAAAAATGGATGAAAATAAACGTATCTTAAAAGTTATTAATCATCCAAAAGAAGTTGAAAAAGATTTTAAATTGAAATATATAGGAAATCCAAATTATACAAAATCAAAAGTGGATTTTGAAAACAAAATAGAGGAATTTTTAGATTTTCTAGAGTTGTTAAAAGATGAGGGTGAAATTATTAATTTAAATGATCATGCTATTAATCCTTCATTAAATTTAAATATATTTAATGAAACTACTAATATTTATGATTTATATTTTTTAACAAATGCAATTAATAAAAGCAGTGTAACTAAAATATTATCTGAACTGAATGAATTCACAGGAGACAATTTTGATATTTCTGATGAGGCTTTATTATATTATCAGAAATTTGGAGAGTTAGGAATTTCGATGAAAGATTTCTTATTAAATCATCCAGCGTATCTTGTTAGTCTAGAGTATAAAGTAATAAAAAAAATAAATAAACTAACAAAAAAAATCGAAAGTGAAGTTGTGGATAATTTATATCAAGAAATCGATTCGGAGTTAGAGATACCAGATTTAATTAGGAAGGATTATATCGTTTATAGCTATTTAAAAAACTTTAATGTACTTGAGAATCAAATTAAGGTAATAGAAGAAGAGCTGAAAATTTTATTGGATACAAAAGATAATATAGATAAAAAGGTGCTTACTAATTATCTTACAGCCTATAAATCAATATATAAGGTACAAAAACAGAAATGAATTATTACTGCTTGCAATTAAATTGCAAGCAGTAGTTTACTACTTATTTTTGTAGTCATCCTTTAAAACTTCCTTCAAAACCGCTACAACGATCGGTATTAATACTTTAATCACATTTATCATCTCCTTTAATCGAAGTATCCTCGCTCTTTTAAAGATAAAAATGAATCTTCGCAGATTATCAAATGATCGATTAGATCGATTCCTAAAATTGAACCAGATTCTTTTAAACGTTTCGTTACTTCAATGTCTTCTGAGCTTGGAGTTGTTACATTGCTTGGATGATTATGCCCAACAATTATTGAAGCTGAGTTACTTAAGATTGCAGATTTAAACACCTCGCGAGGATGGACTATGCTAGAGTTTAAGCTGCCAATATGAACAGTTTGAATACAAGTTGGTTGATTTTTAGTATCTAAGCAGAGTACTAAAAAATGTTCGCGATCTACTTGGCCTAGAAAAGTGAACAGTAGATCATATGCATCTTGAGGTGAGCGAATTTTTCTGTTTTGATAATTAATCGTTTTTTCGCGAATAAGCTTGATTTGGACGATATTAACGCGTTTTGCACTTTGGATTTTTGACATAAATATTACCTCCATAAGGAAATTAAGAGCAGCCGTTTTAAACTCATCGTTTAAAACGGCTGCTCTATTTGTATAATATATATTTGAAATTATAGTATTTACTTTTTAATGAGATGTAAAATTAATAAAATGCCTTTATAAATTTTGATATTTTAAATAATAGTATTCATTTGTTTCCTCCGGTAGAAGCTCATCCACATTTCTAATTCGTTATATGCTTTTTCTATAGAATCGATTGTGTAGTTTATATTTATTTCCCTTTATAATATTTATAAAATAGGTAAATGTAATTTATTCACAAGTATATCCCAAGTATTTTGTAATGCATGTTTTGGGGGAACATAAATAATCGTCGCATCACGGCCGCGCGTTAGAAGCACACGATAGGCATTGAGTTTCATTTGGTATGGATTTTTTGCGCCTGATTTTGTGTGCTTACATTGCCATCGTCCGTTATGCCAGTATAAATCCTCATCCCAATGTACAATAGCTGTATCTAGCTCAAGCCCTTGTGTTTGAAATTCAGTTGCAGCATAGCGTAAATTTTTACAGTAATAATCGCTATTCTGATAATTAAAATAAGCTGTCGCAGGTTTTGGTAGTACATTACGTCCACCGAATGGAACTACTGGAACATGTTTTGAACGATCTGCACCAGAAGCACATAAGATTCCAAATGTTTTATGATCGCCTGTATATAATTTTCGGAGTTGATCTTTTGCACGCTGCAAGTCGTTAGTAACGAAAATGGGATAACGTTGTTGTTCAAATGGTTGTTTTAAAACGTGTGCCTTCGTAATATCACCATCTAGTAGTGCATTCACAAATTCATAATATTTGAGCGCAGCATGTGAACGTAATGAACAGTTTAAATGTAAGTGTTCATGTTGTTCATAATGTTCAGCATTACAGAATAAACGGTTTTCATGTTTCGCATGAACGGTAATACCTTGATTTTGAATCGCTGTATTCCACAAACTTAATCCGCTTTCCTCACCTAGATGGATTTCTTGTCCATCGCCAATTAATCCAATTACAACACTCCAAGGTTTATTCGCTCTAGCTATTTGAATAATAACATCAGGTTCGCTTAAATGGCCATTCATTTTTTGTGCATCCCAGGCGCGTTGAGCTTCATCGAAAATGATAATTTGCTCATGAGGCGTTTTATCGTGTTGCAAATAATCGCGCTTATAACCATAAAGTGATTGAACAAACGTTTTATTGTTGAGCGTATCTTGTAATACTTCAACTAATGGACCGTTGCCTGAGAGATAAACAGAATTTGGCGTTGCATGTGCGATTTTTAAGCCTAAAAAGGTTTTCCCGGCACCAGGTTCACCCGAAACTAATATAAGATGGTGCGTGTTTGTTTGCTGCGCTTCCTCAATAATAGATTGAATGGTGTTATATACATCATCAAAGTTGCTGCTATCAATTGCTTTAATGCGCGGCAAATCTTCATTGTTTAAAATGGAGCGTGCCGCCTCCAGCATAGAAGGGGAGGGTTGATATGTACCTTCTAAAAATTGATCGGCTGTAATTCTATTGTTCGGGATTTGTTTAATAAGCCCATTGATTAATTTATGGAGGCTATTTTGAGACGCTAAGTATACTTGGAACTCATTTTTGGGTAACAATGTATCACTTGTATGGTTTGTCAGTAATAAAACACCTGTTACCTTTAGCGAATGCTTCTGCACTATGGAATGATAATGTTCGATATCACGAACATAAAGGGAAGTTTGTAAATATTCTGCAGCACTAACGGCGTTATAGCTTTTACACTCAATGACAAGTACGTGGCCAGGAAGTAGCAAAAGTACATCTGGACGACGCCCGCTACCACGTAAAATTGTATATTCGAAAATGAGAGAGCCATCAAGATCATTGTAGTTGGGGAAAATTTGCTGCAGCTTTTCGAAGCAG
The DNA here is from genome assembly GCF_002429725.1 of Lysinibacillus sp. UBA5994. Lineage (NCBI taxonomy): Bacteria > Bacillati > Bacillota > Bacilli > Caryophanales > Bacillaceae > Lysinibacillus > Lysinibacillus sp. UBA5994. The sequence goes on along the minus strand of NZ_DJAU01000002.1, from coordinate 137,336 downwards.
TCTTTCCACGCTCTTTGTTGCGATTGAATTTTTTCTTGTTCATCATGCCATTGCTGTGAACTGAGTGAACCATATACATAAGAAGTTAATGTTTGAGTAAAGTCGTGTAAAGAAAGTTGTAGGAATTCTATGATTGTTCCTTTCCAACCGTAGTTCATAAGATCCCCTCCTATTATAAATTGATGAGATTGTTGGCTTTAAAGAAATAATGGTTGCTGAAAATATGCTGAGTCTATTTCATTATAATTAATATTTCTAGACTTTACAATTTTTTCATGTTATCTTAAAGGGATAATTTGAAACGTATGATGAAACAAAAAGGATGGTAAAATGAAACGTAAATTTATCGTAATGCAGAATGCTTCACACAAAGAAGAAATCGAAAATGGATATATGTGGTCTCCACAAAAAAATAAAGTGGGGAAGATTAATCACTCATACGAGCGTATGAAAGAAATTAAAGCAGGAGATATAATAATTAGTTGTTTCGGTAAAGCTATTCGAGCTTTTGGAATTGCTACTTCAGATTGCTATGAATCTATGCGCCCAACTGAGTTAAGTAAATTTGGACAATGGGATGAAACAGGTTATAAAGTTGATGTTCAATATACGATATTAGCTAATCCAATTATGGTTGATGATATTTGGAATGAAATGGCTGACTATCGTCCAGTTAAATACTCGGCTTTTCAAGAGAACGGAAAAGGGAATCAGGCATATCTGTTTGAATGTCCGGATGCATGGTATGAAATTTTTGTTCGAGAAGCGGGAATTGATACTCTAGAAGCAGAAGCAGAAGCAGAAGCAGAAGCAGAAGCAGAAGCAGAAGCAGAAGCAGAAGCAGAAGCAGAAGTTGATGGTGAAATTACAGAAGAATGTTACATGACCTCTACTTTTACGGCAGGCGAGCATAAGCTTTCTTCAAGGTTGAATCGTAAAGAAAAACGTAGCAGAGTCGTATCTCCTGAAGATATTCAACGTGACAATATCAATAGAAAAAACATAGGGGATATCGCGGAACAAAAAGTTTTTGAGTATGTAAAAAAGAAAGTATATGAGGTTTTTGGTGATGAATTTGCTGCGAAAGTAAAGCATGTGGCCAAAACAAAAGATGGCCTTGGTTATGATATAGAGGCGTTTGATTATCGCAACCCAACATTCCCACCTAAACCAGTCAAAATTGAAGTAAAAGGTACTACATCAATCGATAGAAATAGCACCTATTTTATTTCTTATCCTGAGTTAGAAAAATTCATTCTACACAAAGATGAATTGTGGGTCGTTCGAGTATTTGGGGTAACAAGGCAAAGTAACTTAGTGATGGAAATCGACGATGAATTTAGTCAATATAATAGCGCGGCCGAATTACTATTAAACAAGTATAACTATCTTCCTCAAATAATAGAGGTATTTGGTACAAAAACTGACTATGAAGGAGAATAATGATGGAATATAAAACTTCGAGTGAAATCCAGGGATTGTTAGGTATTTCCAGAACGACGTTACATCGATTAGAAAAAGAAGGTTTACCTTTCGAGAAGCTAGGACGTTCTAAACGATATGAATTGTCTACTGTTGAGTACTGGCTTAGCAGTAGACAGCACGGAATTGAAAGTCTAGTAGTGGGGAAGCATTATTCAAATGATGAAATAACTAAATATTTTAAAGTGGGCAATATGGGTGGAATGCGTCGCAGCCATACTACGAATGCCCTTGTCATTATTTCTGATCATACTAAAATGTACGACGATCGCTTTGAAGTGAATTCTGAAGGTGAAGAAATTATTCACTATACGGGCATGGGAAAGAAAGGGGACCAAGATTTAAACTTTGCTCAAAACAGAACCTTATATGAATCAAATAAAAATGGAATAAAAGTGTATTTATTCGAAAAGTTTTCGGACGAACTAGGTTTTGTATATAGGGGACAAGTGAGATTAATTGGTGAGCCGTACGAAGAACAGCAATACGGCGAAGATAATATCTTGAGAAAAGTATATATGTTCCCCTTAATGATATTAAATACAAATGTTGTCATCGAAGAAGAAGAAATTAGACAATCTATTGAAGACCAATTTGCGATAGCAGAAAAAGAAGCAAAATTTTTATCTTTAGAAGAATTGGCTGAAAAGTCGCGTCAAAAGCCTGCAAGAAGTAAAAGAAAGACATCTACTATATCTTATTTTAGAAATCCTTATGTAAGTGCCTATGTAAAGAAAAGAGCAAATGGTGTTTGCGAACTGTGTGAACAGCCTGCACATTTTAATGATAAAAATGGTAAACCATATTTAGAATGTCATCATATCGAATTTTTATCTCAAGGTGGCCCGGATACTATTGAAAACTGCGTTGCATTATGTGTTGTGTGTCATAAAAAAGCGCATATTGTAGATGATCCAAAAGATCGCCAAAAGATGATGGAGAAGGCTGGCTTTGATAATCCATTACAAGAAGTTTGGTGATAAAATATATGGACTGTGTATTTTGAAAATTAGAATATAAGCCCTTTATTGTATTCGAGAATATAGATTAGATTCAAAGATAAAAATTAAATTGAGGTATCTATTCCAGTGATAGCAAAATGGAATAGATACCTTTTTAACAGAAGCGCAAGATTATTATCTATCTAAAATATCTACGAAATTTTCAAATAATAATGTATACGCAGCTATGAGTTGGACTATAAATTTTTTTATAATTAAAGCTTCAGTAATGTCATCTACTTTCACGTTTGTCAAAACAGAGTTTTTACGTAACTCATGTATTTCTTTTAAGACTTTAGAATATGAGGACTCATGATTTAATTTTCGGACAACTACATAATCCCAAGAATTTGAATTAATATTTATTGTGTTCTTATAAAATTCAACATATGCATTATAAATTTCGTCAGTCGAGAAGAGATTTTCAGCTAAGTGACTATATAAAGCTTCGTAGCCCTGCATCGTTCGGAAGCTAGGGTCTTCTAAATGATAACCTCTAACTATCATAGTGTAACTTCCAGTTAGAGCGAAAGTTAAGTAACTGAACATATATTCTAATTCTTTTAAAGCATCATAGTTTAAGCCTTCTTTTTCGAAATCTTTAATTACGTTTGCCATTATAAGATATAAACGATCTTTAAAAACTTGTTCAGCTGTATCTACATTCTCAGCCATATTATAGCCATCTTTTGAAATGGTACGCCACATTTTACGAGTACCGATTAATGCATCTATTTTTGATTTTGTAAGATAAAGCTCGTTATTAAAATCATATGTAGATAATAATTTCTTTACTATTTCTAATGTGAATTTTTCAAATAATTTTTGGGTTTCCAAATCCTCTTTTATTAAATTTTGAACTTTTCGAATTACTTTTTCTTTATCAAGTTTATCTAAAAGTATTGATTTTAGTTGATCAGAAAACAATTTTAAGGGTATATCGTCCGTTAAAAATTCTTTAGTTATTTTCTTGTTTCGTGACAGTGAAGGGTACATTATTACGTTATTGTGTAATTTGAAAATTGATGATAGAGATATAAGGGTTTTGTCTTCTATGATATTATTAAAAATTTTTTCATAATCAACAATTGCTGACTTTAATTCTTCTTGTGCTTCATAATATTCAGCATCATCATCAATACGTGAACCATCACGATATAGATATACAACATCGGAGCCCACAAGTAAGTGTTTGATTTTCCTTAAAGAATCGATAAGTTCATTTTCATTTGCATCATCAAGAATTACAAAATATAAATCAACCGGAGGAATATTTACTAAAGAGTTTTCTCCAGATAAGCCGCGAGTGTCTATTAATCTTAAAAAGTTACATTTATCAGGTAAAACTTTTAATGCAAATGGACTAAACTCATCATAAACTGAAATTCCTAGAATTCCATATTTCGCATGAATTACATCAATCTTTCTGGATAATTCTTTTACATTGTCTTTTGTTAAATCGATATCTAAATGTTGATATTTTCCTTCACCCTCCTTATATCTGATAGTTACTTTTGGAGAAACTTTGTTGTCCTCTTTTCGCAAAGAATACTCAACTTTATAATCAGTAGTATCTTTCCCGCTTCTAGAAAAAACCATTTCTAATAATCCACAACTTTTAGCAAACATGCCTGCGAATTTACTTTTTCCAACTTTTGTTCTTCCTACTAAAGCAGCATTTACATACATTAAATCACCTCATAATTTTTTTTAGATAAAAGAAGTTGATTTGAAAACTATATAGCTCAATTTTACATTTAATTATAAAAATTACAATAAGTAGATATTTTGTGTTTTTGATATAAGTAAGGTGCCAGATACTCTCATTTTTAAGCGAAAAGCAGCATATGCAAAAGCAGAAATAAAAGATATGTTATATGGGTAGCCAGATTACTGTTTAGTAAATATAAGAAAACATAGCCGAAGTATTTCTTGAATTTGAGAAATACTATAGTTTTTATATTTTACAAACTGGCAGATGAAAGTAATCATGTTGAATTTAATTTTTTAATCGAGAGCTGATCGTACAAATTATATAATCAGCTCTAACTTTCTAACTCAAATCATAAGATTGCTCAATATAAACTTTAGCTTTTTCTAGTCCTTCATTATCGCTAATACGTACTTCCAAGTCACCAGTTCCGTAGTGCCCAATATTGGTAACGTCTCTTGTAAATCCAGGCTCTAGGGTAATAGTTGATGGATTTACTTTTAAGTAAAGTAAAATTACATTTGATTGCGGATGAATTTCAACACATGCGAAATTTTTAATGCGTTTGAACGCAATATAGTATTTTAATATCTTAACTTGCACATCGTCACCTAAAGCTAACATGAATGCTTTTAAATTTTCGTAGAGATCTGTTAAATTATCGTTCGCTTGTACTAAATAGTCGGAAACAGTTTTCCACTGCTTACCGTGAGTAGATTTTGGAACTTTGATAGGCGAATCATCCTCAATATAAGTCGTTTGTGCAGTCGTCGCATTCACTAAATCGAGCATTAAAAAGCCTTCTTCGTAATGCTTGTATTGGTAAAGCTCAATATTACGATTAATTTGCTGAACAGCATGCTCGTCATATTTAGTAAAACTACCAGCGATACATAATAGTCTCGGACTACTCCAATCTATATTTTCTGCAAAATCTTCCCCATATTGTCTTAAAGTCATCAATTCAAATTCAGCTTTATGGTCAAGCAACCAGTCTAAATAAAATAGCCCTTGGTTAATAACGTTTTCATTCATTGAACGTTTGTACTCGATGATAACAGGTGAATTATTTTCATCAATACCAAGTGTATCTATCCTTCCGCCATGACGCTTCCCTGTTGAGTATTCAGAAGCTAAAAAGCGGATACCTAGAAATGATTCGAGATGCTGCTCAATTAATTTTTGTAACGATTTTTCTAAAGCAACCGATTGCCCATGTAGTTCTTGAATTGTGTTACTATTTATTTTGAAAAATTTAATGTCTCCCATTACGAACTCCTTTAAATTTAATAGAAAAAAGTAAATGTTATTTGTTAAGTCGTACTTTCCAAAGGAAATCACCTTTTACGAGAATAAATGTATTTGAATAAGTTGCATGATATTCTTTATCGTTGGCATCAATAAATACAACTCTATACTCTAATTTTTTATCAGTAACGCCATCTTTATCAAATCCTAATGATATACACTGTGAGGACGAAAAGCCAAACTCGAAGTGATCTACGATTTCATCTTTAGAAGGCACCTTTAATTGATAATCCGCGCCTACAATATTCCCATCTGTACCATACAAACGATGAGAAGTAAGAGGTTGATTGTTTTCGTATATTTCTAAGCAGCCCCATGTAATAGTAATGGGCTTATTAGAATAATTACTAAGCTTACATCTTAATTGAGCACAGCCAGTTGATGGTTTAGTGGCATAAAGCGCTCCATCTAGAATCTTTAATTCAATTAAATCTGTCTCATACATTTTGTCTAGATCCACACGAGTTATAAAATCGTTTGTAGCCCCTCTCCGAATCCTTATAAATCCTTTTTCTAGTCCACTTTTATATTTCTTTTTCATTAGGTATGGTCTATTACTAGGTATGATCTCCAATACATGAAATTTTTTTTCGTTATAAATAACCGCATGTAATTTAACATTTAGAAGCGGGTCTATATTTTCAAAAATTAATTGTTCAATTGAAGATTGATCAATAAATGTTTCAATGCCAAATAGTTCTTTGCCAGTTTCTTTTTCTTTAACACCACAAATAATATATTTACTACCCTTTGCATGACTATTTGCGAAACTAATAAGATCTTTCAATAAATCAGCATAGTTATTTGGGTGATAAAAAGTCGCTTTGAAATCGAGTGTTTCACTTTCAGATAACGATAATAATTGCTTAAATTGTTCATTATTCAATACCTATCACATACCTTCTGATTTTTAGTTAGATATAATATGATTTTCCTCTATAATATTGAGTATAATAAAAATTAATAGTATATGTAAGTATCAGGTAATTAGGAGTGGTTAAATGATAACGGCAAATTTAGGGTTTGAAGAAAATCTTTGGCAAATGGCAGACAAATTACGTGGCTCGATGGATTCAGGGGAGTATAAAAACGTTGTATTAGGTTTACTGTTTTTAAAATATGTTTCCGATGCATTTGAGGAACTATATGAACAATTAAAAGCGGATGAATGGGCGGATGAGGAAGACCGCGACGAATACGCAGCAGAAAATATATTCTTCGTCCCAAAAGAAGCACGCTGGACATTCATTAAAGACAACGCAAAGAAGCCAGAGATTGGGCAGTTAATTGACCAAGCAATGATTGCGATTGAAAAAGAGAATGCTTCATTAACGGGGGTATTACCTAAAAATTTTGCGCGTCCAGAATTAGATAAAACACGCCTAGGTGAAACGATTGATTTATTCTCTTTCAGTGTAGGTCATAAGGAAAGCCGTTCGAAAGATATTTTAGGGCGAGTGTATGAATACTTCTTAACGAAATTCGCAGCATCAGAAGGTAAGAACGGTGGCGAGTTCTATACACCGGCGTCTGTTGTACGTTTAATTGTAGAGATGCTACAGCCTTACAAGGGACGTATTTATGACCCAGCGTGTGGCTCGGGAGGTATGTTTGTTCAAAGCGAGAAGTTTGTTGAGGAGCATCAAGGGAAACTTGGCGATATTTCTGTTTATGGTCAAGAATCAAATCCAACGACATGGAAGCTTTGTAAAATGAACCTAGCAATACGTGGGATTGACGGTAACTTAGGTTCACACAATGCAGATACATTCCATAATGACCTACATAAAGGTTTAAAAGCTGATTACATTATGGCAAATCCACCGTTCAATATTAAACAGTGGGGAGCAAATAGTTTAACAGATGATGTACGTTGGCAATACGGAATGCCACCAGAAGGTAATGCGAATTATGCATGGATTCAACATATAGTATCTAAGCTCGCACCGGCAGGAACAGCAGGCTTCGTATTAGCAAATGGCTCGATGTCATCAAACACGAATAATGAAGGCGAAATTCGTAAAAGCTTAATAGAAGCAGATTTAGTGGAGTGTATTGTTACATTACCGGGGCAACTGTTCTATTCAACACAAATTCCAGTTTGTATTTGGTTTATGTCTAAAGATAAATCAAAAACAGGCAAGCGTGACCGTAAAAATGAAATTCTATTTATTGATGCACGTAAGCTAGGCTTTATGGCTGATAGAACACATAAAGAATTCGCTACAGAGGATATTCAAAAAATTGTACATGCCTTCCATACATGGAGAGGAACAGCAGAAGGGGAATTTACTGATGAGCTAGGTTTCTGTAAAGCCGCAACACTTGAAGAAGTACGTAACAAAGATTATATTTTAACGCCGGGTCGTTATGTAGGATTAGAAGAAGTAGAAGATGATGGTGAACCATTTGAAGAAAAAATGACACGTTTAACAACAGAACTATCGGAGCAATTTGAGAAATCAAAAGAGCTAGAAGACCAAATTCGCCAAGCACTTGGGGGGATTGGGTATGGGTTATAAAATAAAAGATATTGCTGAATTAAATTCAAGTTCACTTAGTGATAAAGAAAAAATAGATGTTATTCAATATTTAGATACAGGAAATATAACTCGTGGTTTTATTGCTGAAATTGCTACATTGATTAAGGGTGCGGATAAAATTCCTAGTCGTGCTAAAAGAAAAGTTAAAGAAGGAGATATAATTTATTCAACTGTTAGACCTAATCAAGAGCATTTTGGTTTTATTGACAAGGATAGCGCGAATTTAATTGTCTCAACTGGATTTACTGTGATTTCTGTAAAAAAAGAGATTGTTAATCCATATTTTCTTTACTGTTATTTAACCCAAAAAAAAATTACTGAATATTTACAGGGGATAGCTGAAAATAGCACAACTACTTATCCTTCAATAAAAGCACAAGATATTGGAGATTTAGATATAGAGTTACCAAGTAGGGAAGTGCAAAATTTTATTGCGCAATTCATCTTGAATATTAACAACAAAATTTCATTGAATATTGATATAATAAATAATTTAGAAGAGACATCTAATTTATTGTTTAAAAACTGGTTCATCGACTTCGAATTCCCAAATGAACAAGGCTTACCATATCGTTCAAGTGGTGGGGGAATGGTTGAAAGTGAATTAGGAGAGGTTCCAATTGGATGGGAATCAGTCCATTTATCATCTATTTCTGAATTCTTAAGTGGTGGAACACCTAAAACAAAAGAAGAATCTTATTGGAATGGTGATATCCCGTTTTTTACGCCAAAAGATGTAGGGAGTTCATTATATTGTAGCGATACTGAAAAACACATTACAGAACTTGGTTTGAATAAATGTAACAGTAGATTATATCCTAAAAACACTATTTTTATTACAGCACGAGGAACTGTAGGGAAAATGGCATTAGCAAATCGTGATATGGCAATGAATCAATCTTGTTTTGCCCTTAAGCATAAACAAGATAAACAATTTTATTTACTTGGAGTTATATCGAAGTTATTGAGAGAAATTGTTCAAGGTGCAAATGGTGCCGTATTTAATGCAATTAATTTAGGGGATTTGAATTGTTTGAAAATAACTAAAGCTCCGGATTCTATTGTAATGAAGTACGAAGAAATAGTATTGCCGTTATTTGAAAAAATGAGTCAACTTGAGTTTGAAAATATTAAACTAACAAAGTTACGCGACACCCTACTCCCAAAACTCCTATCAGGTGAAATCGAAATCCCAGATGAAAGTGTGGTTGAGTCGTAAATGAGTGAATTTAAATATTTAGAATCAGATTTAGAGCAGGCAACACTTGAATGGCTAGCTGAGATGGATTATTCCATCTTGGCTGGACCTGATATTGCATCTGATGGTGATTATCCAGAACGAGAGAGCTACCAGGATGTTGTTCTAACAGAACGCTTACGTGAGGCGCTTATTCGTATTAATAAAGATGTACCTCATGAAGCGATTGATTTAGCGGTGCAGCGTATTGAGGCAAATGAATCGCCAGACATGGTTGTAAACAATCAAAAGTTTCATCAAATGGTGACGGATGGCGTAGATATTCAGCTGCAAGGCAAGGATGGCTACAATCCAACAGTTAAAGTATGGCTTTTTGATTTTGAAAATTTCAAAAATAATGATTTTGCAACTGTAAATCAGTTTACGGTCATTGAAGGAAATCAAAACAAACGTCCTGATGTGCTAGTTTTCGTGAACGGCTTACCTTTAGTTGTGATTGAACTTAAGAATGCTACAAATGAATCGACAGGCATTTCAGAAGGCTATAATCAGCTGCAAACCTACAAACAAACGATTCCAACATTGTTCCGCTACAATGCGTTTTTAGTGACGAGTGATGGTGTGAATGCACGTGTCGGTTCTCTAACTGCTAATGAAGAACGCTTTATGGCATGGCGTACCATTGATGGTACAGAACTAGCACCAACTAATTTATCTCAGCTAGATGTTTTGTTAAAAGGAATGCTGGACCCCCAGCGTATTTTAGATATTTTACGTAACTTTATTTTGTTCCAAACAGATGGAGAGCGTACATATAAAATTCTTGCTGCATATCACCAATATTATGCTGTGAATAAAGCAGTTGAGAAAGCAGAAATTGCTGTCAATGGTGACCATCGAATTGGCGTTGTCTGGCATACGCAAGGTTCAGGAAAAAGCCTTTCAATGGTGTTCTATGCAGCGAAGTTAATTCAAGCCATGAACAACCCGACAATCATTGTATTAACGGACCGAAATGATTTAGATGACCAATTATATACAACATTCACAATGTCTCGCGCTATTCTGCGTCAAACACCTTCGCAAGCTGAGGGGCGAGATGATTTACGTAAATTACTTTCTGTAGAAGCTGGTGGTGTGATTTTCACAACGCTACAAAAATTCGCACCAGATGAAGAGACAGGTATCATGCCATGCTTAACGGGCCGTTCGAATGTCATCGTAATGGCAGACGAAGCTCACCGTTCCCAGTATGGTTTCGATGCGAAAGTAAGCAAGAAGGATGCAGAAACGAAATACGGCTATGCGAAGTACGTTCGAGATGCGTTGCCAAATGCTTCATTTGTTGGCTTCACAGGTACGCCAGTAGAAGCGTCAGATAAAAATACGCCGGCAGTTTTCGGTGATTACATTGATATTTATGATATGACACAAGCTGTAGAAGATGGAGCAACGGTAAAAATCTTCTATGAAAGTCGCATTATCCCACTAGAGCTACCAGAGGGACTTAACATAGATGGTGAATATGAAGAAATCACTGAGGACCAAGAGCAAAATTTAAAGGAAAGCTTGAAGTCGAAATGGTCTCGCTTAGAAGCTGTAGCAGGTGCAAATTCACGTGTGAAACGACTTGCGGCAGATATTGTAAAGCACTACGAGGAACGTCAGGAAGCAGTATTTGGTAAGTCTATGGCTGTTGTCATGTCTCGCCGTATTGCAATTGATTTATATAAAGAAATTGTAGCGCTTCGTCCAGAGTGGCATTCAGATGCTGACGATAAAGGAGTTATTAAAATTGTTATGACCGGTTCTTCAAGTGATCCAGCCGAATGGCAGCCGTTCATCGGGAACAAGCGTCGTCGTGAATACTTAGCCAAGCGTATGAAGGATAATAATGACCCACTTCAAATTGTTATTGTCCGTGATATGTGGCTAACAGGCTTTGATGTGCCTGCTATGAACACAATGTATATTGATAAGCCGATGAAGGGGCATAACTTAATGCAAGCAATCGCTCGAGTAAACCGCGTTTTCCGTGATAAACCAGGTGGATTAATCGTTGATTATATTGGCATTGCAGAAAGCTTGAAAGAGGCACTTCATCAGTATACAGAGAGCGATAAACGTACCGCTGGTATAGATACGAACGTCGCGGTAGATATTATGTTAGAGAAGCACGAAATCATTACAGAAATGCTATACGAGCACGATTATAGTAACTTCAAATCGGAAAAATCAACAGAACGTATGACTGCGATTATTGCAACAATGGATTTCATTCTTGGTCTTGGTGACGATGAAAAACGTCGCTTCTTAAATACAGTGACTGAGTTAGCGAAAGCATTTGCCTTATGTGCTACAACGGAAGAAGCGCAGGAACTGAACGCTGAGATTGGTTTCTTTAAGGCTGTAAAGGCGAGCCTAATGAAAAGTATTGTGGATGGCAGCAAACGTAGAACACCAGCACAGATGGAAGCACAGCTAAATCAATTGATTTCGAAATCGGTTATTTCAGAAGAAATCGTGGATATTTATAAAACATTGGGTATTGAGAACCCTGATATTTCAATTCTTTCGGACAAGTTCCTAGAGGATGTGAAAGCAATGCCACATAAGAACCTTGCTGTCGAGCTACTAAATCGTTTGCTAAATGGTAAGGTAAAGGCTGTTCAACGAACAAATCTTATTCAAGCTCGTAAGTTCTCGGAGATGCTGGAGAATGCTCTAAACAAATACAACAAACGTGCAATAGAGACATCGAAGGTTATTGAAGAACTGATTGAATTAGCAAAAGAAATGGATGCCGCGCATAAACGTGGTGAAGCGGCTGGTTTATTTAAAGAGGAAGTTGCTTTCTATGATGCCTTAGCGTCGCATGAAACAGCAGAGCAGGTTCTTGGTGATGAGACACTTAAACTGATTGCACACGAGCTTACGAAATCGATTAAAGAAAACATGTCGATTGATTGGAACCTTCGTGAATCTGCACGTGCAAAAATGCGTGTTACTGTTAAAAGGCTGTTAAAGAAATACGGATATCCGCCTGATGTACAAAAAGAAGCTGTTGATACAGTTATTAAGCAGGCAGAACTAATGGCACAAAATAATGGAAATAGGTGAGGATATTGAAAACTTATATTATCTTTGATACCAATATATTATTTAATAGATTTTATGAAGATTTTTCTCGGTTTACAATAAATTCTTTTTATGATGAAATTCAAGGCAAAATAGAGAGACAGGATGTAATTGATAGATTTGAACTCTTAATTCCGGAAATTACTATTAAGGAACTTTTTAAACAACAAATATCTGCATTTAATGAAGATCTTGAGCAAATAATTAATTCGAAATCCAAATTTGATAATATTTATGAAATAGATATTAATATAGATGAAACATTGGATTATGAAATTTATTTAAACGAAAAACAAGATCAATATATTGCTAGTAAGGGAATACAGTTGATCGCTACATGTAGTGATAATCAATTTTCTAATATAGTGGATAGAGCGTTAAATAAAAAAGCTCCGTTTGAAGGAAAAGATAAAAAATCTGATAAAGGCTTTAAAGATGTTCTAATATGGGAATCCATATTAGAACATGCCGAAAATAATGATGGGGAATATATTTTTTTTACTGCAGATAAAGGGTTTAAAGATGAATTAGCTGATGAGTTTGAAGTAAGGACTGGAAAGAAGATTGAAATATTTGGAAGGGACGATAGAAATAAATTAGATAGATTGATCGAAAAATATTCGGACGAAAAGAACTTGAGAGACCTATTTGACTTTATACAGAGCTCTATTTCAGAAGTAGTTGATGTTTTAATTGATGATTTAAACTATTGTTTAAAAAAAGATTTTATAAAAATAAATGGTATGAAATGTAAGGTTAATGGTTTAAGTCTAGAAGATAAAATAGTTGACTTAAATGAAATTGGAGATACAACATACAAATTTGGTATAAAAGGCATTTTAGATGCTGGTAAAAAAGGTATTTCATACGATTTGAAGATCTCAATGTACTTCGTTGTTGAGATAGTTGATTTGAAAAATTTACATATTGAAAAAATTGTTCTAGATAGTATTGAAGCCCTTACATTTGATGATGATGCAGTCAGTATAGAAAAAATTAAGTATTCTTTCTTAATAAAGGAAGAAGAGGTAGAGGAAGAAGAAGAAGAAGAAGAGGGAGCGGCAGAAGAGGAAGCAAAACATAACTCAATTGAAATACCTATAGATGAAATAAAAATAGAATTAAAAAGGTCTTTCTTAGGAACGCATTATGAAAATGATGAAAATATGTTAAATGAGTTATGTAGAGTTATAGTTGAAAATTACACTCTTGATTGGTATAAATTCGACAGCAAGAAAGCTAAATTAAGGCTAGCAATAAAAAAGTTTCTTAAATTGAAAAAAATCACAGGAGATGAGATGGAGTTAATTCAAAGTACTTTTGAAATATTTATAGGGAATTTTCATGTGAGCTATCAGGAATGAATGTAGTCAAAACCATAGTCAATAAAATGACTTACCCCCGCAGCCATTGATTTAACAACATTTTGAGACGGTTGGTTCGACTCCCGCCGTCTCTATACATCAAAGTGAGCAATAATTGGTGGTAAAGATAAAGCATTGTCATCTGAAAAGAGGATACAGATATTTTAAATACATTTGTCAAAGTTATTTACTAAGCTTTTACTGAATTTAAAGTTAAGCAGTACACCAATATAGGAAAAAGGTTTACATCAGCAAAATAAGGTATACTATATTTGTTGAATAGATTTCTTTAAAGGCAGGAAAAGTAGGTGAACCAAAGTGGGGAAATATCAATTAGATACTAAAGGTAAGGTGGCTGTGGCCAAGTATCATGAAAAACACAAGCCAGCCCAATTTGATAAAAAGCAGCAACTTGAGAAAATACGTGCGGCGTATTTAAAAAAGAAGCAAGAACAAACAGATCAATAATTTGAATGAAAACATAGGAAGACTAAAATCTCCCTATGTTTTTCTTTAAAATAAAATTGTGGTATATTTTATTATTCTCCTAAATGGCAGATTCGATGACAGAAAACTTATTATCAGATATCCATTCCTCTTAACATTTCATGTACCGTACCACCCTAGAATTTTTATTTGTTCATACTCCGTGCATTTGTTGTCATAGGGAACACACTCTCTTTTGAAAAACAAATGAAATCGTTGAGAGTTACAGAGAATTTATCCATTTCATTTTCATTTTTTTGAACGCTTTTATGACAAGGTCGGAAATGTCACCGATTCTATCAAGAACTTTTGAATTAGTGTTCTTTCTTCAGTTCAACTTAAGCTAATTTTGGCCTCTCAAAGTATTTATTGTGGAGCATAATGCAACAATTCCAAAAAAATACGATTCGCGGGATTCAGCCTAAGAAGATGTGAATGTCATCACTATAATGTTTAAGGGTGTGCTAAAAGTCGAGAAACTTTCAGCACACCCTTTTGAATTTAATTGAACAGAGGAAAATGAAGAGTATTATACCTCCGTATTTTTCTATCCATCATTTAAAAATATAGTATAGTTATTGTAAAAACCGAAATGATCGAGGGGACTGGAATAGATGAACTTACTAGAAGTTGGAGTAAAAATAAAGCAGATGCGGAAGAAAAATAAAATGTCTCAGGATGATTTAGCTTCGCAGATTAATTTAACGAAAAGTCATATTTCAAAAATAGAAAATGGCAAAGCGACACCGAGTCTGGTGACATTGTCCAAGATTGCGGAAATATTTGATGTGCCAATGGCTTGGTTTGTTATTCAGGATCAATTTGATGGCATTTCGATTGTTTCGAAAAAAGAACGCAATGAGACTGTTGAGACGAATGAACTTGGCTATCAATATGAGCTGTTAGCGAATAAGAGCTATATGAGCAATATCAATCCTTCTATTGTTACTGTACATAATGGGGCGGAAAATTTAGCTCCTTATACACACGATAATGATGAATTTATTTATGTCATTTCTGGTAGTATCGTCTTGAAATACGATCATAAATTTTACCATTTAGAAGAGGGGGACTCTGCGTATTTTTCTGGGAAAAAGGAACATATCTTTATTAATAATTCTGCAGAAAACTCAAAGGTATTAACGATTTATGTTGAGGATTAAATCTTTCTTTTAAACGTAAATATTATCGAAAATACAAATTTCTTGTTTACAATACTATTCAGACAATTTACAATTGGTGTAATGTTATTCAACTAAGTTGAATTATATTACACTTTTTTAATTTTGGGGGTATGGGGATGACTTCACGTATTAAGGGATTTTATTTACTTTCAGTAGAAGAGCGAATTAAGTTAATCGCTGAAAAATCAAATTTAACCAACGAGGAAGTTGAAGCTTTAAAAAGTGGAATTTCATTAGAGCTTGCTGATGCAATGGTTGAAAATGTTATTGGACATATTTCAGTGCCTCTAGGGGTAGCGGCCAACTTTAAGGTGAATGGCAAAGAGGTATTTATTCCGATGGCTACTGAAGAGCCGTCAGTAATTGCTGCGGCTAGTAATGCTGCCCGTGCAGCATATGAGTTAGGGGGTATTTTTACTTCCAGCTCGGGAACAGTTATGCGCGGACAGATTCAGGTATTAAATATTGAGGACCCTCATGCAGCGAGGGCGAAAATTTTTGAACATAAAAATGAGATCATCGAGCATTGTAATGAAAAGGATCCAACGTTAGTCAAGTTAGGCGGTGGAGTGAAGGATATAGAAGTGCACTTAATCGACACAGCAAAAGAAACAATGGTTGTCGTTCATTTAATCGTAGATACGAAGGATGCAATGGGGGCAAACGCAGTCAATACGATGGCGGAATCTGTGTCACCATTAATCGAACGTATTACAAATGGACGAGTTGTGCTACGGATTATTTCAAATTTAGCAGATAAGCGTATTGTTCGTGCGCGTGGAGAATTCTCGACAGAAATGCTCGGGGGGATAGAGATTGCGAAAAATATTGTAAGTGCTTACGAATTTGCAGATGCTGATCCGTATCGGGCTGCCACACATAATAAAGGGGTTATGAATGGTATTACTGCTGCAGTATTAGCATCGGGTAATGATACACGTGCTGTTGAGGCTGGTGCTCATGCCTATGCTGCTCGTTCTGGTAGATATCGTTCTTTAACAACGTGGGAGCTGAATAAAGCAGGCAATCTTGTTGGGACGTTGGAATTGCCATTAGCTGTTGGTATTGTGGGAGGGGCTACGAAGACTCATCCTGTTGCAAAAGCAGCGCTAAAAATTATGGATGTGCAATCTGCAGAGGAGCTAGCTAGCTACATTGTAGCAGTAGGATTAGTAGAAAATCTAGCAAGCTTACGCGCACTTTCAGCAGAGGGTATTCAATCTGGTCATATGCGTCTGCATGCGAAAAACTTGGCTGTAATGGCTGGGGCAACAGGCGATATTATTGATCGTGTTGTGCAGCAGGCGGTAGAAGAGAAGGATTTCCGTTATGATCGTGTTTTAGAGATTACAAACTCTCTGCGAGGTGAATAATACATGGCGAATACTCCATACAATGAGCAAAAAAATGTAGAGGAAAAGAAGTTTATTGAAATTTTAGGAGACACGGTTTCTGGCAATCAGTTAATTATTTCAATTATTTTAAGCGTTGCCGCAAGCTTTTTAGGCTATCAGTTTGGTCAGTGGGTTTTTCCGAAGTTTGTAGACCCTCAGATGATTAACTCTTATTCACTGTTAACAGGAATCACGGGTATTCTGATTGTTGTTGCTATTAATACGATTCTTTTTAAACCAAAGCGTATTTTAGTAGAAGATGAAGCATCTAGTCATTCTTTAAAGGAAGCATTTGAGGATTTACAAATTGATATAGACGAGGAAATACGCTTAATCGAGGAAGATCCGGTGACAAAAAAAGAGCTTGAGGATTTTGGCATTCTTTCTAGCTTACAAGGCTTGAAAGGAGCGGATAAAAAATGAGTATTTATTTAATAGCTCTTTTATTTGCACTTCTTGGTGCAGCAATCTTTACTATAATTGGACTTATTTCAGGTACAGATGAAACAGCAATTATGGTACCAATTACATTGTTAGTTATTTTGCTGGGAGCGCCTCCTGAAGGGGTATTCGCCTTTTTCATGGCGGGCGTGTTAGCTAAGCATTTAACACATGCTGTCCCAACTGCGTTATTAGGCATTCCAGGGGATACAACGGCTGTACCGTTAATCGATCATGCCAATACATTACGCCGTTTAGGCATGCCGCACGTTGCACTACGTAAAATGATTTCTGGCGGTGTTATCGGTGCATTTATCGCCCTACCAACCGCTGTATTGTTAGGTCAGTTTTTAGGTCAATTTGCCGACTTTTTTAAATCTTCATCAGGCATCATTTTTACACTTGCCGCAATTTTAATCGCATTCTTTTCAAAAGGAAAATGGGCAAGTATTTTAATCATTGTTCCATTTGCATTTTTCATTAAAGCTTTAGATAGCGTTAGCTTTGCGATGCTGGATAAACATTTAAGTATTACATTCTTTTTAGGAATTGCGATTGGACCGATGTTTTGTAATATTTTAATGGCGGCTTCTTCTGTTGCTAAAAATGATCTAGCACGCAGTAAGCCAAATCAATATAATCTTGCTCCCGAAACGAAATCATGGAAAGGCTATTTCCCGAATCCATTTAAAATTTTATCGAAAAGGCAGACCATTTTTACGAGTATTACAACGTTTCTTTCCTCCCTTACATTTGTCTTCAGTCCTGTTGGGATGACGTCATTGATGGGAGAAATTGTAGGCTCTCGTACAAAAGGTGCCTATAAAAAATCAACAACGAGTCTTACTGTTATGAATGGTGTAACGGAATCGACATATATTGCTGAAGCGATTATTCCATTAATTGCATTCGGTATTCCGTTAAGTCCAGTAGCACTTGGACCAGCATCACCTTTATTTAATGCACCACCGATTTTTACAGTAGATCCAGTTAACAACTTACACACGCTAATGTCTTCATGGGACTTTTTCATTTTTGGGTTAATCGGTATTAGTGTAGCCGCTTTAATTGCTTATCCATTTGCGATGAATTATGCACGTAAAGCATCTGTATTAGTATTGAAATATATTAGCCAGGAAGCAATCGTAGCGATGTTCATCGGTTTAGCATTTTTGCTTGCCTATAACGAGGCACAATTGCTAGGAGTAGTGTTAACATTTACAGTCGCAACTGTTGGTGGTTTATTAAATCGTATTTTAGGTGTAGGGGCCGGTGTGCAATTCATGGTATTCTACGCATCAAGCTGGATTATGCTACAGCTGTTCGGCATTTAATTAAAGGAAGTGTATCTTTATGACTTTACCAAAACAAGTGGAAATAAGAGAAGTTGGTCCTCGTGACGGCTTACAAAATGAGAAAATTTTTATTCCAACTGATTTGAAAGTGCAATGGATTAATTTAATAAGTGAAACAGGTGTCCGTCATATCGAAGTATCCTCTTTTGTTAGTCCCAAGTGGATACCAGCTTTAGCCGATCATCATGAAGTGTTTGAGCAAATCGCACGTGATGAAAAAATAACGTATGCAGCGCTTGTGCCTAATTTGAAAGGGGTAGAAGGAGCCATTCAACAAAAGGTTGATGAAATTGCGTTATTTATCTCCGCCTCTGAGGAGCATAATCAAAGTAATGTAAACGCTTCAATTAACCAATCTTTACAGAACTTAAAAGCTGTAGCTGAAGCAGCAAATCGTGAAGGTATATCGTTAAGAGGCTATATTTCAACTGTATTTGGCAGTCCGTTTGGTGATGAAGTAAAGCTTCAAACAGTGAAGGATATCATTGATGCCTATCTAGCAATGGGCGTTTCTGAAATTTCACTAGGTGATACAATTGGGGTAGCGGATCCTGTACAAGTAAAGGCTATTTTATCAGAGCTACTCACTCAATACGATAGTGATTTGTTTGCCCTTCATTTTCATGATACGTATGGCCGTGCTTTAGCCAATATCTTTGCAGCACTTGAGCTGGGGATTACAAAATACGACAGTGCTATTGGAGGTTTAGGGGGTTGCCCCTATGCCCCTGGTGCAAGCGGCAATGTGTCAACGAATGATTTAGTTAATTTCCTGCATCGTTTAGGCGTCCAAACGAATATTGATGAAGAAAAACTATTTACCGCCACACGATTTTTACAGCAGGGAATAAATAGACAGCTTGATAGTAAAGTGTATAAAGTGCAAAGTAATTAAGTAAAAGAGCACCTCTATAGTTAGAATTAAAATTAGAAATGTCCCACCCAATTGGTGGGACATTTTTTACTGAGGGAAAATAGTTTTATGCCAATTAATCATACTACCTTTGAATTCAATAGATGACCCTCCTAAATATGATCAATATACTTCAAACACTTTGCCAGCAGTTGGGTACGATTGGTTACTTGAAACCTTCTATATAGGTTTTGAAGGTGTTTTTTGATTGTATTTTCACTGACAAATAATCGCTGGGCGATATCTAGGTTTTTCAAGCCTTTGAATACAAACTTTAAAACTTCTCGTTCTCGATCTGTCATTTCCAACACGATGGAGGGCTGTGAAAAGTGATGTAAGGAATACATGTTTTCGATATTTCTTTTCAAATACACTAACTTTAAAATATCTTTTTCATTAAATAGCTTCTCTCCGGTTTTCCTTAAAAAGCCAATAACGGCTACGAGCCTATTGTCTATTCTTAAATACATGGCCATTTCATCTTCATAGCGATTTTCTTTCAAAAATACTTCTTTATAGTGGGTTTGTTTTTGCAGGCACATAACTTCATTCCTACTCATTAGCTGAATGGAAGGCTGTGTATTTATATTTTGGGGGTGCAATGGATCAAAGTTTTTATATCTTTGTAAATAGTCATTAATCGTGTGACTCTCTATATTAAAAAGCACAGGGGCGGTTAGCTCATTATTTGCTATTTCCCAAAATAACATATGGTGATAGCCGAGATGCTGACTAATTGTTTGCAATAGTTCATGTTTAAAACATTCATTGCTTTGTTTCACATTCATATTTGAAATATGATAGCTTGCTTTAAGAATGTTTTCTAAATCATTTTCTAAAAACATGAAAACACCTCATTTCTCTATTATGCATTTATATTCTACTTAAAACAGAATTATCCTTTCGGGTAATATCTTAAATTTAGAATATTCAGTACATTATAGTTGCAAGATTACTACTATACGAGGTGATAATATGAATTTACAAGAGTATGCATCCTATGACGGTATTGGGTTGGCAGAGCTAGTAAAATCAAAGGAGGTAACACCACAGGAGTTAAAGGAGCTAGCGTTAGAAGGAATAAAAAAAGTCAATCCATCCATTAATGCAGTTGTTAGTGTGTTAGAAGAGCAGGCTGATAAAGCCATTGAGAAGGTTGATGAAAATGCGCCGTTTGCAGGTGTTCCGTTTTTAATTAAGGAGCTTGTGTTACATGCAGAGGGTGTTCCGCATAGTATGGGGAGTCGTATTGGAGAAAATACTGTTATAGCTGTCGATAGTGAATTAATGGCGCGTTTTAGGAAGGCAGGCCTGATTTTAGCAGGTACTACGACAACACCAGAGTTTGGCTATAATGCAGCTACTGAAGCGGTTATTTATGGTGCAACGCGCAATCCGTGGAATTTGACTCATAGTCCAGGCGGTTCGAGTGGTGGGTCAGCAGCGGCTGTTGCAAGTGGTATTGTGCCAATCGCTCATGCCAATGATGGTGGAGGTTCTATTCGTATCCCCGCTTCCTGTAGTGGGTTAGTGGGATTAAAACCAACACGTGGAAGAGTTCCAGCTGGTCCATTCAATAGCGAGCCTTTAAATGGTATTGCCATTGAGTTCGCTGTGACTCGTACAATTCGTGATACAGCTGTTTTATTGGATCAAGTAGCAGGCCCTGACTTAGGGAGCTATTCCAAATTAGAAGTAACACATGCACCGTATGGACAACTTATCCAGGAAACAGTGCGCCCACTAAAAATTGCTTGGACAACTGAAACAAATTCTGGGGCATTTGTCGATCCGGAATGTATAGAAGCAGTTCATAAAACAGTTCAAGTTTTAAAGGAGCTAGGACACGTGATAGTGGAGGCGCGTCCGAAATATGAACAAGCATCATTTACAAAGGCGACGGTCGATATTTGGACAGCGAATATTTATCAAATGATTAAGGGGGCAGCAGCGGGAACTAGTAAAGCAGTTTCTCCAGAAAATATTGAAGCAGCCATTTGGAAATGCTATGAATATGGTGGTCAATTAAAGGCGGCTGATTTATTGGAAGCTATTCATACAAATGCTGTCGTTTCACGTCAAGTAGCAGGCTTCTTTGAAGACTATGATATTTTATTGAGTCCAACTATTGGCACACTTCCTGCTAAAATTGGTGAATTAAATGCCAACAATCCTAACATTTCGGCTGTTGAATGGACAGAGCAAATTTTCACGTATGCACCGTTTACAAATTTATTCAATGCTACAGGCCAGCCTTCCATATCATTGCCTTTAGCCGAAAGTAAATCAGGCCTACCAATTGGTCTACAAATGACGGGTAAATTTGCAGATGAATTGACGTTATTACAGCTAGGTAGACAGCTAGAGGAAGCCATGCCTTGGAAAGACCGTCAACCAGCAGTACATGTCAGTGAACAGCCTCAGCCAGCAGTATAATCTAGCATGAACGCACTTAGTAAAGACTAGGTGCGTTTTTTTGCGGTCGTAACTTTGAAGCTTCCTCAAAAGCAGGTTTTATCCTGACCTCGAACTCATATACATAAAATAAAAGCTAATAGGAGTAGTGATTATTGGACAAACAACAACATAAGTACAGATGGATTGTGTTTGTTGCTGTATTGTTTACCTATTTGTTAATGGCAAGTCAGCGAACTGCTCCAGGGTTAATTACAGATCAATTGATGGAGGATTTTGGGGTAACGGCTTCGACAATCGGGTTATTGACGAGTATTCAATTTTTTGTGTACACGAGTTTGCAAATTCCGATGGGGATTTTAGCTGACCGATTTGGGCCAAACCTTTTCCTCATCATTGGTGCCATCCTTACAGGTATAGGAACCATTCTTTACAGTCTAGGTACACATGAATTCATTCTATTCTTTTCTAGAATGCTTACTGGTGTAGGAGATGCGACCATATGGGTGAATATGGTGCTTATTTTGGCACAATGGTTTCATAAAAAGGAGTTTGTCCGATTAATTGGCTTTGCAGGTATGACAGGGAGCTTAGGTTTCTTATTGGCAACAGTGCCTTTTGCTACATTGATTCTTTTATTAGGTTGGCGAATCACCTTTTTCTCTACAGGACTTTTACTATGCTTATGTGGTGTACTTCTTTATTTTGTGCTCGTACAAAACACAAAACGCATTTTTTCAAAGGAATCTGTAAGCATAACTAAAGAAATAAAACGTGAAAAAAGCTCCATATTATTACGAAGAATATTTTCAAGCAGGCAAGCATGGTCTTTATTTTTTTGTCATTTTGGCGTTGTGGGCGGGTATGTTGGCTTTATTAGCTCGTGGGCAGTACCATATGGGATCAATATGTATGAGATGTCACGGTCAGAGGCTAGTCAGTTAATTATGATTGGTCTAGTCGGAGCGCTTTTAGGAGCACCATTAATGAGCTGGATTGCTGGCTGGTTAGGTACAATTAAGAGACCCTATATTGTTGTGCATATTGCGGTTTTAACGAGTTGGTTTGCCTTTCTTTTATTGAAAGGACATCCGTCCATTTTCATGCTCATTGTCCTGTTCTTTATCATCGGCTTTGGCTATGGTGCAAGTGCTTTAACCTTTGCGGCAGTTCGTCAAACTTTCCCTTTAGCTGAATCAGGCATTGTTTCTGGATTTGCCAATACAGGGGGCTTTCTAAGTGCCGCATTGCTGCCGATTATTTTTGGGTATATTTTAGATTACTTTCAAGCTGCCACAGGCAATGTAAATGATGGGTACTACTATGGCTTCATCTCGCCAGTCATATTTTCTATCATTGGCTTGATTGGAGTAATGATGTTTAAGGAAAAGCTTTTAAAAGTGATGGATTAAGCCATGCTATAAAATATAAGCATAAAGGGATACCTGCAATAGAGGTATTCCCTTTTTAACGTTGAACGTATTATCCCATATATACACTCTCACAAGTATCTGGAGCAGGTTCATAAAAGCAATGATTCTTAAATTGTCCTGTAAACGGCTGACCATACCATGTTGGGGGACATGGTGCATATGGATTGAAGTACCAGAGTGCGTATTTTGCTGGATGTTCTCGCCAGAAATCTAAGTTTTGTTTCGCCAATCTTTTTTCCGTTTCTCTCGCTCGTTGGTAAAACATATTGCCTTTTTGAACAGCTTCAAAAGAATAGTTTCCACCTTGTACCTGGTAAATAACCTGCTCAATCGTTCTTACATCATTGAAGTCTAAACAGGACGCCACTGCACGATTCACAATGACATTGCCCACGTAAAGCATACCTTGTTGACCTTCACCCTCAGCTTCTGCCCTCATCATCCTTGCCATTAAAGCAACGTCTGCATCGCGGTATTTTACTCTTGGCATTTTTCCACCTCCACCTTATAGTATGAAAAAAATCAAGGCTAGTTTCGAGTTATCTTGAAATTCATTGTTTCTATATCTCACACCATAAAAAATGCCATCTTTACTGTATTGAACAGCAAGATGGCGTATTCTCATTAAAAATTCTTTTTGAAGTATGGCGTTTTCTTCAGTACAACACATACCGGGATGGCGATAACTAAGCCTACGATGTTTTGAATGACATCCCCAGGAATGGATGCCAGCGGGGCAATCCAGCTGTTGAACATAATGGCCTGCCCAACATAGTATACGGCAATCATCACGGGCATTGATACTACTGCTCCTAAAATATTCAACCCAAGATTATCACCTTTATGTCCTTTTGACCAAGCAATTTTACCAACAATGAAGCCTTGTAATGCGCGTGAAATAATGGTTGTGGGTGCCCAAATTAACCAGCCACCTACGATATCGAATAAGCCCATTCCAATAGCTCCAGCAAGTGCTCCTTTTTTTGGTCCAAATAAAATAGCGGAGATAAACAGCATAGATGTTCCTAAGTGGATAAGACCACCTTGCCCTATTGGTAGCTTCAGATTGATAAACATTGTAGCAACGAAAACAAGTGCTGCTAAAATGGCTGTAATGACTAAATCAAATGTTTTTGTACGTGATTTTGTATAGGATGTTGGCCTTTGTATATTTTGCATTTGTCTCTTCCTCACTATGATGAATATTTTGATGATTTTTACTTTAACAAAGGACTGACTATTGTAAAAGTGTCAATTTCATAAAAAAGTTAAGGGTCAGTTAGAGGTTATTTTCGCATCTTTCTAATTGTGATACGATGAGGAGAGTAAAAGCAGGATGAGTTAGGTGGAATGTATGATGAAAAAAGTTGCAGTAATTCAAGATATGTCGTCCTTTGGAAAGTGCTCGTTAACGGCGGCGATGCCTGTACTCTCTGTGATGGGTGTGCAAGCAGTCCCACTACCAACAGCTATTTTAACGGCTCAAACAGGATATTCAAGCTTTTATTGTGAAGATTTAACGTCAAAGATGGACTCTTTTATAGACGAGTGGAGTAAGCTTGGAGCTACCTTTGATGGTATTCATACAGGCTTTGTTACAGGTAAGGAGCAAATCGATAATATATTTCGCTTTTTAGACGTGTTTCACTCAAATAAGACGACGTTGCTTGTCGATCCAGTAATGGGCGATCATGGTGAGGTCTATAAGATGTTTACTGGTGAATTGCTTGATCGTATGAAAGCGTTAGTAAAGTGTGCTGATATTATTACGCCAAATGTTACGGAATGTTGCTTGCTTACAGGTTTATCCTATGAAAGGCTATTGAGCTATCAAAATGATACAGATTATATTCATGCCCTTAAGGAAGCAGGTCAGCAGTTACAGCAAGCAACTGGAGCAAACGTCATTATTACGGGTTTGAATCCACCAGTAGGGGATACGGACAAGCGTTATGTTGGCAATATGTTTGTCGATTCCGAGCGGTCTTTTCATAATATCCGCAACTATAATGGTGAGAGCTATTCAGGCACAGGCGACCTCTTCGCATCCATCATAATGGGCGGCATGATGCGCGGACAAGATTTAATGGAGTCAATGAAACTAGCAGAAACATTTTTAGCCGCTGCAATTGAAGCTACTTCGAAGGAGCAAGTACCTCGTGAGGCAGGCGTGCATTTTGAAAAGTTTTTACGTATGCTGCTTTAGAAACTATAGAGTGACCTAAAATGTTAGCATCATTTTAGGTCACTTTTCTTTTAACAGCAATCTCATAGTGATGTCTCTCATGAATAGCCAGCAACTGAATAGCTTGAATGAGATTAGGATAATGCGCAATGGGATCAGGAAAAACAATATGCCCTGCAACATCCTCGTCTATATTTTGTACTAACTTTTGCAAAGCAAGTGTCTCGTTGATAAGTAATTGCTCGATATCATAACTGTTTAATACAAAGCGTATTTTCTTAGGTGGAATCAAAATACTGGGTGCTCGCATTCCATGTCCTTTTTTGGATTGATATTCTTCATAAATATCATGTATTTCAGTAGAGAATGGCTTGTTTCTTCGCATTTTAGCGATAGGCGTAAGGAATAAAGAATATTTGGTTGCTGTGTGGAGCATTTTGAGAATCAAATAAAGGTGATAAAAGTGTTCACCAATGGACCATTTTCCCTCGCGTGTTACTCGCCATAGTTCTTCCTGTGAAAGTGAATGAATAGCTGGTAGATAGTGTGCTCGTTGCGCCTGTAATGTAAGAAAGTGTTTTGACATATTAGTAGATTCCATAGATTTCCAGCTCCCTTATTTCCATTTTAAGGATTACTGTTGGAAAAGTACATCAAATGCCAATCGTTATGGCCGATAAATAGGAAAAGTATGATAGGAGGAAAAGGCATGGAAATTAGACAATTAAAAGCTGCAGATGCTGAAGTATATAGAGATTTAAGATTAGAGGGATTGCAAACAAATCCAGAAGCTTTTGGCGCTAGCTTCGAGGAAGAAAAGGATTTGTCAATTGAGTCGTTTGCAAGTAGGCTCGAAGGACAGGGAACATTTACGTTTGGGGCATTTGACCAGGAGGATTTACTCGGTGTGGCGACATTGGTGCAAGCAAATAAAATGAAGCTAAAGCATAAAGCGAGTATTTTTGCCGTTTATGTTTCTTCAAAAAAACGGGGATTGGGCATAGGAAAACAACTAATGGTAGAGATCATCAATCAAGCAAAGACACTAGTAGATGTCGAGCAAATTAATTTAACAGTTGTTTCTTCCAATGAATCAGCAAAAGGATTATACAAATCGTTAGGTTTTCACGTTTTTGGAACAGAACGAAACGCCTTAAAAATAGGGCAGCAATATTTTGATGAGGATTATATGGTGCTGTATTTCTAAAAATGCTAAAAAGCCTTTGAAGTATTCCATCTTCAAAGGCTTCAATTTATTAGGATGAGTAACAATGGAACAATGAAATTAAAGCAAGGAATAAAAGAATCCCCGTAATAAAAAGAATAAGTAAAGAGCTAACAATGCCCACTTTTTTTATAAGTAACCATAGACTTAGCAAGATAGTAAGGACCGATAATGGGAGTGCCAGCCAAAATCCAAGATTCCCCAAGTATTCAATCATAATGGGGAATGAATGTTGAAAGTAATTGTAGGGAATATCTAGCATGAGAAAAATGGCCAATATAAGCTCCATAAAATCCCCCCATCTACATATTTGTTCTTACATATATGGTATGCAGAAGCATCTTTAAGTCACACGGCAGCATCCTTTTTAAAGGATGCTGCCGTATATTTTTTTATAGGCTTATTAATTTTCCCTTTTATCTAACAACTTCAAGATAATCGCTTCCAAATTTTCTATTTTCTTCTCAAAACGCATAAAGAGATAGATGGTAATGGCAATAGGGAAACCTGAATTACCTATTAGGTGAACCCACATTTGTATAGTTTCAATTGGTATCATAACATCTTCCTCCCTCATTATTGTGATGCTTACAGTTATGAAAAGTGAACGTACGATTAATAAAATCAATATGAATGAATAAATTAGAGAACATTTGTTCTGTTTTGGTTTATAATAGATATATGATATTCACTTTAATGAACAAGAAGGCGAATATATAGGAGTGATGCGAATGTGTAATGAGTACAAAATAATAGAAGAGTTTTTTTACAGAAATAGAGAACAGGTTAAAAACCCAATTATCAGGAGTTTTTTGGCAGATGCACAAAATCTTTATTTGGTACAACATGCAATCTTATATCCCAATGATTGTAATTTGAAAATGGTTGATGAAACATTTCAAGCTCATTATCAAAGGGTACAGAAAATAAAATATATCAGCAATTTAATTTATTTCTTTAGCTTGGATTTCGATAAAAAAAAGAGAAGATTGCAAAATCGCTTTTTATTAGTCGCAGATAGTGGTCTAATGGACGACGGTATAAGTTACGAAGAGAGAGAAGAAGAAGGATTATTAGAAAAAATTGAAAATGAACAGCTCTTTAAAGGCTTGCAAAAATTAACAGACAAGCAACTGCAAATTTTAGAAATGATTTATGTCAAAGACTATTCTATAAAAGTAATCGCTGAAACATTAAAAACAACACCACAGAATATATCCAACCTGCATCGAAAGGCTTTAAAGAAGCTTCATCATATTATTAGAAAGGAGGAGATTTAGTCAATGCAGAACAATATGAATGAGGAGATGCTAATAATTATTGAAAATTTTACGCCAAAAATTAAGCAGTGTCTTCATCAAACAAGTTACCAGGATAGAGAAGACTTAGAGCAGGAGATTAAGCTGAAAATTATTGAAAAGCTGACAACGAAGGAATTTGAAAACACACCTAGTTTTTGGAATTTTTTTGTATGATAAAAAAAGAGCAATGCCCTTTTAAGAAGGACAATTGCTCTTTTTAATCATTAACCCTTTAAGAAATCTGGTTTTGCAAAGCTTGGATTTGGATATGTGTAGAAGCCTTCACCTGTTGCGCGGCCCAATTTGCCTTTTTCGATGTACTCTGTTTTTAAGAGGTTAGCTAATTTTTTCATGTTTTCATCACCAGTGGCAGTTGCTTTCGCTTCCACAATGTTATAGGCAGTGTTAATGCCAACGATGTCTAGAATAGCAAATGGTCCAAGTGGAGCGCCTGTACCAATCATCCATGTTTTATCAATTGTTTCTGGATCGGCCACTTCTTTTACAAGTAAAGATTCAGCTGCATCTAAAAACGGAACTAGTAATGAGTTTAAAATATAGCCAGGTTGCTCTTTATGCAATGGTAGTGGTACCATGCCAATGGCGCGTGCAAATTCAATCACTTCATCAAATACTTTCATATCTGTACCAGGGTGTTTCATAATTTCCGCAGTATTGTTTTTCCAAATTGTATTAGCAAAGTGAAGAGCTAAAAATTTATCAGGACGGCCAGTTGCTTCAGCAAATTGGCTTGGTAGTAAAGTAGACGAGTTTGTTGCAAAAATTGTTTTTGCCGGTGCTACTTTTCCAAGATTCGTGTAAAATTCTGTTTTGATGCTCACAAC
The DNA here is from genome assembly GCF_002429725.1 of Lysinibacillus sp. UBA5994. Taxonomy (NCBI): domain Bacteria; kingdom Bacillati; phylum Bacillota; class Bacilli; order Caryophanales; family Bacillaceae; genus Lysinibacillus; species Lysinibacillus sp. UBA5994. The sequence continues at coordinate 108,414 of NZ_DJAU01000002.1, read as the reverse complement.
TTCAGGGATTGCTTCTATAACAAGGTCAGCATTGGCAACGGCTTGCGCCAAGTCACTATTAAAAGTAAGACGTGCATAGGCTGCATCCACTTCTTCTTGTGTAGCACCTAAATCTTGTTGATAAAATGGTTTTAATTTTGTAATACGATCCTGTGCATTTTTTAACGCCTCATCGTTAATGTCATACACTGTTACATTAAAGCCTTTGAAAGCAGATTGATAAGCAATTTGGCTTCCTAATACACCACTACCTGCAACCGTAATGTTTTGATAATTCATCGAAATTCCTCCTTTGAAATTGTTACATCAATATAATAGTGTGGATATGTAGATCAATCCTTCGTTACAATTCCATACTACTTCTACCGTTGAATAAAAATCAAATGAAAGCCTCTAACATTATATAAATATAAAGTATATTGAAAGAAGTTTCTTTCCAAGTATGTACCCGCTGTTAAAGAAATATAACAAAGAACAGCCTTTAAGCTGCCCTCATTTGAGAGATATATCTAATTACATATGTAATTGTTGTAGATAGCATTAAGTAATTTGTCTTTCTGTTAAACTAGTTTCAAACTCATAAGTAAAATAGGAAAATTATAATGTGTTAAAAATGGGTCTTTTATATAATTATTGTTTAATTCCCATATTTTTATAGATTTATAAACTGTTGTTTTAGTACACTGAATCTATGAATTGAAGGGGGAAAAACAGTGAAGAAAATAATGTTAGCTGGTGCACTGAGTATTGCATGTTTTACAGGGGTTGGTGGACAGGCGTATGCCCAGGATGCAGTAAATGTGGCAAATATAATCCATCCAAAGCAGAATGTTGCAGCCACTAGTCAGTTACAAGCCATGCCCTATCAAGATATTTATAAAATGCTTTTGTTATCTAAAATAGGCTTTGAAAATAACGAAGTGTCGATTGTTACAACAAAAAATAGTATTACAGTGAAAATTTCATTAGAGGCGATTCTTCAATCGTACAAAGATGGTACAAACCTCTATCCTGAGGGAGAAAAAGAGTTTAAGGAAAACTATGAAGAACTGAAGAAGTTATTTGGGCCTGCGATTCAAATAAAAATTACACAAACTAGTAATGGCTATAAGAGTGAGATATATACAGCTGGCAAATGGGAAGCAGTTAGTGCAGAAGATTTAAATGATATGGTACAGGTATTTGCTCGTGCCGACGTTGAGTTAAAAGCAGGTGGATATTTCAAGGATGCTATTGGTCATTGGGCTGAAAGCTATATTCAGTTACTATATCAAACAGATATCATTAATGGGACAACGGCTACTATGTTTAATCCAAATGGACAAGTGACGCGTGGAGAACTGGCGGCTATTATTTTCCGTGCATCTGGCTTAAATGTGAATGAAGATTATGAGGGTCCTGCTTCTTATACTGATCTTAGTGGTTTCTGGGGTGCTAAGGAGGTAGCGATTCTTGAGGAGTATGGCTTAATCGATATTTTCAATGGTGAAAAATTTGAGCCGAAAAAGCCCGTTACACGAGAGGAAATGGCCTATATTACTGCTAGGTATTTAGAAGGTATGGAAGTGAATGTTGCGCAAGTGAGCAAAAACAATTCATTCACAGATAAAAATCAAATGCGTCAAGAAACAGTAGAGGCTATCGGTCTATTGCAACATCTAGGTATTTTAAATGGTACGAATGGTAAGTTTAACCCAAAAGGTAATCTTACTCGGGCAGAGGTTTCTAAAATTTTAACGCTTACTTTAATGCTAGTTAGTGAAGAAGAATAAAAGAGGAAAGGGATGTCTCATGCGCGGAGACATCCCTTTGTTATTCAACAAGTATATGGAAAATATAGCTTAGGAAATAACCTAGAAAGAGATACATAAAAAATGCTTTAAATGAGACTTTCTGTAGCTGATGCAAAATGAATTCAGAAATACTAGCTGTAGCAATCAGTCCTATCGAAATGCCCATTAAGATCCCTTGTGCTTTGTCTGGTAAAGCCCAATACTGACCAAACCAGATGAAAATACTAAAGAAAATAGAGAAGATGAAGAAATAAATGAAAAGTCTCCAAAGCCTTTCACCTTGAGAGATGAGTGCAGTAGATAATGCAAATCCCTCTGGAACATGATGAAGAATAATGGAGGCTGTGAGAGAAATACTTAATGCAGCATTCCCAAGTAAATTTCCAACAGTGAGACTAATAGGTATTGTATGGATAATCATTGCTAGTGTTAATAGAGAGACAGAGGGATTCTGTGCATGAGAAGCATGAAATAAGGTATCTAGTAGTTGGAAGATGAAATAACCAATAAAAATACCTAATATAATCCCAAATGATTGATAGATTTGAAAGGAAGAAGGGATGATATCTAGCACAAGCAAGCCTACTAAAAAACCTCCGCACAATAATGATAACCCCTGTGTCGTATGCTGAAATAGCTTAGAGAAAATCCAGGCAATCGCGCCCCCAATGCTCACACTGAAAAATAGAAAACCGCCAAGTATCATTGCACTCACCTGTAAAATTCCTCCGCCCTATCATCAACTTAATCCTTTTTCAAACTATATGCTAAGTAGAAATGAATATGCTTGACATTGAATTGCCTGCATAAAAACGATCATGATAAAGATGTGCATACTGCAGGTTAGCGAAGGAAAGAATAGAGTCGAAAATATATGCTTGTTGTGATGATACTATGCAAAGGGAGTGTTGTCGTGAAGGCTATAACCTATCATGGAAATAAAGATATTAGAGGGTCCAACTGTTAAAAGAAGGATGATATTATTGTGAAAATCACTTCTACTGCTCTTCGTGGAACTGATTTGCATATTTACCAAGGCGCTATTCTGTCACATAAGAATTATGTAATAGGTAAGAGCATGTGACAAAAGTGAAAAAGGGTGACCGTGTCGTCTTGCCTTTTAATGTATCGTACCATTACATATCAATTGCCATTAGAAGAAGCAAGTAGCCTATGAAATATTTTGTGGACGGGAAGATAACTGTATAAAGGTGATTCTAAACCCTTAAATCGAGTGAGTATGCTCCTTTTTTTGTGGAAAAATAGGGAATGGTTTAAATTGACTGAATATTGGTTTAATTCTATACTTTTTAATAGAAAGGACAGATTCATCGATTTAGCTCATATAGGGAGGAATGGTTGAATGAAATGGGATGCTAGTTATGATGTAGTAGTAGTAGGCTCTGGTGCAGCGGGATTGACAGCAGGTTTAACAGCAAAGTTACAAGGAATGAAATCATTAGTGATAGAAAAAACAGATCGCTATGGTGGTGCTTCTGCTATTTCAGGCGGTGCTTTATGGATTCCTAATAATCATATCATTAAAGGTGCAGGTGTCCCAGATACACATGAACTTGCACGCCAATATCTAGATTCAACAATCGGTGATCGTGTGCCAGAAGAGCTAAAGGAAGCTTATATTACGAGAGGGCCTGAAATGTTACGCTTTTTATACAATAAAACAAAGCATATGCGCTTCCAATATGCAAAAGGCTACTCGGATTATTATCCAGAAAAACCAGGTGGGTTGTCACAGGGACGCTCCATTGAACCACTTATTTTCGATTTAACAAAAATGGGCTCTTTAGCAAATTCTATGCGTCGTGCAACTCTATCAACAAAAGGCTTCACGATGAATAGCTACGAGTTTCATAAAGTAAATATGATTACCCGGACGCTAAAAGGTAAAACTACTGCACTGAAATTAGGGGCGCGTTTAGTCAAGTCAAAGGTGACTAAGAGCGATCCAGTAGCATTAGGAGAAGCTTTAATTGCACGTTTACGCCTCTCCCTTGCAGAAGCAAATGGTGAGCTTTGGCTATCAACGGCCTTTAAAGATTTCATTATGGGCAAAGGAAGAGTAATTGGAATTATTGTGGAACGAGATGGACAAGAGCTTAAAATTGAGGCAAAGAAAGGTGTTGTTCTGTCATCAGGTGGCTTCTCACATAATCAGACACTTCGTGAAAAGTATTTACCAAGTCCTACGAATGCTGCATGGACTTCTTCTCCAGAAGGTCAAACAGGTGACATCCTTGAACCTGGCGTAAAAATTGGTGCGACGTTGGATTTAATGGATAAAGTATGGGGAGCGCCTTCTGTTATTGATCCACAAGGACATCCATTCTTCCTTGTGGCAGATCGTGGCGTGCCCAATATGATTGTAGTGGATAGTGCAGGGCAACGTTTTGTCAATGAAGCGGCTCCATATCATGAATTCGTGGATACGATGTATAAGCATCAAGAGGTCACACAGCAGGCAGTTCCTTCCTGGATATTAATTGATGCTTCAGCTAAAAGCCGTTATATTTTTACAGGATTGTTCCCAGGACAGGCATTCCCGAAAAGTTGGTTTGAGCATGGAGTTGCAAAAAGTGCGGAAACAATTGAAGAGCTTGCCAAACAAATGGAAGTGCCAGCGGAGAACCTAGTAGCAACGGTGAATCGTTTTAATGACTTTGCGCGGAACGGACATGATGATGATTTTTATCGAGGAGATAGTGCCTACGATAATTACTACGGGGACCCGACACTACCAAATCCAAATTTAGCAGAAATCAAGAAAGCACCATTCTATGCATTGCGTCTATATCCTGGAGACATCGGCACAAAAGGTGGCCTCGTAGTAGACGAATATGCTCGTGTAATAAAGGAGAATGGCGAACCCATTGAGGGGTTGTATGCTTCTGGCAATTGTTCAGCGTCTATCATGGGGGAAACGTATCCTGGCCCAGGCGCAACCATTGGGCCTGGTATGACACTAAGCTTTGTGGCGACAGCACATATGGCCAATGCAGTGACAAAAGATGAGGTATCACTTGTAAACGTGTAAATGAAACGAAGCCCTTCCTTTCTAATAAGGAGGGGTTTTTACGTTGGTGTAATGTTCTAATACTTTCTTGCTAGGAATATAGTGGCTACTAAATGTATGGCGATGATCATGTGAAAAGGAGCGATTTAGTTCATTGCTAGCTTATAAACTCATAACGACTATCGAAGAGTTAGAGCCCTATCGGAGCATTTGGTCAGAGATTCTTGAAAAAGAGTATAATAATAACCCTTTTATTGAGTATGAATGGATTTCAACTTGGTGGACAACGCTCGGGATTCATGACAATGTCAAAATTTACATAGTGGAGCATCAAGGTATAGCAGTGGCCTTTTTTCCGTTAGTGCATTCTGTACGATTTGGTACAATCCATTATTTCAGCTTTTTAGGACAAGGTTTTGCGACCTATATGGAAGTGATTGCTGATAAGGAGTGGTTAGAACCTTCGATTACGTTTCTTTTGAAGGAGTTTTCACGAAAATATAAGCGTTATTTAATCGTGTTACATGGATTATTAGAAAGTAAAAATACCTCTCAAGAATTAGAAAAATATGCGATTGAATATCAGATGCCTCATTCGATTTTTCGAACTGTCACATCTTATATTGATTTCCAAACCATTCCTATGGAAACATTTCTAAAGAAGCATCGCAAGAAATTCAAAAGCCTTAGACGGCGTGAAAACAAATTAAAGTCTCTTGGTCATGTCGCCTTTCAGGAAGTGAATCACAATCATCTACAAGACATGTTTACGTTGTTCAAGAGAAGATGGCAAAAGAAAATTGATAAAAGTGGCTTTACTGAAAAGCAAACTCGTCTATTTTATGAGCAGCTAGCTAAAAGCAACAGTAAGGAGCTTCGCGTAGAAGTCGATAGCTTACAATTTGAAGGACAGTGGATTGCTTTTACAATTGACCTATGCTGTAGAGAGCGCAATTTTTGTCAGGCAATGGGCCATGAGCCAGATTTTAATCTATTTGGTCCAGGACGCCTCATTGAAAAAGAGAATATGCTAAGAGCACATCAAGCTGGCTATCGTTATTATGACTTAGGAAGTGGCTATGAGCCATATAAGTTTGAATGGTATACACATATTGATTTTACTAGGAAGTTTGTAATGAGTACAAAAGGAGTTAAAGAGCGTAGTATTCGATTATGGATGGTCATGCGTGATCGCCTAAAAGGGCTATTAACGAATAATCATCAGCTAGTAAAATTGAAGCGAGACCGATTAGGAGAACTGCGTTATTTTCTGAAGCATGCAAGCACGAAAGATTGGCTAAGAGCTTTTACAAAAATGTTCCAACGAATGCTAGCCATTCATATTTTAGATGTTTATATTGCAAAGCAACAACAGAGTAACGGAAATGTGAGATTTCAAGAATTATCAATGAAAGACATCATGACAATGGAGGATCGAGCGAAAAATGTTACAGATTTCTATAAGGGCTATCGACTCTTTGCAGATAGCGATCATGTCATCTATAAGCGACACGATCAAACGGTAACCGAAGAAACGGTTAACTATTCCTATGAGCTGTCAGACAATATGTCGTTTATAAAAGAATATGATAGCTTGCGACTAGAGGAGATCGTTGCAGATGTGCAGCGGGAAGGGAGAGCAGTCTGTACAATAGTCCCTTGGTATAAGAGAACCAGACGAAGAAAGCTCATGCAGGCAGGCTTCCATAAAGTAGCTAAAATTAATATAATAAAGATTTTCAAGTGGCGAAAAATATACGATATCTAAATAACAACACCCTCAGCATATTTGCTGAGGGTGTTTCATTAAAAATGAATACCAGGTTTATCAATTAGCTTACAGCCTGTACCATACTTGGCTTTTAAGGCACCTCTGAAAAGAGTGTGCTCCAGCTCTGGGAATGTCTGTTTCCAAAGTTCAAAGACATTATGGCTAGATGCTTTGCCGTCCTTTGTTAATCGCGCAATATGGAAGCCATATTCATCATTACAGCGAGCCAATGGGCGGTTTTCTCTTACTGTAATAATTCGACCACTTGCCGTCATTTCATATAAGCCTTCATAGCCAGCAATCGCACGGCTTTCTTCTTGTCCTTCAACTAAAGGCTTTTCTTCATTTGGTGCTACTTTTTCCTCTGTCGTTGCTTCTTGTTCAGAAGATTGAGTTTCTTTAGCGCTGTTTCCTGCTGGTAGTTGTTCAACAATCACAAAATCTTTTTTAGAAGCTTTATCGCTCATTGTCGCCATCACGTTCATGATAGAGCCTACATAGCGTAATGGTTTTTCTCTTCCTTCTTCGAAAACAAAAATATTATACTCGGTTTTATTAATCTTTTTCATAATAATATTACCCGTTGTAATAGTAAAACCGATGAATTTGTTCTTTTTAAGTGCTTGTATTGCTTCTTGCTTTGTTAAAATCATTTTGAAAATCTCCTAAAGAATTATTTATTCTATTCTACCATAAAAATTATCACATTGTTTTTCGTAAAATAATGGATGATTTTGTGCGATGCAGGGAAATATCCCTATTTTCTCAAAATTAATAATGGTACTATTAAGAATGTTTGGGGAATAAAACTCCTTTAAAAAGGAGCTTTCATAATAGAGATACAATTTTAGTAGGGAGTGTTGAAAGGTTGATCAATGTGCTTGGGGGCATAGGTTTATTTTTACTTGGAATGACGATGCTAACAAACGGTTTAAAGGAATTGGCAGGAGATGCCTTGAAAAAATGGCTCAATCGTTTTACAGGTGGGACCATTAGCTCGGTACTATCTGGTACATTTATGACAATGCTTGTACAATCCTCCACGGCCACGACCTTGATTACGATAGGTTTTGTCAGTGCTGGACTTCTTACATTTGTCCAATCGATTGGCGTTATTATTGGCGCCAATATCGGGAGTACGAGTACTGGTTGGATTATTTCATTAATCGGCTTTAAGATCAATATGCAGACAATGTCACTACCTTTTATTGCGCTTGGTGTATTTGTCCAATTGCTCGCACCACGTGATTACAAAGCAATTGGAGGGCTAGTGACTGGTTTTGGCTTATTATTTTTAGGTATTGATGTTCTTCAAGGAGGAATGGCTGCGGTACAAGATAAAATTCCATTCGATGCATTTAGTGCAAATTCTATTAGTGGAAAACTAGTTTTAATTGTTTTGGGTCTTATCATGACGGTTATTATGCAAGCTTCTAGTGCTGCAATAGCGGCCACTTTAACAGCTTTATATGCAGGTGCTATTGATTTTGAACAGGCTGCTTATTTAGTCATTGGTCAAAATATCGGGACGACAGCTACAGCGTTATTTGCTGCGATTGGTGCATCAACAGCTGCAAAACGAACAGCTGTGACACATGTAATGTTCAATGTAGTCACTGCTATACTAGTGACATTGGGTGCAAGGTTTATGTTTGCTCTTACAGAGTTTGTCACGAAATCCATCAATGGTAGCTTTGATGAAACACTCGGCATTGCTGTTTTCCATACATTATTTAGTGTGATTGGCGCGATACTTTTTGTGCCATTTGTTCGTCCTTTTGCAAAGGCCATTGAAAAAATGATCCCTGAAAAAGGAAATTATTTAACTCGTAATTTAGATAGTAGTGTTGCCAAACTACCTGGAGTTGCTGTAGAGGTATCCTTTAATACATTGCAAGATATTACTAAGGAAATGACGACAGTACTCGTTTCCCTTATTCAAGGAAAAAAACGCACAGCTGAAACAGACAGTAGATTGGCTCAAATAGATGAGGCAATCGAAAAAACACGTTTATTTATGGATGCTATTCAATCTTCCTCTCAAAAAGAACGGTATAAGCATATTGCCCTTTTACATGCTTTAGACCACTTATATCGTTTGTCAAAGGCATTACGTGAGCAACATCCAAATGCCTTTCAATTACAGGAGACATTAACCCAAAAGTGGTTAGAGGTATTGGAAAAAGTACTACTAATCATTGATGAGGATGAACGTCTACCTGAGATTGCTACCTTGCTTGAGGTTACTTCCTCTGAAATGGCTACGGTGCGTCGTGATAAACGAAACGCATACTTTGAGCACACTGTTGAAAATGTGGTAGAGTTAGAGACAGCTGTATTGAAAGTGGAGACTTTGCTGTGGATTGATCGACTTGTCTATCACTATTGGCGTACGACCGCTCGTCTTGCAGAGTACCAAACCGTGACTAAGAAAGGTCGTCATATTGACACAGAAAAAAATACAGTAACAGTTGAATAAATGGAATGCTCGTCTTACGTTTGTAAGCGGGCATTTTTCTTCGCTTTACAAATAAAGGAGGATCTAGAATGGTTCAGCATAAATTTACAATGGACTTAACTTGGTCAGAAGGAAGAAACGGTACAGGAAATATCCAAGCTAGTAATTTGCAAACACAAATTTCTATTCCTCGGGAAATGAATGGACCTGGCATTGGTACAAATCCAGATGAAATGCTTTTAGGGGCAGCTGCAACCTGTTATTTAATTACACTAGCTGCTTTATTCGAAAGGTCAGAAATAGATGTACTGGAATTATCCATGCAGGCCCATGGATTTGTTAGTGTAGAAAATGGCATTTTTACGTATGAAAAAATTGTCCATAAACCGACTATTATTGTGCAAGAGCTAACAGAACATCTTGAAAAAAGACTTCTACGCTTAGCACACAAGGCTGAACAAACATGTATGATCAGTAAAGCATTAAAAGGTAATGTTGTAATTGAATGTGATGTTCAAATTTTTGAAGCAAGCATATAATAAGACAGCAAGAGTTATTCAGCAAGTAACGCTGATATAACTCTTTTTTTCATAAAATAAGCACTTTTTCTAAAATAGTTCTAGAAATGTTCAAAATGAATATATAGAGTTAAGTGCTAAAAAAATGCAAAGGATGATGTATTGCACGTTCAGACAGCTCAGAATCTCACATTCTATGGTCAGTACGGCAAAAGAATATTCGATATTATTGGGGCATTATTTTTGCTTTTTATAACAATTCCTCTAATGCTAGCTATATTCCTCATTTTACTCATAACGACAGGTCGCCCCATTTTTTTTAAACAAATCCGAACTGGCCTCGATCATCACCGCTTTGTGATTTGGAAGCTACGAACAATGTGTATTCAGGCAGTTCCAGTCAATATGCCGACTATTTGTGCTGATGGTATCCCTGATGATTATTATTTTAAAACAGAGCAAGATACACGCATCACAAAAGTGGGCGCTATTCTTCGAAAACTCAGTATTGATGAAATTCCACAACTTTTAAATGTGTTAAAAGGTGATATGAGCATTGTAGGTCCACGTCCTGAAGTACCAACGATCACGAATGCATATAATTCCTTACAGGCTCGGCGTTTGGAGGTAAAGCCAGGATTAACAGGCCTCGCTCAAATTAATGGTAGGTCGAATATTTCACATGGACAAAAAATATCATATGACATTGAATACGTTGATCATTATTCCTTTTGGTTGGATGTCCAAATTTTGTTGAAGACAATTTATGTTGTCGTTGCACGCACAGGTGCTTATTAAAAAATAAGGAGTGGCCATACTGAAGATCGTTCAGCTTATTACAAGAATGGATAAAGTTGGAGGTGCGCAAAAACATGTGGAGGCACTTGCTATCCACTTAAAACAGGATGGGCATGATGTCACAGTAGTGACGGGCTCCTACCAACCATCACTGTGGCACTTACAAGAGCATAAAATCCCTGTTATCAGTATATCTGCTCTTCAACGGGCTATTCATCTAGCGAAAGATCTTCAAGCATTTTGGCAATTAAGAGCCGTTTTCAAACATCTACAACCAGATGTTATAGCCACCCACTCCTCTAAGGCTGGTGTGATTGGTCGCATAGTTGGTAGGTTGTTACAAATTCCAACTATTTTTACGGCACATAGCTGGAGCTTTACAGAAGGTGTTCCTTACAAGAAAAAGCTATTCTATCAACGGATGGAAAGATCAATTCAGCCATTTACGACAAAAATTATTACAGTGTCTGAATATGATCGGGAACTAGCACTAATGAAAAAGGTCGCTCCTGCTCATAAATTGCTGACTATTCACAACGGCATTGACCCTATCGAGAGAAATAAGACAACTGAAAAGATATGCATGGAGCAGCCAGTCATTGTCATGGTTGCTCGTTTTGAAGTGCCTAAAAGACAAGATGTCCTGTTAAAGACTTTAGCGGAACTGACAGATATCCCTTGGCACCTTCAATTGATTGGAGATGGTTCTCTGCGTCCAGCTCTAGAACATTTCGTTGAACAAAATCGATTATCCAATCGTGTAACATTTTTAGGTAATCAATTAGACGTTCATTCTTATCTTGAGAAAGGCCACCTATTTGTTCTGTTATCAGATTGGGAAGGCTTGCCGATTTCGATTATTGAAGCGATGCGTGTAGGACTTCCTATTATTGCAACAAATGTAGGGGGTGTGAAAGAGCTTATTATTGATCATGACAATGGGTTTTTAGTGGAGCGAGAGAATAATGAATTATTGAAGAAGAGGCTGCATCAATTATTAATGGATGCTCCTTTAAGAGGGGAAATGGGGACGGCAAGTGAGCAGCGTTATTTACAGTACTTCACCTTCATCCCCATGTATCAAAAAACATTAATGGTTTATCAACAGGCTGTTTCAGAACTAGTGAAGAAAGGGGATTAAATTGCAATTAATTCGCATTAGAACTGATGATGAGCTTATGTGGTACAAGGAAATTTGGGATGCCATTTTAGAAGAAGAGAACAATGATAATCCATTTATAGAATTTGCTTGGTTTTATAATTGGTGGCAAATTGTAGGACGGAAAGTGCGTGTAGAGCTTTACGCCATTGAACATGAGGGGACAATTAGGGCCTTTTTTCCTTTTACAGTGTCTATTCGTTGGGGGGTAAGGGTGTATGCTTTTGCGGGAGAAAACATCGCCAATTATACAGGGGTTGTGGCTAAAAAGGAATGGTTACAGCAAGTTACAACCTTTGTTTTTGATGAGCTCATTAAAAAGCATCGGCATATTCTTTTTTCCTTGCATGGGTTATTAGAAAGCAAGGTGTCTACTAAGATCTTAGAGCAATACTTTGTAGAAAGACAATTACGTACAAGCCTGTTCCGAGTTGTGACACCCTATCTTGCTTTTTCGGAAATTGATTTTCAGCGCCATTTCAATCAACGTCGAAAAATGCATGGCGTTGATCGACGAGAACGAAAACTAAGAAATTTAGGCTCCTTAGAAAGACGTGAGGCTTCACAGGATGAGCTTTGGCAAATGTTTCGGTTATTTGATCGACGTTGGGCAAAAAAACTAGATACAAGTGGCTTTACAAAAGGCAAGAAAAGAGATTTTTTTGAGCGTTTAACGATGCTTAAAGGTGAGGCGTTACAGGTAGAGGTCGATGCACTTGTCTTTGAAAACCAGTGGATTGCTTTTACCTATGGATTATACTGTCGTGGCCGCTATGTAACATATGCTCTTGCACATGAGCCAACTTTTAATTTATTTGGTGCTGGTCGGATAGTCACTCAGGAAGCCATCCAGCGAACGTTTACTGCTAACTATCGCTTATATGATATGAGCATAGGCTATGAGTCTTATAAATTTGATTGGCGTTCAGACATTGATTTTACAAGACAGATGCTTGCTAGCAGCGGTACGAAACGTACAAATCTACTGGCAGGTTTTTTATCGTTAAAGCAAAGGCTCAAAGAATTTATGAAAGGGAACCAACGAGTCGTAGATTGGAAGCGTAACACACTGGGCCATTTACGATATTTAGTAAAGTATGGAAAGGTAAAAGATTGGCTAGAATATGGACAACAATTCGTAGAAAAATTTATTCGTTTGAAACAAGTGGAGCTGTATGAATTATCCCCATCAGATGACGTATCACCACAGCAACCTGTCGGAAACTTATTTGAAGAAATGTCGATTCAGGAAGCGATGCAACTTGATCAGGAAGAAGTCATGGCCCTCCTTTATAAGGGCTATACGATTTATAAAGACTCCTTTGCGGAAACGAATAAGCTGGCGTTTGCATTACATGCCACAAACTGGCGAGTGGATTCAATGCAAATTGTAGAAGCCTTACCGAAGCAAACCTATTTTGTAGCCTATGATGTTTTCAAACAAATCGACATTATTACAGCTTTTTTACGGAAAATAAAACCAGCACAAACATTGTGGGTATCGGTAAGTTTTTGGCAATGGCGCAAGCGCAAGCGCTTAGTACAACTAGGCTATAAACCTATTTCTCGAATGAAACATTATAAACTTGCTCGTTTTGAGCGACACCGTGTAGAAAAATATACAGAGAGTGGGGGCGATGTACATTCTGTCCATTAAAAGTAAGCGATGGAATATCGCAATGCAGCATTTTTATTTTCTCGAAAAGCCAGCCAATTTTCGAAAGTCTATGAAAGTTGTAGGCTATACGCATTCATTAGTACCAAGTCGGAAGCTTGTAAAAAGCGAAACGATTCACATTTATTTGCAAGAGCATGAGCTTTCATTGTATTTAGCACTGTCTGAAGGTAATCGTAAAATCTTACGACGTGCCCAAAAAGAATCCTATCAAGTCATTTTGTATAAAGAGCCATCCATAGAAAATTTGAAAGCCTTTCAGCAATTTTACAATCAATTTGCCAAAAGAAAAAAAATTGAAGCAATCGGCAAGTCGCAAATGGAAACCATTCTGCTCCTCAATGAACAGGGTGCCTTATTATTATCGGAGATCCAGAGTTTTTGTGGACAGACATTATGTTATCGATTAGATATTGTGCATGAGAAAAAAGCGATGTCTTATTTCGAGGCAACATGTCATGCAACCGCATTGCCTGCACAATTAAAACGTCCTTTCCGTTATGCAAATCGGTTTTTAATTTGGCATAACCTGCTACACCTAAAGGAGCAAGGTTTTGTCTTATATGATATGGGAGAATTAACGGACAATCGAAATGTACGAGCCTTTAAATTAAGCTTTGGTGGCCAGGTTGTTCATGTTTACTCAGGCTACATTATCCAATCAAAAATACGTGCACTTTTACTAGGTGTGCAAAAATGGAGGAAGTAGCAACATGAATGGTGGGGGTCTCGTTATTTCATTAGATTTTGAGCTGAATTGGGGTGTCCATGACGTATTTCGTTATGGCCAATACAATAAAAACCTATATGGTGTCCGTAAAGCCTTGCCCAGGATACTAGCGTTATTTGAGCAATATGACATCCATGCAACTTGGGCTACAGTTGGATTATTGTTTGCTGAATCAAAGGCAGAAATGGCTCATTATTTGCGAGGTATCCCTGTGAAATATGAAAATATGCGCTTTGCAGCACATACACAGCTTGCAAAAGTTGGCGAAAATGAACAAGAAGATCTACTGCATTTTGGTAAATCTTTAATAGAGGAAATTAAACGTACACCACATCAGGAAATAGGAAGTCATACCTTTTCTCATTTTTATTGCTTGGAGAAGGGCCAAACAGAAGCTGCCTTTTGTGCAGATTTACATGCAACCAAAACAATTAGTGACGGTTATACTGCGCCTATGAAATCGATTGTCTTTCCTCGTAATCAAGTAAACAAAGACTATTTTACAGCATGTATAGAAGCGGGGTATGTTTGCTATAGAGGCACCGAAAATCATGAGCTATATGACGCACAAAAGTTTACGAAAAAGGGAAGACTTTTAGGTGCTAAGAAGTGGTTAGATAGCTATTGGAATATAACTGGTCATCATATAGCCACCCTGGAAGAAATGCAAGAGGAGCAACTGATTAATATTCGATCAAGTGCTTTTTTAAGGCCATACTGTAGTCCATTGCGTATATTCGAAAATTTAAAAGTAAAGCGAATAAAGGAAGGCATGCTCAAGGCTGCACAGGCACAAGCCTTTTATCATTTATGGTGGCATCCTCATAATTTTGGCAAGCATATTGATAAGAATTTGGCGATGCTAGAAGAACTATTAAGTTATCATCAAGAACTGCGTAATCAATATAATTTTCAAAGCTATTCCATGTATGAGGTAGCGGAACTTTGCGATAGCCTTTCGAAACAGCAGAAGTAATAATGGAAGAGCTCTCTGTACGAAGAGTTGGTAAAAAGAGGTTTGCTCTCTGAAGAGTAATTAAAGTGCTTGTAAACGAGAGAAAGTCATTTATTAAGAGTGTCAAAGCGCTCAAGGTAGGTGAACAACACTCAAAAAGTTGAGAACAGCCACAATCTCCTAACAAAAGAAACATGTAATTTCTAAGCAAACTGATTTCACGTTTGCTTTTTTTGTTTATCAAAAGAATATTTTCAATATAAGAGAAAAAAAGAAAAACTTTGACGAAAATCATTGTACGAATGGTACTATTACTATAAAGAAAATATGTTAGGACATTTACAGGGGAGCACCAATTGATTTAGGTCAATTGAACTTGAATGGAAAAGAGAAGAAGGTGGTAGATGAATATGTTTATACAATCAGAATGCCAATGGAAACAGGAGAATGGATCAGCTATGCATCAGTGGATAAAGCAGCAAACAAATCCGAATCCGAATGAGGTGGATATTGTCGTATATGGAGCGCTTTTATCATATACCAATGGTGCGTCGTCAAAAGCGCAATACCCAACAGCCTTTCGTAAGGCTTGGCCAGGTTTTCAATCATATAATTTAGATGAGCAGGTGAATTTACGTGCCCTTTCAGTTGTGGACATTGGGGATGTGGCGATTCTAGAAAATGATCGAATGCTTTCGGAATCTGCCATCGAGGCTGCTGCAGAAAATTTAAGTATAGCCTTTCAAAGAAGTTTTACTTGTTTGATTGGGGGAGATCATACTATTACAGCGCACTCCATAAAAGGTATAAAAAATGCCTTCCCACAGGATCGCATTGGCATCATTCATATTGACACGCATTTAGATGCAAGAAACCAAGAGGAAATTGGTTTAGCACAAGATTCTCCAATTCATCAGTTAATTGCAGCAGGGGTTGTTGAGGGGAGACATGTCTATAATGTCGGTTTGCATGGCTTTTTCAATTCACCCGAAATGATTCA
Organism: Lysinibacillus sp. UBA5994; assembly: GCF_002429725.1. Classification (NCBI taxonomy): domain Bacteria; kingdom Bacillati; phylum Bacillota; class Bacilli; order Caryophanales; family Bacillaceae; genus Lysinibacillus; species Lysinibacillus sp. UBA5994. The sequence goes on along the minus strand of NZ_DJAU01000002.1, from coordinate 92,526 downwards.
TTATGCTAAAGAACAAGGCATTCATATGATTACGTTAAAGCAAATGCGGCGTGATGGTATTCAACTCACAATACGTGAAATGCTGCGTCAGCTTATGTATGAAGTAGATCGCATTTATGTGTCTGTGGATTTAGATGCACTTGATATTGTATTTGCCTGTGATGTTCCTGCAGCTTCACCTGGTGGTTTAACGGCTTATGAGTTATTCGATATCCTCAAGCTTATTGGCGAAAATGAGGGTGTTCGTCATATTGATTTTGTTTATGCTGATCCTAAAGAAGGTATACTACGTCCAGAAACTGTTAAAATCGGTGTAACTGCATTTTTACAATGGTTGACAGGCATTCAACTAGATCATCGCAATCGTATCTCGAAAAAAGGAAAGGTTATGTTGTAAAGCAAGTGTATTTCCGAGTATTAACAATGCTGATTTTTAAAAGTTTGCTATAATGTTTAAATAGAAAACAATAAATAAATACAAACTTTGTATTGTAATAGAGAGGAAATTTATGATGACAACAAAACCAAGATTATTGATTGTCGACGGTATGGCACTGTTATTCCGTTCTTTTTTCGCTTCGGCTGCCATGGGGCATTTTATTCGCTTGGCAGATGGAACACCTACGAATGGGGCCCAAGGATTTGTGCGACATGTTCTAACAGCACAAACTATTATGAAGCCAACACATATGGCTGTTTGCTGGGATATGGGCGCACATACATTCCGCAATGATTTATTTGATGGCTATAAAGCGAATCGCCCAGCACCTCCAGAGGAAATGCTACCACAATTTGATATGGCGAAAAATTTATCGCAGCAAATGGGTTGGCAAAATTTCGGGGTGAAGGGCATGGAGGCAGATGATTTAATTGGCTCCATGATAACGAAATGGCAGGACGAGGCAGACATTACGGTCATTAGTGGTGATAAGGATTTACTTCAGCTTTTAAGGCCATCTACAGAAATTGCGTTTATGAAAAAGGGCTATACAGAATACGATATTTATACGCATGCTCGCTTTAAAGAAGAATATTGTATTGAACCTTCACAGTTTGCACAGGTGAAAGCCTTTATGGGTGATTCAAGTGATGGCTATCCAGGTGTGAAAGGGATTGGCCCAAAACAAGCGTTAACGCTTATTCAAACATATGGCTCAATAGACAAAATACTGGCATCACTCGGTGAATTGAAGCCAGGTCAAAGAACAAAAATTCAAGATAATTTAGATATGTTGCAGCTATCACATGAGCTTGCAACGATTCAAACCAATGTACCAATTGACGCTGATTTTACAAGCCTTGTGTTACCAACTTACGAACCACATATTTTTAAAGCAATAGAAGAGCGTGGCTACACACTAATTGCCAAGCACGCCCGTTCTTTGTATTCGCTTATTTAATCAATCATCGCAGAGTATAGTCATATGCTCTGCTTTTTTTATTGTAAGGAAAAGAATAGAGAGCAAAAAGAAGGCTAATCGATATTTGCTCTAGTAAGGAACCATTTTCACGAAGGATAATACCTTTTCGTTGTCTTTATAGAGAGCCTGACGAATTTGGCTATCACGTTGCGGACCACCATTATCATGGAATATTAGCCATAGCTCATCATTTTTTATCTCATAGCCTATAAGCGGTACCCAATGATAAGCAAAGGTTGATTTTTTATCACGCCACTGAAGGCTAAAATAGCGATCAAAACGCATAGCAACTGGTCGACCTGCGTCAATTTCCTGTAGAGCTTCCTTTAATGAACATGTTCGAATATCCCAAGTTGGAAGCAATTGACGAAGATTGTGAATCAGTCTCCATTTGAATAAGCCAATTTTTGTACCACCAAGCAGTTTATATAGCTCATTAATTGAAGGAGCTGACTCATTTAAAAATTTTAAGATGACATGAATCGTAGTAGGTCCACAGGCAGAATTGCGATAGCTTGGTGCAATGGAAATCTCATATTGTGAAGCCCCTCGTAGTGCCAATTGTTGACGCATAATAAACTCCTTTCAAAAAGAGCTGCATTTCAAGAAGAAATGCAGCTCTCTCGCCATTATTGTTGAGCAGATAAAAATTCTGTTACTTGCTGAGGTGTTTTTGCATTTGCACTATGTAAGTGTGCAAGTTTTTCACCATTTTGGAAAATCAATAGACTTGGAATTCCCATAACATCGTACTTATCAGCGATTTCTGGAAGCTCGTCTCGGTTTAGCTCATACCAATCATATTGGTTGTACTCTTCAATGATTGGATCGATGAACATATTCATACGTGTGCAATCAGGGCACCAGCCAGCATAAAATTTCACTAAAACTTTTTGGTCGCCAGCGATTAATTCGTTAAATTGTTCTGCAGTAGTAATAGTTTTCATTAAGTATTCACTCTCCTTGCTTTCCATTCTACACATTTTTCTCGCAATCTGAAAGTTTTCTGTTTGGCCGTTTCAATCGCTACTTCTTGTCCTTTTTTAGCTCGTTAAAAACAAAAAAAGATGTATACTGCAAAAATAATTCTTGAAAAAAGATTGCTAAATTAGACAAAATAATCTACACTAAAAACAGAAAAGTAGTTTTATCTTCATTCATTGAGAAGTGTCATTTTGAAGCGAAGATAAACCTTAGTCGTGCTTGGTTGAGTGGAGGGAATCTCATTCAACAAAAGGACAAAAAATTCACTAAGGAACACTTGATATTTTTTTGGCCAAAAAATGAATGGCTATTCATTCAATGGGAGAATAAGGGGGAATTGCTTGTGACTTACAACATTAAAAAAGCAGCTGTTCTAGGTTCTGGGGTGATGGGCTCTGGAATTGCAGCACATTTAGCAAATATCGGTATACCAACATTACTATTGGATATAGCACCGAAGGAACTGACGCAAGAGGAAGAAGCAAAAGGCCTTTCTTTAGAGCATCCAGCTGTTAGAAATCGTATTGTAAACGGAGCTTTGCAAAAGTTATTAAAGCAAAAGCCAGCACCACTTACTTCTAAGAAAAATTTATCACTACTATCAGTTGGCAACTTTGAAGACGATCTAGGGAAACTAAAAGATGTAGATTGGATTATTGAGGTTGTTGTAGAAAATTTACCAATTAAACAAAGTCTTTATGAAAAAATTGATGCGGTTCGTTCACCAGGAACAATCATTAGTTCAAATACATCTGGTATTAGCATTAATGCGATGGCAGAGGGACGTTCAGATGATTTTCAAAAGCATTTTCTTGGCACACATTTTTTCAACCCACCTCGCTATTTAAAATTATTAGAAGTGATTCCTGCCAATACAACTGCACCTGAAGTAGTTAGCTTCATGAAAACGTTTGGGGAAGATGTGCTTGGTAAAGGAGTTGTACTTGCAAAAGATACACCAAACTTTATTGCCAACCGCATCGGAACATATGGTTTACTTATCACTTTACAGGAAATGTTAAAAGGTGGTTACTCTGTTGGTGAGGTAGACTCTGTAACAGGTCCGCTTATCGGCCGTCCAAAGTCTGCAACTTTCCGTACGCTAGATGTAGTTGGTTTAGATACATTCATTCATGTAGCGAAAAATGTTTACGATCAAACAACAGGTGAAGAGCAGCAAGTATTTGCAGTACCTGAATTTTTACAAAAAATGGTCACAAACGGTTGGCTAGGAGCAAAATCAGGTCAAGGTTTCTTCTTAAAACAAGGAAAAGAGATACATGAGATTGATCCAGCAACCTTAACGTATAGTCCAGCCAAAAAATTAAAAACACCTTCTATTGAAATGGCAAAACAAACTCGTGGATTGGCTAATAAAGTGAAGGCGTTAACCTATGCAAAGGATCGTACAGGCGAGCTATTATGGGGGATTTTTGCACCAACGCTCCTTTATTCTGCACAGCTACATGGGGAGATTGCAGATGATATCGTAGCCATTGATAACGCGATGAAATGGGGATTCGGCTGGCAACAAGGGCCATTTGAGATTTGGGATGCTATAGGCGTAAAAGGTTCTGTGGCGAAAATGGAGGCTGAGGGCCGAGAGGTACCTGCTTTTGTCAAAGAGATGTTAGCAAATGGCGTGGAGACATTCTATACAGAATTAGACGGAGATTTAGCTTACTATAATGGTTCACAATATGTGAAAGTGCCAGTCAATGAAAAAGAGATTAATTTAAAACGTTATAAGAAAAAGTATGGTGTGATTAAATCAAACACAGGTGCTAGTTTAATAGATTTAGGGGATGGAATTGCATTACTGGAGTTCCATTCGCAATCCAATGCAATCGGCTTGGATATTATTCAAATGATTAACTTTGCGGTAGATGAAGTAGAGGCTAACTATAAGGGCTTAGTCATCGGTAATCAGGGGAAAAACTTCTGTGTTGGGGCAAATCTAGGAATGATTTTGGTAGAAGCACAGGATGATAATATATTTGAGCTAGATTTCGTCATTAAAGCATTCCAAGATGCTATGCAGAAAATTAAATATTCACGTAAGCCTGTTGTAGCAGCACCGTTTGCCATGACATTAGGCGGGGGAGCAGAGGTTTGCTTACCAGCTGCACATATTCAAGCAACAATGGAAACATATATGGGCTTAGTGGAAGTAGGGGTTGGATTAATCCCAGGTGGTGGCGGAAATAAAGCACTCTATCAGAAATTCCTAAAGGGCTTACCAAACGGCGTAGAGGTAGACTATCAACATATTGCTAATAAAGTATTTGAAACAATTGCGATGGCGAAGGTTTCAACATCTGGTGAGGAAGCACGTGAAAATAATTTCCTAAACTTTGCGGATGGTATTTCAGTTAATCCAGATCATCAATTGTATGATGCGAAGCAGGCGGCATTAGCACTTTACGAAGCGGGCTATCAACCACCTGTACCAACAAAAGTGCCAGTGGTCGGTGCATCAGGCTATGGTACATTACTCATCGGTGCGCAAGGAATGTTTGAGTCAGGCTTTATTAGCGAACATGATTTAAAAATTGCTAAAAAATTAGCTTATGTTATTGCAGGTGGAAAGGTTCCGTACGGCACATTAGTCGATGAGCAATATTTATTGAACTTAGAGCGTGAGGCATTCCTTAGTCTTGTTGCTGATCCACTATCACAGCAGAGAATGCAACACATGCTGTTAAAAGGTAAACCACTTCGTAACTAATTGACGAAATAGATCAATCTTGCACATGAAACAAAGGGGGATTAATACGATGCGTGAAGCCGTTATTGTAGCAGGAGCACGAACTCCAATTGGAAAAGCAAAAAAAGGTTCTTTAGCAACAGTAAGACCAGATGATTTTGGTGCTGTTGTAGTCAAGGAAACATTGAAAAGAGCAGGCTATGAAGGGCCAATTGATGATTTAATTTTAGGCTGTGCAATGCCAGAAGCAGAGCAAGGAATGAATGTAGCACGTAGTATTGGGGCACTTGCTGGATTACCAGATACAACGCCTGCTCTGACAATCAATAGATTTTGCTCATCAGGTTTACAGGCAATTGCTTATGCAGCAGAGCGAATTATGCTAGGACACTCAAAGGCTATTCTTGCTGGTGGTGTAGAATCCATGAGTATGGTGCCGATGGTAGGGAATACACCACGTTTAAATCCGACTTTAGCAGAAACGGCTCCACAGTATTATATGGGCATGGGGCATACAGCTGAGGAAGTAGCTCGTCAATATAATGTTAGTCGTGAAGACCAAGATGCTTTTGCTGTTCGCTCGCATGAGCTTGCTGAAAAGGCAATTAAAGAAGGTAAATTCAATGATGAAATTGTACCAATTGAAGTGGAACAGCATTACGTAGACGATAACAATAAACCACAAGTGAAAAAATTCACATTCAGTATGGATGAAGGTGTACGTCCAGGTACATCAGTTGAAGGTTTAGCCAAACTACGTCCAGCTTTCCACGTAAAAGGCAGTGTAACGGCGGGCAATGCCTCTCAAACTTCTGATGGTGCAGCAGCTGTACTAGTAATGGATCGTGAAGAGGCTGACAAGCAAGGACTGACACCAATGGCAAAATTCCTAGGCTTTGCAGTTGGCGGTGTACCTCCTGAAGTAATGGGTATCGGGCCTATCGTGGCAGTACCAAAAGCGTTGGAAATTGCAGGTTTATCCATCGAAGATATTGATTTATGGGAAATCAATGAAGCATTTGCTTCACAGTCATTACAGGTGGTACGTCATTTAGGCATCGACCAAGAGAAAGTCAATGTCAATGGTGGAGCGATTGCATTAGGTCATCCACTAGGCGCAACGGGAGCTATTTTAACATTAAAGCTAATTCATGAATTGAAGCGTCAAGGGAAGAAATATGGTGTAGTGACAATGTGTATTGGTGGCGGCATGGGTGCTGCTGGCGTATTTGAAATTCTATAATTTTTGCTAGATCAGCTTGAGGTGTACTGTTTACGGTTGCCTCCGAACATTGTATACGTCAAGCTTTTCTATACATGATCATTAGGGGAATCAACTAACAAAAAGATATATTGGGAGGAATTAATCATGACTGAAAAAACAACTGATTTCATTAAAGGCGGCGGATTTCTTATTGAAGATGTGGAATTAGATCGTGTATTTACACCGGAAGATTTCACTGACGAGCATAAAATGATTGCTAAAACAACAGAGGAATACGTTACAAATGAAGTTTTACCAGTAGTGGAAAATTTAGAGCACCATGAATTTGAGCATTCAGTGCGTCTCCTAAAAAGTGCAGGCGAATTAGGCTTACTTGGAGCAGATGTGCCTGAAGAATACGAAGGGCTAGGATTAGACAAAGTTTCTTCAGCTTTAATCGCTGAAAAAATGTCTGTTGCAGGTGGTTTCTCTATCACACATGGTGCTCACGTTGGTATTGGGTCATTACCAATTGTTCTATTCGGTAATGAAGATCAAAAGAGAAAATATTTACCTAAGCTTGCTTCAGGTGAATTAATCGCTGCCTATGCATTAACAGAGCCAGGTTCAGGTTCAGATGCTCTAGGTGCAAAAACGACTGCAAAATTAAACGAAGCTGGCACACATTATATTTTAAATGGTGAAAAACAGTGGATTACGAATGCAGGCTTTGCTGATGTATTTGTGGTCTACGCAAAAATTGATGGCGATAAATTCTCCGCCTTTATCGTAGAACGTGCCTACAATGGTGTTTCAGTTGGTCCTGAAGAAAAGAAAATGGGGATTAAATCATCATCAACTCGTACATTAGTATTGGAAGATGCGGAAGTACCTGTAGAAAATCTATTAGGCGAAATTGGTCGTGGGCATATCATTGCGTTCAATATTTTAAACATTGGTCGATATAAACTAGGCGTGGGCACAATTGGCGGATCGAAACGTGCATTGGAGTTAGCTATTCAGTATACAAACCAACGTCAGCAGTTTAAGACAAAGCTTTCTGATTTCAATCTGACAAAAGAAAAATTATCAACGATGGCTTCTCAATTGTATGCTTCAGAATCATTAAACTATCGTACTGTGGGCCTATTTGAGGATCGCTTAAGCCAATTAAGCCTAGAAGAGCAAAAGCAAGGTAAAGTAATTGCAGGAGCGATTGCTGAATATGCCATTGAATGCTCTATTGCTAAAGTATTCGGTTCAGAAACTTTAGACTATATTGCTGACGAAGCTGTCCAACTTCATGGCGGTTATGGCTTTATGGCTGAATATGAGGTAGAGCGTATTTACCGTGATTCTCGTATTAATCGAATTTTTGAAGGTACAAACGAAATTAACCGCATGATTGTACCTGGCACATTTATGAAAAAGGCGCTAAAGGGTGAGCTACCATTATTACAAGTTGCCCAAAATTTACAGCAAGAGCTGCTTATGCTAATGCCAGAGGATATCGGTACAGAGCCGTTAGCACAAGAAAAATATTTAGTGAAAAATGCCAAGAAGATTGCTGTATTAGCTGCAGGATTAGCAGCACAACGCTTTGGTGCAAAGCTTGATCAAGAGCAAGAAGTATTGGTAAACATTGCGAATATAGCTAACCAATTATTTGCAATGGAATCAGCTGTCTTACGTACAGAAAAAGCAATTGCTCGTGACGGTGCTGAAAAAGCACATCAAAAATTGCTATACACACAAATTTTCAGCCAAGAAGCATTCGCAGAAATCGAAAAAGAAGCAAAAGACACAATTCTTGCTTCAGCGGATGGCGATGCAGCCCGTATGACATTATCTGCACTGCGTAAGCTAACGCGTAATAATCCATACAATTTAATTGCGAAGAAGCGTGAGGCTTCCGTTAAATTAATTGATGCTGAAAAATATATTGTATAATAGTGCAAATTTAACCTAGCTATCTGCAAAAGATAGCTAGGTTTTTTTATATGAGATGGATAATCGTAAAAGGAGCGGATAAATTTGCACAACTGGTGGATAAACTTACAAAAAAAAGTGAAGTTCACCATTGAAAACAACTATGATGGTATACTACAGAAAAAGACAGAAGAGGAGCATTGTAATGACGATTCAATTTTTCCATTATCCGAAATGTACAACATGTAAAAAGGCACAGAAGTGGTTAAATGAGCATGAGGTTTCCTATGAAGAGGTACATATCGCAGAGCAACCTCCCACTAAAGAAGAACTAACAGCTATTTGGCAAGCTAGTGGACAGCCTTTGAAGAAATTTTTTAATACCTCAGGCATGAAATATCGTGAGCTTGGCTTAAAGGACAAGTTAGCGGAAATGACGGAGGATGAGCAGCTTGAGCTACTTGCTTCAGATGGCATGTTAATTAAACGTCCCATCGTGACAGATGGAAAAAAAGTTACTTTAGGTTTTAAAGAAGTAGATTTTGAGCAAGCTTGGAAATAACCGTATTAAACCTTGTATTTATAGGAGAAGTATGGCACACTGAAAGTGAATATATTACATATTTATGGAGGGGTTTTTTGCATGAGCACACCTAAAGACTTACGATACTCTGAAGAACATGAATGGGTAAAAGTAGAAGATGGAAAAGTACGTATTGGTATTACTCACTTCGCACAATCTGAATTAGGAGATATCGTATTCGTTGAGCTTCCACAAGTTGGCGACGAAATCAAAACAGATGATCCATTCGGTAGCGTAGAATCAGTAAAAACTGTTTCTGAATTATATGCACCAATCTCAGGTACTGTAGTTGAAGTAAATGCAGATTTAGAAGATAGCCCAGAATTCGTTAATGAATCACCATATGAAAAAGCATGGATGATCGTTGTTGAGCCTGCTGACGCATCAGAAGTTGAGAAACTAATGACAGCAGAGCAATACGAAGAAATGATCGCTGAATAAGACAAGCCATAATCGAAAAACGTCGGAAACTACCGGCGTTTTTTGTTATATAATGACTTATAAGTGGGGATCTCTAAATGGAGGTGGCGTAATGTTCGAGGGAAAATGCTTGATAGTAGAAGGGCGCTCAGATAAGCTACAAATTGAGCCTATTTTGAATGAGAATGTTACAATACTATGTACGAATGGTACAATTGGTGTGCATCAATTAGAAGAACTACTGGATCCCTATGAGGGCTGTGAGCTATTTACTTTTTTTGATGCAGATACTTCTGGTGATAAGCTACGTGCATTAATGGACAGACATTATCCAGAGGCTGAGCATCTGCGCACAATGCCAACATACAAGGAAGTAGAAACGACACCAAGAAAAGTGCTAGCAATGATCTTACTGCGTGCACATTTTTCAATCCATAATGAATATATTTTGTAAGGTTGCGTGAGTAAATGGAAGAATGGTCAATAGAGCAGTGGGAAGCGGCTAAACAGTCGGGAGAGAAAACTGCATTTTATTTATATACACCGATGTGTGGAACGTGTGCAGTGGCATCTAAAATGATGTCCATTATTGAGCAATTACTGCCACAGCTACAAATTGGTAAAGCAAATATCAACTTTTTGGAACACATAGCTTATGAGCATCAAATTGAAAGTGTTCCATGTCTACTCATCAGTGATGGCGGAAAAGTGACAGAAAAGATTTATGCTTTTCAATCCGTACCATTTTTATATGAATTGTTAAAAAAATCAATTGACTGAACTTTACTAGCGTGGTAAAGTATCAAATATGTTACTAAAACATTAAATATATCGAACTCTTATGAAGAGTGGCGGAGGGAAGTGCCCTATGAAGCCCGGCAACCATCACAATGTGAAAAGGTGCCAAATCACCCAAAGATTTTTCTTTGAAAGATGAGAGAACGGTTTAACGTATCATACGTGACCCCTTCTACTTGTCTGTGAGTGAAGGGGTTTTCTATATGAGAAAAGGAGTATTCGCTATGATCCAGCTTCAAAATATTACAAAGAAATACAAAACAGCAAATGGCGAATTAACGGCAGTCAAAGACGTCAACCTTACTATTAATAAAGGTGAAATTTTTGGCATTATCGGCTATAGTGGTGCTGGTAAAAGTACCATGATTCGTTTATTAAACGGTTTAGAGAAACCGACAGCAGGAACAGTAACGGTGAACAATCAAGAATTTTCATCGATAAAAGGGCAAAAACTTAGAGCAGCTAGACAAAAGGTAAGTATGATTTTCCAGCATTTTAATTTACTTTGGTCAAGAACAGTTGCCGAAAATATTGCATTCCCTTTAGAAATCGCAGGCTTCCCAAAGGCTCAACGTGAAGCGCGTGTGAAGGAATTAATTGCCCTTGTAGGCTTAGAAGGGCGCGATAAGGCATATCCATCCCAGCTGTCTGGGGGACAAAAGCAGCGTGTAGGAATTGCACGTGCATTAGCGAATAATCCAGAGGTTTTACTATGTGATGAGGCGACATCCGCACTCGACCCTGAAACAACGGATGCCATTCTTGATTTACTCGTAGATATAAATGAACGCTTAGGCTTAACAATCGTCCTGATTACCCACGAAATGCATGTCATCCGCAAAATTTGTCATCGTGTAGCGGTGATGGAGGCAGGCGAAATTGTGGAACGTGGTGAGGTATTACAAGTCTTCCAAGCCCCACAGGCGGCTATTACTAAGAAGTTTGTATCTCAAATTACAGACACTAAGGAAACACAGGATACGGTAGCACAAATTAAAACAAACTATCCAACTGGACAACTTGTCAAATTGATTTTTGTTGGTGAAAAAACAGAACAGCCTGTCATCTCACATCTTGTGAAACAATTTGATGTAGAAGTAAGTATTGTTCACGGAAATATTTCGCAAACAAAAAATGGTGCATATGGTACATTGATTGTGCAAATTGATGGCTCTCAGACAAACGTCACTGAAGCCCTTCGTTATTTAAATATAGTGGAAGTACAGACGGAGGTGATTGAAAATGCTAACTAATCTCTTTCCGAATGTAGACTGGGAAAATATGTGGCAAGCTACCTATGAAACTTTATACATGACAGCTATATCAACGGTTGTGACATTTATTCTTGGGTTAGTCATTGGTATTGTTCTATTTCTAACTAGCCCCAATCAGTTATGGGCAAATAAAATCGTTAACTTTTTAACAGGATCACTCGTTAATATTTTCCGTTCCATTCCATTTATCGTATTAATTATTTTATTAATTCCATTTACGAAATTTTTACTAGGTACAATTCGCGGTGCCAATGCGGCGTTACCTGCTTTAATTATCGGTGCAGCACCGTTTTATGCTCGTATGGTATTAATTGCGTTACGTGAAATTGATAAAGGTGTGATTGAAGCAGCCCGTTCAATGGGAGCAAAAACTTCTACAATTATTTGGAAAGTATTGGTTCCAGAATCATTACCAGCTTTAATTTCTGGTATCACTGTAACGGCTGTTGCTCTTGTAGGTTATACAGCGATGGCAGGAATTATTGGTGCAGGTGGTCTTGGTAACTTAGCTTTCTTAGACGGCTTCCAGCGAAATCGCCAAGATGTGACATTAATGGCAACTATTTTGATCTTAGTAGTCGTATTTATTATTCAATGGATTGGTGATTTAATTACCGAGAAAATTGATAAACGCTAGCAAGAAAAAGTGGTTATTCCGGTTTTTACCGCTAACATATTTTAAACAAATAAAAGGGAGTGTCATAAATGAAAAAGTTATTAGCAGGATTATTTTTATCAATACTTGTACTAGCATTAGCAGCTTGCGGTACAGATAAAAAAGAAGATGAAAAATCAGCATCTGGCGATCAAACAGATAGCAAAGAAAACGTAACATTAAAAGTAGGTGCTTCTAATACACCACACGCAGTTATTTTAGAAAAAGCAAAACCGATCTTAGCTAAAGAAGGCATAGACCTTGAAATTGAAACATATACAGATTATGTTCTACCAAACCAAGATTTAGACTCAAAAACACTTGATGCAAACTATTTCCAACACATTCCTTACTTAGAGCTACAAATTAAAGACAATGGCTATGATTTCGTTAATGCAGGTGGCGTTCATATTGAACCAATCGGTATTTACTCTAAAAAATATAAAACGTTAGAAGACCTGCCTGAAGGCGCAACAATTTTACTTTCTAACTCAGTATCTGACCATGGTCGTATGCTGTCATTGTTAGAGGCTAAAGGCTTAATCAAATTAAAAGAAGGCATTGATAAAACAGCAGCAGAATTAAAGGATATTGAAGAAAATCCTAAAAACTTTAAATTCGATGCAAATACTGCCCCAGAAATGCTTGTACAAATGTACGAAAACGATGAAGGCGATGCAGTACTTATCAATTCTAACTTTGCCATCGATAACGGTTTAAACCCAATTGAAGATGCTATTTCTCTTGAAGATAAAGAATCTCCATATGTTAACATCATCGCTGTACGTGCAGGTGATGAATCAAAACCTGAAATTAAAAAATTATTAGAAGTATTAACATCTAAAGAAATCCAAGACTTCATTTTAGAAGAGTGGAAAGGTGCAGTAGTACCGGTAAAATAAGAATTAAAAATTTTATAAAAGGGTACATAAGTTCAACGACTTATGTACTCTTTTTTTATTTGTAGTTAAATTGATGAGAAACTATGTATTTTTTATGACGTCTATTTATGTTTAGATATTGTTTAGTCATATTTATTACTATAGTAATGTTGTTAATCTATGAAATAAATGATAGAAAGTAATAATAAGAAAAAACTAGATGGAGTGATTCTAATGAATGATATAAAATTCACCCATGACATCATGCAAGAACATGAAGTAGAGCGCTACTTTAAAATATGGCGAGAAAGTGTTATTAGATCACGCCTTACTATAACAGCAGTCTTTTTAAAAACAGCTAATGCTACACAACTGAATGAAAATGTGAATGATCAAGTTACCTCGTTTTTACAATCAAAAATACGCAAGACAGACTTGCTTTTTCAATTATCCGACGGGGATCATTGGGGCATCTTCTTTTTACAAAGTAGTGATGTAGAAGCTAGGGCGTTTTTAAAACGAATATTTGCCATCTTAAAAGCAGAACGGAAGTTCCAACAGATTGCATTAAAGGCCTCTATAACAGAAATAAGAAATAATAACGTTATTTTTGAAGAGCTGTTAAATAAAAATAAACAGATGTTATCAGGGGATGAGCAATTAACATGGAGTATAGCAGAGGTAAAGGATTACTGTGAGCAACCAACTGAATTAGTGAAAGTTAGTATTATTGAGCAAAACGCCATTTTTAGACAAGTATTAGAGTCAACGCTTAAGCAAATAAATATCCCTTATTTTTCTTTAGATGTAAAGGTTTATGAGGATGGCTATAGCTTTTTGCAATCGGATGATTATAAATCAGGGCATATGCATCTAATTCTTATGAATGATATTTTACCTCTGAAAAATGGCTTAGAAATATTGCATATCTTACGACATATGCCAAATGAAAAGAAATTTATTATTTATATGATGTCAGAACGCAATTCTGAAGGGGCAGCGCTTAATGCTTATGAGGGCGGTGTTGATGAATATATTGTCAAACCATTTAATTTACGTTTGCTAGAAGCCAAAATTAAAAGAACGTTTGCGAGGTTTTGGCAATGATCAAGCTGACTGTTTCGACAATTTTGGTGATAATTTCCTTTTTATTAGTTGTGCTCTTTATCTTTTTTATGTATTTACTTGTTCAGCGACAGCGTGAAAGCTATTTTGAAAAAGTTCGTGACCGTTATTTACAAAATTATTCTCAATTTTGGTATGATTACTTATTCAATAACGCATTATTTAGTATCGTATTGGTACCTAGAGGAAGCGCCCAAGTAGAAGCTATTGAAAAAATTTTTTCATCCTATTTAAAGAATATAAGGAATGAACAGGTGGAACTAAAAATTAAACAATTCTCCAATCAATATTTAAAAGCATTCTACGAAAAAGATTTATCCAGTAAACGATGGAGTATTCGAATGAATGCCCTCTATCGAATTGCAGACTTACAAATAGATGAATTGTTAACGAAGTGCCAAGAATTCGAAAAAAATAACATTACAGATGAAGAACATTTCCAGTTATTGAAAATATACTCGCTTTTCCAACCAGATTTATTTATGGAGAAAATAAAAAATTCCAATGTAAATTACGCTGAAAGTGAATATAGAAGACTATTTATATTATTAGATGATAATGTATTTATTCGATTTTTCCATGATTTTAATAGTTTGTCGGCCAAAATGCAATTTGCTGTTATTGATACTGCTGCTGTAAAAAGAAATATGGAGTATTTAGATGAATTAAAAAAATTATTACACCATGATACACCGGAAATTAACATCAGAGCATTAAAAGGGCTATATGAAATAGGAATTATTGATGAGATGGATTCCTTTGTCCCTTTTGTGACTTCTGAAATGTGGGAAGCCAGGTTAATGGTTGCCAAAATTTTTAAGCATGTACCGCTTACTTACACTTATAGTTATTTAGAGCAGCTTCTTCAAGATGAGAATTGGTGGGTACGTTCCCAAGCGGCAAAAACGATTGTAGAAGATCGACATGGTATTGCCAAATTACAGCAATTCATTGAATCCTCAAATGATCAATATGCAATTGAAATGGCCCAAGAAATTGCAGCGAGAAAAGAGGGGAAGTAAATGAAAATAATTGATTATTGCATGATGTTTTTTGGGGGCATTATTTTATTTTATATGCTGTTCGTTATTGTTTCATATTGTACAATGTTCATCATTGCTATGCTGGATTTAAGAAAACGCTATCGTCTCGATCTATCAGAGTATGATGATGCACATATCGATGCCTTTTATTCAAAACCGGTATCGTTACTTGTTCCTGCTTACAATGAAGAAGTAGGAGTTGTAGATACAGTATATTCATTATTGAATTTACGTTATCCTCAAACTGAAATTATCATTATTAACGATGGATCTACAGATCAAACCCTTCAAACGGTCATCGAACATTTTCAAATGAAGCCAATCAATAAAATTGTTCGAACTAACATCCCTACAAAAGACATTAAACAAATATATGAATCTGAAATCTATAAAAATTGTATTTTAGTAGATAAAGAAAATGGTGGTAAGGCTGATGCGCTAAATGTGGGTATTAATGTATCTCAATATCCGTATTTTTGCTCCATTGATGGGGACTCCATTTTAGATGAAAAATCCTTGCTGCGGGTAATGAAGCCTATCATTTTATCTGATGGTGAGGTCATTGCAGCAGGTGGTAATATACGTATTGCAAATGGCGCGAAGATGCAGTTTGGCTCTATTTATGAGACTCAATTACCTAGTAATTACCTAGTAATCATGCAAGTAATCGAATATTTGCGGGCATTTTTAATGGGGCGAATAGCGTTAAGTAAATTCAATTTAGTCCTTATTATTTCAGGAGCATTTAGTGTTTTCTCTAAAAAATGGGCTGTTGAAGCAGGTGGATATTCAACCAATATTATTGGGGAAGATATGGAACTGGTGGTGAATATCCATCGACTTATAAAAGAAAAAAAAGAAAATAAGCGTATTGAATTTGTACCTGACCCAGTTTGCTGGACGGAAGCACCTCAAACATTAGGAGTACTACGCAATCAACGAAGAAGGTGGCATCAAGGGTTATTTGAAAGTCTATGGAAGCATAAAAAAATGACCTTGAATCCTAGATATGGAATGATTGGATTTCTTTCGTTCCCGTATTTTTGGCTAGTGGAATGTCTAGGGCCTCTTGTCGAGTTAGGAGGATATATTTATATTGTCATAGCCTTTTTCTTAGGGAAAATTTATTATGAGGTTGCACTCATGCTGCTACTACTATTCGTTATTTATGGTGTTATTTTTTCAATAGCGGCAATATTGTTTGAATCGTGGAGTATGAATACGTATCCGAAAAAAAGAGAGTTGTTACGCATGATTCTTTTAGCGTTTACAGAAATTTTTTGGTATCGCCCACTAACATTATTCTGGCGCTGTGAGGGATTACTTCGTTTTGTCTTAAGAAAAAGTGACTGGGGTAATATGAAACGTGTCGGCATTGCTGAAAAGGAGAAAAGTGTATGAAACGAATCTATATAGGGGTTATGGTCGTACTAGTCCTCATGATAATCCCTATTACATGGTGGTACTTAGAAGATGAAAAACAGCTTAATGTGGCCATTATAGATAAAACCGTTCCGAATGAGTCTTACCGAGAGCACTTAGGGGTGAATTGGTTTTTAAACCATTATAAATATAGATTAAATAATGAACCTTATGACGTAGAACGCGATTATTATGGTACGGTCCCAAATGATGAAACTAAAAGTGTTGTAGAAAAGAATTTGCCAAATGATTATAGTGACTATGATGTCATTTATTTGGCAGATACGTACGGAGTTTATAAAGATGATTTACAACAAACAAAACGTTTAGGTGAACGTTCAGAAAAAATTGTTGGGGGACTTGAACAAAAAGAATGGCAGGCAATCGTCGAACGCTTAGCCAGCAAAAAAAAGAGTATGTTAATAGCTGAGTATAACACGTTTGCTTCACCAACATCAGGGGAAGTTCGTAAAGAATTACAGGATTATTTAGGAATCACATGGTCTGGCTGGATCGGGCGTTATTTCGATGAGCTTGATTATCATAAAAATTTAGAAATACCACAATGGGTGATCGATGAACATGGCGATAATTGGTCATATAAAGGTGGAGGCTTTTTACTATTTAACGAAATAACTGAGGAGCTTCTTGTTCTAGAAATGAACAAGCATGTTAAATCTGAAGGTATTCAAGTGCAGTTTACTGAAAATGGGAAAAAATTCTTTCATTCATCTGCAAGGGCGCAATACGATTATTGGTTTGATATTATTACACCTAAATATGCTGAAGATGCTCTTGCAAATTATAAATGGGATTTAACAAAAAAAGGAACAGAGCTGTTAAAGGATAATGGCATTCCAGAACAATTTGCAGCAATTGTAGGCCAAGATAAAAGCTACACATCTAGTTATTATTTTGCGGGAGATTTTAATGATATCGCACGGGTACCGAATATTTATAAAATAAAAGGGTTACCTACAATCTATAAATATGCTGAGAAGTATGCGGACAGTTCGTTTTATTGGTCCATTTACATCCCAGTAATGCATAAAATATTTGATTCATTTGAGCACAAAGAGGTTCAGGATACTGTAAATCATGAGAAATTAAACTATAATGCAAGGATTCAGGGACAATCTTTTGAGGTGCTAAGAGATAGCAAATGGGAACCAATCGTATTTAAGGGTGTCAATATCGGAATGGGGAAACCTGGCGCCTTTCCTGGAGAAGCAGCAATTACTGAAGAGGAATATTATCGATGGTTTAAACAAATAGCAGACATGAATGCTAATACGATACGAGTCTATACATTACATCCACCAGGCTTTTATAGAGCACTTGCTAAATATAATGAAGAACATCCAAAAAAACCATTATATGTTTTACATGGAGTTTGGATTAATGAAGAGGGCTTAGCAGGTTCATTGGACGCCTATGATAAAGATACGTTAGAAGATTTCCAATTAGAAATGAAACAAATGGTAGATGTCATTCATGGAAATATCTATGTGGAGCCTCGCCCAGGACATGCATCTGGCTTGTATGATGTAGACGTATCGAAATATGTTATAGGATGGGTACTAGGAATTGAATGGTATCCACACATGGTTGTGGGAACGAATGAAAAACATGCAAATATTGGTCAATACAACGGTACTTTTTTTGAAACAAAGGGTGCCTCTCCGTTTGAGCATTGGCTAGCAGAACAAATGGATGTGGTGTCAGTTTATGAAAAGGAAAAATATAACTGGCTACGTCCAATGAGTTTCACGAACTGGGTCACAACTGACATTCTTGAACATCCGTCAGAGCCATCAGAGGAGGAAGATTTAGTAGGGGTCAATCCAAATGTTATTTATACAAAAGGAGAGATGACCGCACCAGGACAATTTGCTTCCTATCATGTGTATCCTTATTACCCTGACTTCTTTAATTTCGATAAAGATTATTTAAATTATGTCGATTTCCGAGGGAACAAAAATAGCTATGCAGGTTATTTAAAAGAGCTCCATGAAGCTCATACTATGCCTGTTCTTATTGCGGAATTTGGTATCCCAGCATCACGTGGTAAAACACATGATAATGTATATGGTTGGAATCAGGGGCAAATGTCAGAGCAAGCACAGGGAGAAACACTTCAACATTTATTTGAGGATATTATGCATGAGGGGCTCATGGGAGGACTTGTTTTTACATGGCAAGATGAGTGGTTTAAACGAACGTGGAATACGATGGATTATGATGATCCGAATCGTCGACCATTTTGGTCCAATGCTCAAACAAATGAGCAACAGTTTGGATTATTAAGCTTCGATAGACTTAAGGTAAAAGTAGATGGAGAGACAACGGAATGGACGGGTAAACAGCTATATGATACTGCACCAAACAACCCAACAGATTTTGCAGTAGACTATGATGAGCGCTATTTGTACATTAAATTAAAAAGTGAGGAGTTAGCCAATACCTCCCCTCGCATTTTATTAGATGTTGTACCAGGTCAAGGAAATACGTCAGCTACATCTATAAAAAATATGACGTTTTCCAATGGTGTTGATTTTATAGTTGAGCTTAATAAAAACGGTCAATCTAGGGTTGTTATTGATGAATACTACGATTTCTATGATTATTTATATGGCCACCGTTTAAATTTAGTTGCTCCCCGAATGGCAAATGCCTTGAAAAATAGTGGAAAGTTCGCCCCTATTTACTATGTGTTAAATAAACAACTATTTTTACCTGAGCAAAATAGAACGACTGATTTTAGTATCTACGAAACAGGAAAATTACTTCAAGGAAATGCTAATCCAGAAGCAAAAGATTATGATTCTTTAGTTGATTATACTTGGACCGATGACAATGTTATCGAACTTCGCATCCCTTGGTTATTGATTCAAGCTAAAGATCCGAGTCAGCGTGAGTTTATAGGTAACCTGTATAAAGATGGCGATAAAGCGGCGGTTAAAGTAGACAATATTTATATTGGTGCTTTATTTGTAGATAAAGAGAACAACGTTGTTCAATCTATGCCAGCAGCTTCTAATGGTGTTTTACCACCACTCTCTACTTATACATGGGAAACATGGCAAGTACCAAAATATGAAGAGCGCTTAAAACAATCCTATTATATTTTACAAAAATTATTTAAAGCATATTAAAGGAGCTAAGGGTAGATTGTTCTGCCCTTAGTTCTTTTTTATTTACCAATCCCCTTAAGTGTCGGTGGACAACCGAGGCTTAAGGGGATTTTTAGAATTGTAGAAAGAAAAATTTTTCTAAACAAAAAAAATTACAGTTAATGGTTAATATAAAAAACGTCGTAAATAGACGTTTTTATAATGAAAATTTGATTTGTTTTTTATAGGAATAGGTTTTTATTACCTTGGGTGTAATTGTTTAGAAATTGTTTAGCTTCAATTAGTACTATATAAACGTTAATAAACTTATTTTGAGTGATGTGTAATCCTACTGATCTATTTCGACTAAAGAGTCCTGTGTAAGTTTGAATGTTGAAGGGGGTTTTTACAAAAGATGACGAGAATTGAACCATTGCTTTATGGAATGCGTTCCTCAATTAAAAAAAGAAAAAACAATGAAAATACAGATTAAATAAAGGAGTAATTTTAATGACGAGCGAAACGAAATCACTAAGTACAGCTTTATTGAAAAAAATCCAAACAAAAAAAGCAACAATTGGAGTGATTGGACTTGGCTATGTAGGTTTACCGTTTGCCGTGGAAATGGCTCAAAATGGATTTAAGGTAGTTGGCTTTGATAAGAATCAAGGAAAAATTAGACAATTGCAAAATGGTGAAAGTTATATTGCTGATTTACCGAGAGAAAATATAGAGCAAATGATCGAAAGTAAACATTTTGAAGCAACTAAAGATTTTTCTATGCTTTCACAAGCAGACGTTGTGATTATTTGTGTACCTACACCTACTACTCCTGATGGAACACCTAATATTTCATATATCGAAGAAGCAACGCATGCCATCGGTCAAAATATTAACGCCAATGTGCTAGTTATTCTTGAAAGTACGACTTACCCTGGGACAACAGAAGAAATGGTCCAGCCTATTTTACAAAAATATGGTTTTACTATTGGTCATGATTTGTTTTTAGCGTATTCACCAGAACGTGTTGATCCAGGAAATAGCAACTTTTCCGTGTCGAATACACCAAAAGTTATTGGGGGAATAACAGCCACATGCCTAGAATTATCAAAGATTTTTTATGAAACAGTTCTTCATACCCATGTGTGTACTGTGACAAGCCCTAGAGTGGCTGAAATGGAGAAATTACTGGAAAATACTTTTCGCCAAATTAACATAGCCCTTGTAAACGAGTTAAGTCAGATTTGCTATAAGATGAACATTGATATTTGGGAAGTTATTGATGCAGCTTCTACAAAGCCTTATGGTTTTATGCCATTTACACCAGGGCCAGGAGTGGGGGGGCATTGTATTCCAGTAGATCCTAAATATCTACTATGGGCTGGGCAACAACATGGTATCTCTGCAACGTTAATTGAAGCAGCTGATAAAATCAATGACTCAATGCCCAACTTTGTAGTAGAGAGATTAAGTAATTACTTACGTATTCAAAATAAAGAGCTGTATAGAGCCAATATTGTTGTCATTGGTGTCACTTATAAACCTAATATAAACGATTCACGTGAATCACCAGCACTTCATGTTATTCAGCAACTACTAGATAAACAATGCCAATTAACGATCATTGATCCTTATATACAAACATTTTCTATCGAACAATCCCATTTCAATACGGTTGCATTAACCGCACCAATAATCCAACAAGCAGATGCAGTATTAATTTTAACGAATCATTCAACTATTGATTACTCTTTAATTGATCAACAAGCTTCTTTAATTTTTGATACACGTAATACCCATTTTTTGTTCGAAAATAAAAATTATTACAAACTATAAGGGGGAATTCATAGGAAATGAAACGACTAAAACTATGTGGTCTGCTCATCATGCTGTTCTTAGCAGGCTGTCAGTCAGCGACACAAGAAACGATTCATCCAGTTGATTCTTCTATAGAGGTCAAAAAATCTGATGGTACTAAAAGTGAATTAATTAGTCATGCCAATATTGTGGTACCAAAAGTATCGTTAACATTTAATGGCTTAGCAGATAACGACACAATGAAGTCATTATTAACGAAACTAGATGAATCGAATATGAAGGCTACCTTTTTTCTAGAGGGAATGCGTGTTGCTCAAGAGCCAGAGCTTGTGAAAGATATCTTAAAAAGGGGACATGAGGTGCAAAACGGTACATTGACATTTCCAGATGTAACATCTTTGGATTATGACCAAACGTATGAAGAAATCATGTTAACCAATCAAATTTTTGAAGAGCATTTAGGCTATACACCGAAATTTGTTCGTAGTCGTTCAGGCGATGTTACCGATAATATGCGCTTAGCAGCAAAGGCGCTTGATATGAAAGCTGTTATTGGATTATCTATTAACCCACTTGATAGAAAAATGCAAAGTGCTCAGGAGCTGATTAATTATATCAGTAAATATATTGATAGGGGCTCTATTATTCATCTCAACACATACATTAATCCTGCCATTATTGATGCTATACCATTATTAGCTCAATTAGCTAAAGAACGCGAGTATACCATTACTACCTTAAGTGATCTATTAGATGAACGTTATTTAACAAAGTCCGTGGAAGAAATTTCAGGATATGATGCTGTCAGTCCAAATGTAAATTATGAGCAAGCCAAGCCGAATTTATATTATCGAAAAGAGACAACAAAAAAGGAAATAGCTATTACTTTTGATGATTGGGCACATGAAAAACGAGTAAAAGAAGTGTTGGATGTTTTACGTAAATATAATATCAAAAGTACCTTTTTCCTAATAGGAAGTGGTGTGGAGAAGAATCCACAATTAGCGAAGATGATTGTAGAGGAAGGTCATGAGGTAGCGAGCCACTCCTATTACCATTTAGATGTTACAAAAATGACACCCGAAGAATTACAAGATGATTTAGTGAAGGCACATCAGGCATTAACCTATGCTTTACAAGAGCCCCCTCTTCTATATTTCCGACCAGCCCAAGGAATAATGGATGAGCGAACGGCCAAGATCATTACTGCTGCGGGAATTAAAACGATTGCTATGTATGATATCGCTTCTTTTGATTGGAATTTAGATTACTCAGCACAAGACATTTACGAACGGGTGATTTCTAGGGTTGGGCCCGGCAAGGTCATTGTCATGCATATCCTAGATGGAACAAATACGGTAGAAGCACTTCCACTCATTATTGAAAAACTTCTAGAAGATGGTTATAGCTTTAGCAAAATGTCTACTTGGATTGAAGAAGATTCAAATAGGGATGTGAATGAACAATGAAAACAAAAAAAGAGATCTTAACGATACCACGCTCTGACCGTCGGATTCTTTCAAATATTCCCGATCCCGAAAATGTAAGGAGCCTTGTGAATCGTCGTGGCGCCTCCTATCAGAAAGAGGAAATTGATCCGACAGATGTGAATGAAATCTATCGACTTCAACAATTAAGTTTACGCTACGAAACTCATTTTGAGGTTCATATTAAAAGGGCAAAACGCCAAGTGAACGCAGAAAAACTTTTTGCAGAGGATATTTCGGTAACGGGTATCCTCGTTTACTCTAATCAACCTCATGAATTTTTAATAAATGAAATTTTAACAATGAATTTTAACATACCGGGTGGTGCAATGCCTGAGGGCTATGAAGCCAAAGTGAAGTTAAAGGCTAAGGTTGTCCGTTATTTTACGAAAGAAGTGGATGGAGAACTACGTTATTATGCTGCCTGTGAATTTTTACAGCCTTTAAACGAATATATGACAAAAAAACGTTGGGGCATTTCTATTTTTATGGCTAGTTTATTTTTATTGGTCGTATCGATTATTGTCATGTTAATGAGAGCAGAAAGCGTGATTTACTTTAGGTTTAATAAATTTTTATATCTTTATAGTATTATTGCAGCAACATTTCTATTAAGTAGATATTTATTTGGTATTTTCTATAAAAATGTACCGATCAATCCAAAATTTGAACCAGGTGTCTCCATTATTATTCCAGTCTTTAATGAGGAAGAGTGGATTCATCGCACGATTTCTAGTTGTATCAATCAATATTACCCAGTAGATAAATTAGAAGTAATCGTTGTAGATGATTGTTCAACAGATCGTACAGAGGAAAAGGCATACGACATGATTAACCTTATTCATCAAGAGGGTGAACGATTTAAGACGAATGATCGATTAAAGTTTTATAAGCTTCCGCAAAACGGTGGGAAACGGGAAGCGTTAGTTGCGGGTGTTCATCAAGCGAAGCATGATTTAGTTGTTTTTGTGGATTCCGATAGTTTTTTAGAGCCACATGCAATCCGTAATTTAGTGCAACCTTTTCAAGATCCCAAAATGGGCGGTGTGGCTGGCCGAACAGAGGTTGAAAATAAATTTACTAATGCGCTAACTAAATTACAGACGGTTCGTTATTATATTGCCTTCCGTATCATGAAAGCAGCTGAAGCATGGTTTGATACGGTTACTTGCTTATCAGGACCACTAGCCTGTTACCGGAAAGAGCTAATTTTAAAAAATGAAACAGCATGGCTTAATCAAAAATTTCTTGGTCAGCCAGCAACTTTTGGTGATGACCGTAGTATGACAAACTATATTTTAAAAACACATCGAACAGGCTATCAGGACAATGCCATTTGTTCAACAATTGTTCCATCTGACACAAAAGTTTTTCTATCCCAGCAAATGAGATGGAAACGTTCTTGGCTTCGAGAATCTTTGCGTGCATTTTTATTTATGTGGAAAAAAGAACCGTTTATGTTCCTTTTCTTCATTATTGGTTTAATTGTGCCGATTGCAGCACCAATTGTCGTTGTTTATAACTTAATTTATGTACCAGTCATGTATGGTATTTTTCCTACAACGTTTTTAATAGGTTTACTATTAATGGCCATGCTTATGAGTTTGGCTCATCTATTCTTTAGAAAAAGTAAACTATGGGGATTTGGTTTTATCTTTGTCCTCTATTATGAATTTATTTTGCTATGGCAGATGCCAGTTGCTTGGGTGACTTTTTGGAAATCTACATGGGGGACAAGGGAAACACCTCAGGATGTTCTAGCGAAGGAAAAGAAAATGGAAAAGCAAAAATTACGAAAATCCCGATTTTCGATGTTGAAAATTAGAAAAAAGGGTGAGAAGGAATGAACGGAAAAAGTGTAGAGCTTCAGCCAGCTAAAAAAAATCGTCGGAAAATCATCCGTTCGATCGCTCAATTAATTATAGTAGTATTGTTAGCTGTCATTTTAATTAAAGCTGTTTTTCTAACAGAGAAAAGGGGAGCTGAAACAGTTCCATTAAATAATAAAGAGGGTTTTATTGCCCTTTCTTATTTTGGTGTCAGTAGAAATGAATCACCTAAATATGTGTCTAAAAAGAATTTAGAAGAACAATTAACTTTGTTAGAAAAACAAGGGTATCAAACCATTACTCAAAAGGATATTTTAGACTTCTATCAGCATGATAAACCATTGCCAGAAAAAGCTTTGTATCTATCATTTGAAGATGGACGTACAGATTCTAGTATTTTTGCTCAAAATATTATGGAAAAATTAAATTATAAGGCAACGATGTTTACGTATGCCAATAAAATGGATACAACCGATAATAAATTTTTAAAGCCCAAAGATTTAAAACTGATGGAAAAAAGCGGTTATTGGGAAATGGGCTCCAATGGATATAGGTTAACCTATATTAATATTTTTAATGATAAAGGACAGTCCTTAGGCGTCATAGATGAAAATAACGTACCTAATAAAACAACAATAGAATACTATAATCATTATTTAATGGATTTTATTCGCAATCAATATATGATACCAAGTGAAACTCGACAAGAGATGGAGGCTCGTATTAAGAAGGACTACAATTTAATGCAGGATATCTATCATGAAGAGTTGGGGGAAGTCCCTAAAGCCTACGCAATTATGCATGCAAACTCACTTTATAACAATATGGATCCTCTCGTAGAAAGTGTGAATAACAAAGAAATTAAAGACAAGTTTCGTATGCATTTTAATCTAGAATTAGGAGCCTACAATGATAAAGAGGCAGATATTTATAATTTAAGCAGATTACAAGTATCACCATATTGGTCAACTAATCATGTGATGATGAAGATCAGACAGGCCAGTAGGCAAAACATACAATTTAAGATAGGAGATCAGGAAGTAGCACAACACTGGAAAGTGATAAATGGTGCGGCAGAATATGAAAATAATGAGATTACATTAACTTCAGCTCCATCAAGTGAAGGCAGAATTCTTTTAAAGGAGGAACTGCCAGATCAATATAATGTGAATTTTGCGTTTAAAGGGAATGTGGTTGGCCAACAAGCTTTCTATGTAAATTACGATGAAAAAACAAATAGTTATTTACGAATTGTACTAGTCGATAATGAGATTGTAATAAGTGAAAAATTACCAGGCTGGGGAATTGTTGAAAAAGAACGCTTTCCATTAAATGAAATTAAGTGGAATGAAGAAGAATACGCATTTAATAAAGCAACAGTTTACACTTACCATGATACGCAAAAAGGGTCACGTATAGATGAAGAAGAGTACCCAAGAAACTTAACGGAAAATAGAGTATTTAACATTGCTATAAATAAGGATAAAATAGAAATAGATGTAGATAATGTATTATCCGAGACCGTTCAAATAAATCCGAAATTACAGGGGGCACAGATTGGATTTGGTGCGTTGTACAGTAATAAGAACACTTCACACGAACAGTATGCAGATGATATTTACGATACATTAATTGAAGATATTTTGATTACAGATAAAAACAATCAAACTATTTTTACGAACCAATATACGAATTTCGAGAAGGTTAAGTATAAATCCACTGAGTTATTTAATCATGTCGTTGATTTCTTTATCGAGACCTTCTAAATCGGGGTGAAATTAGAGTCAAGTGAAGAACATTATGTTATTTATTTGTATTGCGCTACTATTTATTACAGCTTGTAGTAATAGTAAAGAACAGCCAGCTAAAGCAAAGGAAGAATTTAACGATAAGGAGAAGCTCCGATTATCTATTTGGTTACCAGAATGGCAAAATAAATCCGCCATGAAAGATGTAGAAAATTCTCAACTTGGATTACAAGATATACGTGTTTTTGGCGCATATTTTAATAGCAATGATGAACTATTGTTAACAGAAAATGCCGTAGATATGTTGCAAAAGACCAAGCAGCAATTTAATGATTCCCATCATGTGATCCTAACACTCATCAATGATTATATAACAGAGAATGCTCCATCTGTTCAAAAGGATAGCACGCTTTTGCATAGATTATTGCAGGATTCCTCAGCAAGGCAAAAGCATATTGGAAATATTTTGCGGGTTGTGGAACAATATCAAGTAAATGGCATTGAGATTGATTATGAAAAGGTGGCTAAAGATGACCTTCAAAACTATATCCTATTTTTAGAAGAGCTTTACCAAGAGCTTTCCAAAAAGGATGTTACATTGCATGTTGTACTCGAACCACGCTTTCCATTTGATGTGAAATTGCCAGATGGACCTCACTATACAGTAATGGCCTATAATGTTCATGGTTACCACAGTGGGCCAGGTGCTAAAGCTACTTTTTCTTTTCTAGATGATTTAGTAAAAAAAATGAAGAAGTCTAATCAAGATTTAGCTATCGCCTTTGCCACTGGAGGTTTTGATTGGGTAGCTCAGGGCAAAATAGTCGCATTAACAGAGCTTGAGGCCGAACAATTACTAGCCGATAGAAAAGCAGCTAAGCAGCGTGATCAAGCAAGTGGAGCCGTTTATTTTTCTTATGTAGATGACAATAATGTCAGCCATGAAGTTTGGTATGCTGATCAAGAAACGCTAGAAAAATGGGTTACTTACGTTCAAAAGAAAAGCTATCATGACGTTGTATTATGGCGTGCAGGAGGCTTAGGAGAGAAAACAATAGAATGGATTGCTGAGCAATCAACAGAATAATAAAAAAATCGCCCAAAAGGCGATTTTTTTATTGGAATTGTGAAAGGCGAGAAAAAAAGTTTTTCACAAAGTCTAAGAAAATGATTTCTGATGGTGCAATTTCTCGATTTACGGGTGAAATAATACCAACAGTTCTAGGGATTGTAGGAGATTCAATAGGGACCTTGATGGTAAAGCGAGCTGTTGAATCATAAAGAGAACTTTCTGGTAATAGACTAACACCTATGCCTGCGGCGACTAAGCCCTTTAGTGCATCCAAATCTTCCCCCTCTGAAATGACATTTGGTAAAAAGCCTGCGGCTCGACAAGCATCCATCGCTACCTTATGCAAAATGTAACCATCTGGAAATAATACAAATAGATCATTTTTCAACTCTGCAAGCTGTATGCTTTCTCTTTTAGCTAATGGATGATTGGCTGGTAGGAGTGCAGCAATATTTTCAGTAAACAGAATGGTTGATTGAATGGATTCGTCCTTAGGGGGCAGGGGTCCCAAAAAGGCGAGGTTCAACTCCCGATTTTTGACTGCATCAATCAAAAATCGATAAGACCCTTGACGGAGCTGGAATTGTAAATCAGGATATTCGCGTTTAAAGGCTGAAATAACGGTTGGCAGAACATAGCTAGCTAAACTTGTTGGAAAGCCGATTTTAATTGAGCCCTTTGCAGGATCAAGATATTCTTCTACTTGCTTTGCTGCAAAATCGATGGCCTTTAATGCCGTAATGGTATGCTCAAGAAATGTCTTCCCTATTGGTGTTAATTTGACATTTCGTCCCACTCGTTCAAATAACGGAGTGCCTAACTCATCCTCAAGATTTGCGATTTGCCGACTAATGGCAGATTGGGCTACATGAAGATGCTCAGCAGCCTCTGATATATGCTCACGTTCAGCAACCTCTACAAAATAGCGTAATTGACGTAACTCCACTAACACTTCACCTCTATTAATCTAAAAATAAGATTGATTATACCTTAATTATATATTATTTAAGATGAAAATGACTGTTTATGTCAAAATAAAAATTATAAGCTGTTAGATATTTGAGAGTTCGCTATTGTAAGATGAGGAGGAGGTGGGATTCATGATAAAAAAAAGTTTAAGTTGGTTATTTATTTTAGTAGCCATCACGATGCTAACTTATTTAATTTTTAACGATCAAGATACAAGCAATACTAAGTTACAGGCGGTGGATGGTCAATTAGATTTATCAGAAATAACAAAAGAGGAAGAGATTGTAGCATTGTCTGGAGAATGGCGTTTTATAGGCAATAATTTTCTTGAACCTGCTAATTTTCCTGATCATGCTCCAATTGAAAAGGTTCCTGGACCATGGCAGGCCGATGCAGAGTATGGTACTTATCAACTTAAAATTAAGCTACCACCTCATTTCAAAAAAATAGGTATTCGGGTACGAAATATTTGGTCATCTCATCGACTTTTTATAAATAATGAGATCGCTGCCTCCTATGGTAAACTTGCTACTGCTCGTGAAGCATCGAAACCAAGTAATCCTGTTTATGAAGTGTATTTTTCACCTTCTTCAGATTCGGTGATCCTAACAATACAAGTTGCAGATTTTCATAATGCAAGGCATGGCATTATATTTCCTATAGATATAGGAGATGCGGATGCTCTTGCAAAAGATGTCATTCAAGATGTGTACTTAGAAAAAACAACGATTATCATGTTATTAATATTTTCAATCTTTCATTTTAGTTTGTATTTATTAAGAATAAGAGACAAAGCGTTTTTTTATAGTGCAATGTATTTTTTTACGTTGGCAATTTTGGTATGTACAAGAGGCGAACGAACTCTTTATAGAGAGTTTCCTACTATAGAATTTGAATTTTATTTTCGTTTGCAAGATTTTATAACGTATATAAATGCAGTGATGCTATTCCTGTTCTTTGCCTATACGGTAACAGCTATGATGAAGCGTAGGACAGCTTTATTATTTGTGTCACCACTACTATTATATGGCGTTGGAACACTGCTTTTACCAGCAAGATCTTTATCAGAGCTACAATATATATTTTTTACCTATATAAATTTCCTAGCATTTTTTATAATAGGACGATTATTGTATTTGATCATGAAGAAAAGTGCTCATGTTCCGAAAAATGAACTGATAATATTAAGTGCAACAATTATATCTCTATTAATTTTTAGCATAAGTGGAACATTTGATCAGCTTTTTTTCTCTGGGCGAAATGTTTTTAATCGTATTGGTCTGCTATTCTTTGTAGTATGTATGAATATTTATTTGGCAATGCGACTAATTAATCGAACAAGAGACGCTGAATTATATAGTCAACGTCTGGAAAAGGCGACAATCGGTAAGGATTCCTTTTTAGAAGTGACAACAAATGAATTAGAACAACCTCTTTATCATGCATTAAATATTTCAAAATCCTTATCAACTCAATCTATGACGGATAAGCAACAACTACTAGAACAACAATTAGAACGTTTATTATATCTAGTAAATGACTTAAAAGATTTCACTAGAATAAGGTTTCAGGATTTTAAAATAGATGTACACCCAGTTAATATTCAAATGATTATTCAGCATGTATTAATTATGCACGAAAAGAAAATAAAAAAAACGCATATTCGTTTATACAAGCACACCAATCCAAAATTATTAGTTCAAGCTGATGAGCAACGTCTAGGTCAAATCTTATACAGGGTACTTGAAACAGCTATTGCTCATGCTGGGAATGGGGATATGATTCTAACTGTTTTACATCTTGATACAGACGTAAGAATCTTGGTAGAAGGAGCTGGCCCTGAGCCTATACAGCAAAAAGCAGCAGATGAGACTGGACAGTCGATAGGGAAAGCCATCATTGAGCAGATGGGTGGTACATATTCGGTAGATTTATTACAAAATGGCATTCGATTTATCATCACCTTGCCATTCGGGGGCTATGAGCAAGTGCTAAAAGACAATGAGATGATTATCATTATGAATGATCAGCCACTGTTCAATGAAAATTTGCCAAGATTACTCATAGTTGAGGATGATGTCATTCATGCAGAGGTTTTACAATCGTTACTACAAAGCCACTACGCTATAGAGGTAGTGCATTGCCCTGAGGAGGCACTCAACGTTATTCAGCAAAAAAGACCTGATTTTTTATTGATAGATGAAGTGATGCCTGGAATGGGAGGCATTGCCCTAACCAAATATATACGTCAGTATTATAGCTATATAGATTTACCGATTATTATGTTAGTAGCCAATGAATATCCTACGAATATTTCACTTATCCTGGAATCAGGGGCCAATGATTATATCCGTAAGCCAGCTACAAAAGAAATGTTACTTTCACGTTTATCGGCTATAGCATTAACGAAAGAGGCTATGGGCAAAGCGATACAGCATGAAATGGCTTTTCTACAGGCACAAATCAATCCTCATTTTTTATACAATGCGCTCAGCAGTATTATTTCGTTTTGTTATACAGACGGAGAGCGAGCAGGGCATTTATTAACGATGCTTTCTACCTATTTACGTTATATTTTAGAATCAGGTAAGGATGGGCAACGCGCAACGTTAGAGAAAGAGCTTGAAATTATACGTGCCTATGTAGAGATTGAACAAGCACGCTTTGGTGATAAGTTAACGGTTATTTTGACAATAGAAGATACATTAGATGCTGAAAAGATAGAAATCCCAAGTTTACTGATACAGCCTTTAGTTGAAAATGCAATTCGTCATGGGATTTTTGAAAAGGATGGAAATGGGACAGTCTTTATTGAAATTAAAAGGCAGCAAAATAATTTAAGCATTCAGGTGAGGGATGATGGCGTTGGTATGACTGAGGAACAGGTAAAAGCTTTAAACAATGGAGAAAATATATTTTCAAATGGCATCGGATTTACCAATGTTCTACGTCGAGTAAAAGAAATGCCGAGTGCTACTCTTTCTATTACTTCTAAGAAAGATGAAGGTACAACAATGGTATTCATACAACCTTTAAAGGAGCTTCAACATGTGGAAAATTATTATGGTAGAGGATGAACAGCCAATTTTAGATTTGCACAAACTATTACTTGAAAAAGAGGGGCTTTTTCAAGTTATTGCCACCTTTACATCACCTTTAGAAGCAATAACTCAAATTTTGTCCATTAAGGGTGAATATGATGCGCTAATTTTAGATATTGAAATGCCAAAGATGAATGGATTAGAGCTTGCAGCTATTTTAGTAGAAGAAGGCATTGATGTCCCTATTATTTTTTCAACAGCCTATGCAAAATATGCTGTAGATGCATTTCGAGTCCAAGCACTAGATTATGTATTAAAGCCCATGACACCAAGTATTGTACTACAAGTAAATGAAAGACTTACAAAATATTATGGGCGTCAAACACAGCGAAACACTACAAAGTTGGAAGTTAGTTTAAAAGGTGAGGTTGGAACAAGGATACATGACAAAGCTATTAAATGGCGAACAAAGGTTACGGAGGAGCTTTTTTATTATTTATTAGTCCATGAAGGAATCGTAGTATCGAAGTATCGTATTTTAGATGATATTTGGCCTAATATAGATGAGAAAAAAGCGTTAGCTAATCTTTATAATACGATTTACCGTCTACGTCAGCTTTTTATAGAGCTAGGTTTACCTATTCAAATAGAACGCGTGAATGAAGGCTATGAGCTGAAGACAAATGATGCAATTGTTATCACTACTACCTCAGAGTCAGATACTTTTTTACTGGAATCAAAAGGATATTTATGGGCATATCATCTAAATTAATGGAGAAATGGCAGAAATGTTGGATACAATCTACGTTTCTGTCTTTTCATTTGCCTAAAATTACTTTCTTTTGAGGAGACAATCCATTAATTTTTATAGCAAAATTTCTTTCTTCCAATATGAACTTAAATTGATTCCATTTTAATGAAATAGGTTATAGTATAGATATGTTGTTTATGCTAATTTGTCACAAAACCGCTACAATTAGCACTTTTCTCGAGGTTTTCACTATGTAGCTAGATGAAATCAATTCTCAATTAGGGAGATTTTATTGAAAATGAAGAAAGTCTATTCTCATTGTTTAGGTGAAGTAGTAATAATCTGAAAATGCTTACAAAGTCTTTATTTTTAAAGATTTTATTTAAGGAATGGGAAAGTAATTGAAATGGTTTGCATAGAGAACGATTTTCAGTTAAGATTAGAATGATGATAATTAAGGAATGGTTGACCCATTCACTGAACACTATGGAGGTATTTTCATGTCAACTTTAGTTATTAAAGATCTTCACGTTGCTATCGACGGAAAAGAGATTTTAAAAGGCGTAAATCTTACAATTAATACAAACGAAATTCACGCAATTATGGGACCAAACGGAACTGGTAAATCAACACTAGCTTCTGCTATTATGGGTCATCCAAAATATGAAGTAACTTCAGGTACTGTTGAGTTAGATGGCGAAGATGTGCTTGAAATGGAAGTAGACGAGCGTGCTCAAGCTGGTTTATTCCTAGCAATGCAATATCCATCTGAAATTGCTGGTGTTACAAATGCTGATTTCTTACGTTCAGCAATTAACGCGCGTCGTGAAGAAGGCGATGAAATTTCATTAATGAAATTTATCCGCGAATTAGATAAAAACATGGAATTCCTTGAAATGAACGAAGATATGGCTCAACGTTATTTAAATGAAGGTTTCTCTGGCGGGGAGAAAAAACGTAATGAGATTCTTCAATTAATGATGATCAAACCAACATTTGCAATCTTAGATGAAATTGACTCTGGTCTTGATATCGATGCATTGAAAGTTGTCTCAAAAGGCATCAACGCAATGCGCGGTGAAGGCTTTGGCTGCTTAATGATTACACACTATCAACGCCTATTAAACTACATTACACCAGACCATGTACACGTAATGATGCAAGGACGTGTTGTAAAATCAGGTGGTGCAGAGCTTGCACAACGCTTAGAAGCAGAAGGTTATGACTGGATTAAAAAAGAATTAGGAATCGAAGAAGAAACAGAAGAACAAGAAGCATAAGAAGGAGGACGAACTAGCATGACAGTGGAACTTAACTTGCCTGTAACAGTACAGGACGTGCGCTCGTTCTCAGAAGCAAATGGTGAACCTACTTGGTTTACAGAACTTCGCGCGGCAGCACTAGACAAAGTAGCTGGTTTAGATTTGCCAAAACCAGATAGAACGAATATTACAAAATGGGATTTCATGAACTTCCCAGTGTTGGCAGTTCATAGTGAGGCATTCCCTTCATTGGATGCTCTACCTGAAGAAGCAAAAGGTTTAATTGACCTTGAAGCACAAGAAAACCTATATATTCAACGTAATAATACACCAGCATATATTAAGGCATCACAAGAACTTGCTGATAAAGGTGTTATTTTTACTGATATTTTCACAGCAGTTCGTGAACATGGCGAACTTGTACAAAAATACTTTATGACAGAAGCTGTTAAAGTAGATGAGCATAAGTTAACAGCACTTCATACAGCACTTGTTAATGGTGGAGTGTTTGTATACGTACCAAAAAACGTGATCATTGAGCAACCACTTCAAGTTGTTTTCCTTAATGACAATGCGGAAGCTTCATTATATAACCATGTTTTAGTAGTAGCAGAAGCGAATTCAGCAGTAACATATGTGGAAACTTATGTTTCAACAGTTGAAGAGGCAAAAGGGCAAGCGAATATTATTGCGGAAGTCGTTGTTCAAGATAATGCACAGGTGACATATGGTGCAGTAGATGTCCTTGCAAAAGGATTTACGACATATGTTAATCGTCGTGCACGTTTAGCGCGTGACGCAAAAGTTGACTGGGCTCTTGGTCTAATGAATGATTCTGATACAATCTCTGAAAACATTACGCATTTGATTGGTGACGGTTCTCATGCAGATACAAAAACAGTCGTAGTTGGTCGTGGAGAACAAAAACTTAACTTCACTACTGAGGTTCGTCACTGGGGTAAAAACTCAAACGGGCATATCTTAAAGCATGGTGTAATGAAAGACGCAGCTCAGTCAATCTTTAACGGTATTGGCTATATCGAGCATGGTGCGACAAAAGCCGATGCACAACAAGAATCACGTGTATTAATGCTGTCAGAAAAAGCTCGTGGGGATGCAAACCCAATTTTATTAATTGACGAAGATGATGTAACAGCAGGACACGCAGCATCTGTTGGTCGAGTAGATCCATTACAGCTTTATTATTTAATGAGCCGTGGTATCTCGAAAGCAGAAGCAGAGCGCCTTGTTATCCATGGATTCCTTGCGCCAGTTGTTACGCAATTACCAATTGAAGGCGTTCAAAAGCAACTGACGGAGGTTATTGAAAGGAAAGTTCGCTAATGATGAATAAAGACATTAAAAGCTATTTCCCAATTTTAAATCAGGATGTAAATGGTCATAGACTTGTATATCTTGATAGTGCAGCGACGTCTCAGAAGCCTGTTCAAGTGATTGAAGCGATTAAAGCTTATTATGAATTTGATAATTCCAATGTTCACCGTGGCGTGCATACACTAGGAAACCGTGCAACAGATAAATATGAAGGTGCTCGTGAAAAGGTTCGTAAGTTTATTAATGCGCAATCAACACAGGAAATTATTTTTACGCGTGGTACAACAACCGCTTTAAATACAGTTGCGACAAGTTATGGTCGTGCAAATGTTGTTGAGGGTGATGAAATTGTCATTACTCATATGGAGCATCATTCCAATATTATTCCTTGGCAACAATTAGCCAAAGAAAAAAATGCAACTTTAAAATACATTGAGCTTGAAGCAGACGGCACTCTTAGCCTAGAGAAAGTACGTGCGACAGTCACACCTAAAACAAAAATTGTTTCGGTGTCTATGGCATCAAACGTACTTGGAACAATAAATCCAATTAAAGAAATTGCTCAAATTGCACATGCTAATGGTGCTGTCATGGTAGCCGATGGTGCACAAGCTGCGCCACATATGAAAATTGATGTGCAAGATTTGGATGTAGATTTCTTAGGTTTCTCAGGGCATAAAATGTGCGGACCAACTGGAATAGGTGTACTATATGGTAAAAAGGAACACCTTGAAAAGATGGAGCCAATTGAGTTTGGTGGCGAAATGATTGATTTTGTTGGGCTTTATGAGTCAACGTGGAAGGAATTACCGTGGAAATTTGAAGGTGGAACGCCTATTATTGCAGGTGCAATAGGTTTAGGAGCCGCTATTGATTTCTTAACTGATATCGGGTTAGATAACATTCTAGAGCATGAACATAAGCTTGCAGGCTACGCAATGGATCAACTTGAAACAATTGACGGTTTGAAAATTTTTGGCCCACGTGACCCTATGAAGCGTTGTGGATTAGTAACATTTAATCTAGATGATGTACATCCACATGATGTGGCAACGGTGCTTGACATGAATGGTATTGCTGTTCGTGCAGGACATCATTGTGCACAGCCACTAATGAAATGTCTTCAGCAAGTAGCGACAGCACGAGCAAGCTTCTATCTGTACAATACAGAGGAGGATATTGACCGTNNGTTGCAGGGTTACGTTCTGCGAAGGAGTATTTTGGCGATGTCTTTTAATAATTTAGATCAACTATATCGTTCAGTCATTATGGATCACTATAAGAATCCTCGTAATAAAGGATCTTTAGATGATAATGCTGTAACGATCGATATGAATAATCCGACTTGTGGCGACCGTATTCACTTAACATTGAAAGTGACAGACGGTGTTGTAGAGGATGCAAAATTTGATGGTGAAGGCTGTTCTATTTCTATGTCCTCTGCATCAATGATGACACAGCTCATCAAAGGAAAAAAAGTAGAGGAAGCTATTGAGCTTTCTGATATTTTTTCTAAAATGATGATGGGTGAGGAGTACAGCGATAAATATGACCTTGAGGATGTTGAGGCACTGCAAGGTGTTTCACAATTCCCAGCACGAATTAAGTGTGCAACATTGGCTTGGAAAGCAATGGAAAAAGGTGTGAAATAAATCTTACTTCCTTGTTCTTGAGTGAAAGCTACTATGCCTTCACTCAAAGCAAGGGATGATTACCTAGAAAAATACATCTCAATGAACGGAGGAGAAACGATGGCTAAAAAAATGCCTGATATCGGCGATTACAAATACGGTTTCCATGACAAGGACGTATCAATTTTCCGTTCAAAACGCGGTTTAACTGAAGAAATCGTCCGTGAAATTTCAAATATGAAACAAGAGCCAGAATGGATGCTAGAATACCGTTTAAAAGCTCTTGAAACATTTTATACAAAACCGATGCCACAATGGGGTGGCGATCTTGGAGATTTAGATTTTGATGAAATTACGTACTATGTAAAACCATCAGAAGCTACTCAAAAATCATGGGATGAAGTACCTGATGAAATCAAAGCAACTTTTGATAAATTAGGTATCCCAGAAGCTGAACAAAAATATCTTGCAGGTGTATCTGCACAATATGAGTCTGAGGTAGTTTATCACAACATGAAAAAAGACCTTGAAGATCTTGGTATTGTGTTCAAAGATACTGACTCTGCTCTACGTGAAAATGAAGATATTTTCAAACAATATTGGGGCAAAGTGATTCCTTACACAGACAATAAATTTGCTGCTTTAAACTCAGCAGTATGGTCAGGTGGATCGTTTATTTATGTGCCACCAGGTGTTAAAGTAGAAACACCGTTACAAGCTTACTTCCGTATTAACTCAGAAAATATGGGTCAATTCGAACGTACTCTTATTATTGTAGATGAAGGCGCTCACGTACACTATGTTGAAGGTTGTACAGCTCCTGTTTACACAACAAACTCTTTACACTCAGCAGTTGTAGAAATTGTTGTTCGTAAAGATGCATATTGCCGTTATACAACAATTCAAAACTGGGCGAACAATGTTTACAATCTTGTAACGAAACGTACAGTTGTAGAAGAAAACGGTACAATGGAATGGATTGATGGTAACATCGGTTCTAAATTAACAATGAAATACCCAGCATGTATCCTAAAAGGTGAAGGTGCTCGTGGTATGACATTATCGATTGCATTAGCTGGTAAAGGACAACACCAACATGCTGGCGCTAAAATGATCCATATGGCACCAAACACATCTTCAACAATCGTTTCTAAATCGATTGCTAAACAAGGTGGTAAGGTAACGTATATGGGACAAGTTCGTTTCGGTCCTAAAGCAAGTGGTGCACGTGCTAACATCGAATGTGATACGCTGATTATGGATAATCAATCGACTTCTGATACAATTCCTTATAACGAGATCTTTAATGATAATGTATCTTTAGAGCACGAAGCAAAAGTTTCAAAAGTATCTGAAGAACAATTATTCTATTTAATGTCTCGCGGAATTTCCGAAGAAGAAGCAACAGAAATGATCGTAATGGGCTTCATCGAGCCATTCACAAAAGAACTACCAATGGAATACGCAGTAGAAATGAACCGTCTGATTAAATTCGAGATGGAAGGTTCTATCGGTTAATTTATTAGCCACCCCTAGTCACAACATAAATTGTGACTAGGGGTTTTTTGTGTTTTTACGTCGTGAAAGAAAGTGGATAATTATAATATATCGAAATAGTACTGGATTTATTTAAGATTACATACTAAAATGATAATGAGAATCAATATCAATTGAAAAGGGGGATGGTAAATCTAGAAGATGTTCAGTACTTCAATAAGCAAGATGAGATAGTTAATCATCATAACAATCATCATTCAAAGGAGAATAGGTAAATGAAAAAGAAATTTTTATTTATTAGTTTCATAGCATTATTTATGCTCATTCTCGCCGCATGTGGAGAGAAGAAGGCAGTAGAAGAGGAATCTTCCACTGATACACCAAAAGAAGAAGAAGTGACACAAACAAAAGAAGAATCAACAAATGAAAATGGCACGAGAACGATTGAATATCTTGGTGAAAGCTATGAAGTGCCAGAAAAAGTGGAAAGAATTGTTGTAACTGGAGCTATGGAAGCAATGGAGGATATGGTGGTGCTGGATGTTCACCCAGTTGGAGCTATTGCTATTGGTGGCAAGTTCCCTGAGCTCTATGCTTCTGTAACAGACAAAGCAGAATCTATTGGTGAGAAGATTAAACCAAACTTTGAAAAAATATTAGAATTAAATCCAGATGTCATTTTAGGGTCCACAAAGTTCCCAGAAGAGGTACAAAGTAAATTAGAGAAAATTGCACCTACAATTTTAGTTTCACATATTTCGACGAACTGGGAATCTAATTTGAATTTACTAGCAGAACTAACTGGTAAGCAAGCAGATGCTGAGAAGATCTTATCTACATATAAAGCTGATATTGAAGCTGCTAAGTCCACGTTAACTGAAAAACTACAAGATCAAAAAGTAGCGGCTATTCGTATTCGTGGGGGACAAGCGTATGTTTATCCAAAAGAAGTATTTTTAAATGCAGTTCTTTATGGCGAGCTTGGTTTAGCAGTACCTAATGAAGTTGCTAAAGCTAAATCTCAAGAGGCCATTTCTGTGGAGCAACTTGCAGATATGAATCCTGATTATTTATTTGTGCAGTTTTCAACAGATGAAAATGCGGACGCGCCGAATGCTTTAGAAGACTTTAAAAAGAATCCAATCATCCAAAATATTACTGCATTTAAAAATGACCGAGTATTTGTTAATGTACTAGATCCACTAATGGAAGGTGGCCCTGCATATAGCCGAATTAAGTTTTTAGAGGCTATTCAGCAAAATCTTGTGAAATAAACGTCGCCTGTTATAGTAGCATGAGTTCAATGGAATATGGACTCATGCTTTTTCTTTGGCATAATTAAGTGATAAAAGAAGGTATATTTTTTACATGATGTTTATTTGTAGTGACATACTGTGTGCTATGATTATGTACATAGAGGAGGATGTCACATGATTGTAGTAGGATTAACTGGTTGGGGCGATCACCCTTCACTTTATAGTGGAGTGACTACTTCAAAGGATAAATTATTTGATTACACAGGTCATTTTTTAACGGTTGAAGTAGATACTTCTTTTTATGCCATACCAGCCAAAGAGCATGTTCGGAAATGGTGTGAGGATACACCTGAAAACTTCCGTTTTGTTGTGAAAGCTTACCAAGGAATGACGGGTCATTTACGTGGAGAGATTCCCTTTGAATCAAAAAATGATATGTTCAATGCATTTATTGAATGTGCCAATGAATTTAAACGTTATGGAAAGCTAGCCATGGTATTAGCACAATTTCCACCATGGTTTGATTGCCAAGGAAAAAATGTGCAATATTTATTGTATATCCGACAGCAGCTAAAGGATTTTGAAGTAGCGATTGAATTTCGAAATCAAACATGGTATGCAGAAAATGTTGTCAAGCAGACGATAGATTTCTTACGAGAACATCAATTTATCCATACGATTTGTGATGAACCACAGGCTGGTGTAGGATCTGTTCCTTTCTACCCTGTAGTGACTGCAAATAAAGCGTTGATTCGTCTCCATGGTCGCAATATACATGGATGGCGGAACACAGGAAATGCAGAAAATTGGCGTAAAGTTCGCTTCTTATATGATTATAATAAAGAAGAATTACAGCAGCTTGGGGATAGCATGAAAAAGCTTGAACCAGAGGTCAATGAACTCTTCGTTTTATTTAATAATAATTCTGGTAATCATGCAGCGAAAAACGCAAAGGAGCTACAAGGTATGTTGAATATTAACGATGTCGGGTTGGCACCTAAACAATTAAACATGTTTGAAGGGGAACTATAATGGAGTTTATTTTATTAGTCATCATTGCCTTGCTTGCTGGTCTAATTGGCTCATTAGTTGGGCTAGGTGGTGGTGTAGTATTAGTACCAGCAACATTATACATCGGCTTAAATTTAGGAATGATCCCAGATATTACACCACAAAAAGTAGTCGGTTTATCAGTGGTGATGATGATTTTCACGGGACTTGCCTCCACGCTAAGCTATATGAAATCTAAAACGGTGGATTATAAAAGTGGTTTTATATTCTTTATTGGAAGTATTCCAGGAACAATCCTTGGCGCATGGGTCAATAAAGGATTAGATTTACCATCCTTTAATTTATATTTCGGTATTTTACTTATTATTTTATCGATTATTTTGCTTGTGAGAGACAAACTGAAGCCTGTAAAATGGTTTGTAAAAAATGGTATGCAGCAAGAGTTTACTGACTCTGAGGGAAAAACCTATGTATATGGCTATCCCATTTGGTTTGCTATTACATTAACATTTGGTATTGGCTTTGCTTCTGGTTTATTTGGAATAGGTGGCGGCTCCATGATCGTGCCAGCAATGATTATTTTATTCTTATTCCCCCCACATGTCGCGGTGGCAACATCGATGTTTATGGTATTTTTAACGTCCATTGTTAATTCTGCAAGCCATGTTTATTTCGGTCATGTACCCTGGCTTTATACTATTCCAGTTATTCCTGGTGCTTATGTTGGAGCAAAGCTGGGTGCTGCGTTAAATAAGAGGATTAAATCCGATACACTTGTACTAGCTTTAAGGATTATTCTATTATTACTAGGAATTCGATCTATTATAGAAGGCATATTAGCTTAATTTGAAGTGAGGTGGCTTTAATGCTTGAAAAGATCCATATTTTTCACACAAATGATTTGCATAGTCATTTTAAGTATTGGCCACGAATGCAAAGCTATGTGAAAGAAATGCGCAATAAATTAGGGAATATCGGGGAAACAAGCTATTTGTTTGATGTTGGAGATCATTTAGATCGTTCCAACATTTATACAGAAGCAACAGTTGGGAAAGGTAATGTGCGATTGCTAAATGAGGCGGGTTACGATGTGGTGACAATCGGCAACAATGAAGGTATTACATTATCCCATGAAGAGCTCTTCCACTTATATGACAATGCTAATTTTGATGTTGTGGTTGCAAATGTATATGCCTCCCACGGGAAGAAGCCAGCATGGATGAAGCCTTATGTAATCTTAACAACAGCAATGGGTACGAAGATTGGCGTCATTGCAGCCACGGCCATGTTTGAAGTATATTATGAAGAATTAAATTGGCATATGGACGACGCTAGAAGTACACTGCTACGTTTAGCGCATCAACTACGTGAAGAAGTAGACATTGTTGTATGCTTATCCCATTTAGGCATTACAGAGGATGAGCTCTTAGCGGATGAGTGTCCAGAAATTGATGTTATATT
Organism: Lysinibacillus sp. UBA5994; assembly: GCF_002429725.1. Taxonomy (NCBI): domain Bacteria; kingdom Bacillati; phylum Bacillota; class Bacilli; order Caryophanales; family Bacillaceae; genus Lysinibacillus; species Lysinibacillus sp. UBA5994. The sequence continues at coordinate 50,799 of NZ_DJAU01000002.1, read as the reverse complement.
CGGCTCTCATACTCATCATGTCCTACCAGAGGGCAAAGTGATTAATGGGGTTTTACTGACAGGTGGAGGTAAGTTTGGCCAATATACTGGACATCTTATCATAGAATATGATAAAAAATTGAGGAAAATTGTTGAAAAAAAGGATACTTTAATTCATAATAAGGATTTGCCAATTGTTAAAAATGAACAGAAAGTGGTACAGTTTTTGGAGGATGAAGGAAACAGAATATTGGATACTCCAGTTTTTACAACAAAGAAAGCCTACAACAAGGAATGGTTCCATTATTCACAGCTATCTGATTTATTTGCACATGCAATTTTGGAAAAAAGCGGAGCGGACTGTGCATTATTCAATGCAGGGATATTTTTAGATGGTCTTCCTAAGGGAATAGTGACTGCCTTAGATTTGCACCGAATTTTTCCACATCCAATTAATTTATGTACAATTGAATTATCCGTCGCTGAAATGAAAGAAATTTATATGCAATCTAAAAATGAAGAATGGCCTTATATCGAACTAAAAGGACTAGGGTTTAGAGGCGTCATTTTTGGAAAAATATTGACATATGGATTTTCCATGAATGAAAATCGGCAATTATTAATTAATGGTAAGCTAGCAGATCAAAATCACATTTATAAACTGGTCACATTGGATCTGTTTACATTTGGTTATTTTTATCCAAGTTTTAAATATGCAAAAAAACAATATATTTTGCCTGAATTTTTACGAAACATTATGATAGATTATGGTCAAAGATTCTTTAAACAATAGAGAGAGTTTAAAGAATGGAATGGGGAAGAAGTCATGCGATTAATTTCAATCGATGTATTAAAAGAAGGAATGGTATTAGGAAGAACCATTTGGAATGAGGCAGGTCATCCGCTTTTAAAGAAAGATGTTGTCATTAATGACCGTATTATTCAAAGACTTCAACAGTTAAATACACATTATTTATATATTGACGATGAGATTTCTGAGGGAATAGAAGTAGAAGAGACCGTTCCACCTGCTATGCGAAATAAAGTCATCAAAACTATAAAGGATTCGTTCCAGTCCATTGATGGTTTGAATCCAGTAAATGCTTCTTATATATTAGATCAGCAATCAAAGACAATTGTTTCGATCGTAGATGAATTACTTTCTGCAGTTACTGGAAATAATGAAATTCTAACCATTTTAACAGATGCTTATTTATTTGATGAATATTTATATCAACACTCTTTCCAAGTGACATTGTATTCTATTGCCATTGCCAAAGAACTTGGCTACTCTGCTGAGGATTTACGTTTGATCGGGATAGGTGCGTTATTACACGATGTCGGTAAACTAATGGTACCGAAAGATATTTTAACAAAGCCAGGACGTTTAACGAATGATGAGTTTGAAATGATGAAGATGCATGCTCGTTACGGTTTTGATTTATTACGGAATTTACATTCAATCTCTCTGCTTGTGGCGCACTGTGCTTTCCAACACCATGAACGTATTGATGGAAGTGGCTATCCAAGAGGACTTGTTGACTTTGAAATTCATCCATTTGCCAAGATAATTGGTGTTGCAGATGTTTTTGATGCGGTGACAACGAATCGTGTATACCGGGAGAAGATGCTCCCTTCACAAGGACTAGCCATTGTTGAAGCTGGCTCGGGCACTCTTTATGATGCTCGAATTGTAAAAGCTTTAAAAAGAGCTGTTGTTCATTATCCAAATGGTGTTATTTTAAAATTATCAGATGGACGCCGTGGGATTGTATCTAGACAAAACACGTTGGATGCGGCATTACCATGGATTCGTATTTTTGAAGAACAAGATCAATTGGTCGCAGCTACATATGAAATTAATTTAGTGGATTATCCTGATGTAACAATTGAAAATGTTGAGACGGATTATGTGGTTCCCGCAAAAGTAGAATAAATTACTCCTCCTGTTCATACGTTATGGAACAGGAGGAGATTTTTTTGTTTTTCCCTCGAAAAAGAATGAAATTACGCTCATATGGTAGAAGGGGAATGCGTCTTAATAAATTAACGATTTTAATTGTTAGTATGGTTGTTTGCCTTATATTATTTATTTATTATTTAAATGAACGGCTCATGCCAACCTATTTGCAATATGCGGAAGTGCAAACTACGAAGATTGCCTCATATGTTGTGAGTAAAGCCATTAATTCACGTACCTCTAATGTATTAGATGTAAATGATATCATTGAAGATATTCCTCCAGGTACGTCTGAAATGATGACGACTAAGTTTAATACAGAAATCATTAATCGTGTTCGAGCAGAGACATTAGAGCTTGTTAAAATGTATTTGGAGCAAGCTGAACAGGGAGAGCTATCCCATTTACCTGAATTAGATAATGTTGAATATGATATTAACAGGATCCAAGATGGTGATGGCATTGTCTTTTTTGTACCGCTTGGTCAAGCAGCCAATATTCCCTTGCTTGGAAATTTGGGGCCAAAGATCCCGATTCGCTTCCATGTGATTGGGAATGTTCATAGTAATGTGACATCCTCTATTCAAGAATTTGGAATCAATAGTGCTTATGTGGAGGTAGGTATTCATTTAGAGGTAAATGTTCAGATTATTGTTCCTTTCGCTAGTAAGTCTTCTACCGTTGCACAGGATATACCTGTAGCGATGGGCCTAACAAGGGGACCTGTTCCAAACATTTATACCAATAGTAGTGACGCGCCACAACCGTCCATAGAAATACCTGTCCCTTATAAATAGAAATGTTTGTTGTGATAGTTGTTGGAGTGCCTTTAATATGTTACATTGACAACAGTGAAGATAGTTAATATTAAAAAATGTATATTTTTGATAGGGGCGATATTCGTATGACATCTTGTAAACCTACAAGTAAAGAAGAACATGTAAGAAAACCAGATTGGCTAAAAATAAAACTAAACACGAATGATGAATATAAAGGGCTTAAAAAGCTGATGCGTGAGAAAAATCTGCATACAGTATGTGAAGAAGCTCGTTGTCCAAACATCCATGAATGCTGGGGAGAGAGACGTACTGCTACCATGATGATTCTTGGTTCCGTTTGTACACGTGCTTGTCGTTTCTGTGCAGTGAAAACAGGTTTACCAAATGAACTAGATTTGGCAGAACCAGAGCGCGTTGCAGATTCAGTAGCCATTATGAATTTAAAGCACGTTGTTATTACAATGGTCGCACGTGACGATTTAAAGGATGGCGGAGCGCAAGTTTTAGCAGAAACAGTACGTGCAATTCGTCGTAAAAGTCCTTTCACATCTGTTGAGGTATTGCCATCAGATTTAGGCGGGATGAAGGAGAACCTTCAAATGTTAATGGATGCAAAACCAGATATTTTAAATCATAATATTGAAACAGTACGCCGTTTAACACCTAGAGTGCGCGCTCGTGCAAAATACGAACGCTCTTTAGAGTTCCTGCGTTTAGCTAAAGAGATGCAGCCTGAAATTCCAACGAAATCATCACTAATGATTGGATTAGGCGAAACACATGAAGAAATTTTAGAAGTCATGGACGATTTACGTGCAAATAATGTAGATATTATGACGATCGGTCAATATTTACAGCCAACGAAAAAGCATTTACCAGTTAAAAAATACTATTCACCAATAGAATTTGGTAAACTGCGTAAGATTGCCATGGAGAAAGGCTTTAAGCATTGTGAGGCTGGCCCACTTGTACGTAGTAGTTATCATGCAGACGAACAAGTAAATGCTGCAACGAAAGAACGTCAATTACAAGCGGAAGTGTAAACGTCAAGGCTGAACGAAAAGGGTGGTGTCACTTTGATCATAGTTGAAGGATTAGAATATGAACTAATAGAAGATTATCGCGAGGCCTTTCAGGAGGAAGTTTTTCAGGAAAGATACTCAGATATCTTAGCCAGATACGATTATATTGTAGGTGATTGGGGCTATAACCAGTTACGTTTAAAGGGGTTTTTTGATGATAAAAATCAAAAATCCACTTTTGATACAAAAATAAGTACGCTTCAAGATTATCTATACGAATACTGTAATTTTGGCTGTGCTTATTTCGTATTACGTAAATTGGGGAAAGTTATGAAACAGCCAGAAGTAGTGGATATGAGTGAAGTAACAAAGCCAACAGACCATGAACCTTTAGCAGAATAAACTCTTATACAAAAACCTGATGTGATAGGCATCAGGTTTTTTTTCATGATTGTTAGCTTTTGTGTAATTGGGGAAAACTAAAGCACAAAACAGCTTATCGAAGGTGTGTTGCAAATGAAAAGAGCCGTATTTTTAGATCGTGATGGTGTTATCAATGAAGTACTCACCAATCGTGTGAAGTTTGTGAATAAGCCTAAGGATTTGTACTTTTTACCGCAAGTGCCTGAGGCAATCAGAAAGCTAAATAAGCATTTTGATTATGTGTTTGTCGTGACAAATCAAGGTGGGGTTGGTTTAGGCTTTATGAAGGAAAGTGGCTTACAGAAAATACATGAACATATGGTGAAGGAGCTAAAGAAAAAAGGGGCAGTAATCCATGAAGTCGTTTATTGTCCGCACAAACCTAAGTCAGGTTGTGCCTGCCGCAAGCCCAATAGCAAATTAATTGTGGATTTAGGAAAGAAATATAACATTGATTTATCAAAATCCTATATGGTTGGTGATACAGATACGGATATTATTGCAGGAAAACGGGCAGGAACAAAGGGTGTTTTCCTAGGAGAACAAGATCCATTAGCAGATGCTGTCTTTCCAGATTTAATAAGCGCTGCCCAGTGGATTATTAAGGATGTCACAGCTTAAATGTATTGAGAAAAAGGGCGTATAAATCATTAAAAAAGGGATAATTTATGAATGGAGGTGATGATGTTGGGAAAAGAAAAACGCAATAAAAAGCCATTAGATCGAGAGGAATATGGGTATGGTTTTGATATTAGTGTAGACGATTTAGCTGTGATTGGTCAAAATCAGCAAGCGAAAAAGCAAAATGATAATGAAAATAAAGACAAGCCCCATAAAAAAGATAATCCATCCACTTTAAATAAATAACAATACGTAAAAAGATTTCGCAATCGCTCAGGGTTAGCGAAATTTTTTTATGTTATATAAAAAAACACCCAATAAAATGGGTGTTAGTTCAATAATTCACGCAAGTATTCCCGTAATTCGATTGTTTCTTCCTCTGTGCGATTGTACACATGTTCTAAGTAACCAGGCTCTTCTACATCATCAGGACCAATAATAGCAAAGCGACCGAACTGGATATCCATGACAAGCACTTTTCCAAAGAAGCGGCCAGATTGTAATATAGCTAAATCATAACGTAGCTTTTGTCCAGCAAAACTAACAAATCTTGTTTTCGTATCTTCTACATCATCATATAAAAAAAAACGTTCCATCTTTTAATCTCCTTCCAATCCTATAGTTATGGTACTATAGAAGAGAAAAGACTATCAACTTTTAAAGATTTGAATGGGGGCTTTCCTTGTGTATTTTGTAGATCGTAATAAAATCACAAAAAATTTACAGTACTTAGATGGGCTATTAACTATTTTGGAGACAGAGGATAATTGGCTTCAGAATGATATAAAGAAATTAGCTATCGAGCGAATTGGACACAACATTATGGAGTCAATGATGGATGTAGGAAATTTAATGATTGACGGTTTCATTATGCGCGATCCAGGAAGCTACGAGGATATTATTGATATTTTAGTCGATGAAAAAGTTGTAGCTGCTGATTTGGAAGCACCATACAAAGCAGTTGTTGGCTTACGTAAAATGCTAGTGCGTGAGTTTATAGAGGTAGATATCCAAGAGGTTATCCATGTATTAACAGCCAATCTAATGGCTTTAAAGCAGTTCTCGCCAGCAGTTCATAATTATTTAACAAATGAATTAGGACCTGTTTCAGCATTTTTGCCAGAGGATCATCAATGAAACAATATAAGGCCTATTGCTTTGATTTAGATGGTACTGTCTACCGTGGGAAGGAAGGTATTCCTTCTGCGGTAGCTTTTATTCATCGTTTACAGCAAGCAGGAATTGAGCCATTCTATGTAACGAATAATTCTTCGAAGACGCGAGAACAACTGCAAGAAGCTTTACTGTCTATTGGCGTGAACGCGCCATTAGAGCATATTTATTCAAGTGCATTGGTCACAGCAAAGTATGTGGCCCTACATTTTCCAAGCAAAAAAGTAGCGATGATGGGTACAGATGGTATTCGTCAGGCACTACTCAATGAAAATATTGTGCCTGTTGAGGATGAGCCCGATGTATTTGTTATGGGGATTGATCGTACGCTTGATTATATGGCACTTGCTAGGGCAACGGTTTTTGTTCAGCAAGGAGCGACCTTTATTGCCACGAATCAAGATATTAAATTCCCAACAGAATATGGGTTCTTACCAGGCAATGGTTCTTTTGCACGCTTGGTAGGAGAAGTTGCAGATGTTGAACCAATCTATATTGGTAAGCCATCGCCAGCCATGCTGGAAGTAATTGCGACCGAACATGGAATTGCGAAAGAAGACATGGTAATGATCGGTGATAATTATGATACGGACATTATGTGTGGCATTCGATTTGGCTGTGACACCATTCATGTGAATACTGGGGTGACGCCTACAAAGACTGTCCTCGAAAAAGAATGCCAACCTACATATGTAGTGGACGTACTAAAGTAATAAAAGGATGTTTATGCTAATTTTCAGCATAACATCCTTTTTATTTGTTCAAATTTATTCATATAGGCATTTTAGAAAACTACCATAAAGGATTTTCTTCAATAAATTGATAAATGGCTTTCGTTAATTCATCAGGAGAATCAGCTTCTACTAATTCACCGTTTACTATTGCATAGAAGGATTCTGAGCACTTTGTACAATAACTGAGGCAGCCATATTCCAAAACGTCGATGTTTGGATCGCGTTCGAGTACTTCATAAGTTGCTTGAGAGCCATTTGCTAAATTACTTATACAAAATTCAACCATTGGATTCATCCATGTCACCTCACCAAAGTAATGCTACTCGGTTTTACGATTTTCGTCAATTATTTATGTTTAAGAGAAAAGAAACGTTTTTTAATAAAAGATAAAGGGAATTTGTTATTAATGGCTTAAAAATCAATAGAAATGAACAGGTTCTCGTTTATTTTGTGAAATCTTTCACAAAATTTCATTCTGATATTGTGAAACTTCTCACAATCGGTTATACTCGTTTGTGGATACTTTGTGAACAATTATTAAAAGAGATATAAAAGGAGACTATTATGGGAAAATTAGTACTTTTAGGTGGCGGCTACGGCAATATGCGTGTCATGCTTCGTCTATTAAACAGCCTACCATTAGACAGAGAGGTAGTTATAGTAGATAGAGCCCCTTTCCATAGTTTAAAAACAGAGTTTTATGCATTGGCGGCAGGGACAGCAACAGATAAAGAAATTCGTGTAAGCTTCCCAGAGCATGAACGTTTAACAGCCGTATATGGAGAAGTCGTTGAAATTAATCGTGCGGAAAAAGTAGTCATTCTTGAAGACGGACAACGTATAGAATATGATGATTTAGTCATTGGGCTTGGCTGTGAAGATAAATATCATGGTGTACCAGGTGCGGAAGAGTATACGTACAGCATTCAAACAATGGGTAAATCACGTGCAACATTCCAAGCACTTTGTGGGTTACCAGCTGGGTCTACAGTTGGAATTATAGGGGCTGGCCTAAGTGGAATTGAGCTTGCAAGTGAGCTACGTGAAAGTCGCTCAGATTTAAAAATCAAGCTATTTGACCGTGGTCAACGTATATTGAAAGATTTTCCAGAAAAACTCAGTAAGTATGTAAAGGATTGGTTTGTTAAGCATAATGTTGATGTGGTTGCCAATTCAAATATTACAAGAGTAGAGCCAGGTAAAATTTTTAATCATGATGATGAAATTTTACTCGATGCAGTGGTTTGGACTGCGGGGGTTCAGCCAGTCAAAATTGTGCGTGATATGGATGTTGAGAAAGATAAACATGACCGTCCACTTGTCACACAGTATTTTAATTTACTCGATGATGAACATGTCTATGTTGTAGGAGATTGTGCTTCATCAGATTTAGCCCCAACAGCACAATTAGCAGAGGAACAAGCGGAGCAAATTGTGAAAGTACTTCGTATGCGTTGGAAAGGTGAACATTTACCAGAGAAGATGCCAGATATTAAATTAAAAGGCTTTATGGGAGCTCTTGGTAAAAAACAAGGCTTTGTATACTTAGCTGATACAACAGTAACTGGGCGTATCGCTCGCTTAATGAAATCAGGATTATTATGGTATTACAAACGTCAAAATGATTAATTAGCTGAAAGGGATTGTTTCAAAAATCATTTTGAAACAATCCCTTTATTTTTATTAAACCGTTTCGTCTGGGACAAACCCTAAATTTTCAAGGGCCGTAAATACAGGCTTTAATTGGACATAGCCCTCTCCAACTACCTCATTGTTAATGAGGACAAGGGGGTAGAAAAATTCATCGTCTTGAATACGTGACGCATACTCTTGGTCGCGTTCATTCTCAATTGGACCTTCAATATCGATATAGCGAATATCATATGCTTGATCTGGATATTTGCGATTGATGGCTGCTTGTAGCCACTCATATGTATCCTTGGAAGATGGGGCATTGACACAACTAGCACAGATGACAGCTGTTCCATAAATTTCAATCATAGGTTTTGTTGATGGCATAGTATTTTCTCTCCTTGTGATTCAATATTGGATTTTTTCTGTTGCTAACATTATAATCATTATAAGGAAAGGAGTCGAGATAAATGGCAGAAGCAACAATTAACGACCAAGTTCAAGAGGTATTAGATAAATTACGTCCATTCTTACTACGTGACGGTGGAGACTGTGAATTAGTAGATGTTGAGGATGGCGTTGTGAAATTACGTTTATTAGGTGCTTGTGGCAGTTGCCCAAGTTCTACGATTACATTAAAAGCTGGTATTGAACGAGCATTATTAGAAGAAGTACCAGGTATCGTGGAAGTAGAGCAAGTATTCTAAGCCTTTTTAAAAAGTTCTAGCTGTTTGCAAGCTAGAACTTTTTTATTTACCTATTTATGACGCGCATGTTCTTTTTCTTCACGAATAATGGCCCACTGTTCTTTCGCCATATCTATAATTTTTGCCTCACCACCGACACTTTGTTTTTCAATGACTCTAGAAAAGAAGCGTGTCGCATTTTCAATATCTCCAATACGTCTAGATAATTCAGCAATCATATACATAATTCGGACAGCTGACATTTGTGTAGAGCTGTAGTCCTCGGTAGAATAAGATTCCATATAATAATCACGTGCTAATTTCATAAAGCGCTCTTCTTGTCCACTATTGTTTAAGGAACGATAAAGCCATGCAAGACGTAAAGTTAGTCCAGCAATCGCTACATTTTTTTCTTTTTTAATCGTGCCACAAAGAAACGCTAACTTATAGGCTTGAATGGCTTGAAATACGGTACGTTCACCCTTGAAATCATGATGCACCCATTTTTCTGTAATTTGTGTACGTATATCATCTTGGATACCCGGTGCAAAATATTTTGTAAAGTCTTCTGTAAAGGAAAAGCCACAATGCTCACATACAAAAACATTATAATAGAGAGCATTCACTTCATCTGCATAAATAGGTTGAAAATCTGTTTCCGTATGATCTACTTTAATAAATTTTGAACGCACTTTTAATGTTGGAAATTCTTTTTTGCAATTTAAACATTGAATTTTTTTCTCATAATATGGTGAAATCTCCATATATATTACCCCCTGCCAAGAATTCGTTGTAACTATTATACCAATGATGTTTTTATTAACATGAATAAAAAATACTATTAATGTGAAAAATATGAGAATTATAACTTATAATCGACTTGAAGCTGAATGTTTGTCATACAATGGTCAAAATTGTTATGATAATACGTAAGAAGGAAGGTGATTGGGATGACAAGTACAAAGCAAATTATAGAAGTGACACAGGCTGCTGGCTTTCATATTAATGAAATGATGGAGCATAATGAAGAACAAGGTTCTTTTTTACGTGTAGTGGTGAATGGTGGCGGCTGTAGCGGGCTATCCTATGGCATGCATTTTGATAAAGAGAAAAAAGATGATGATTTTGAAGATGTTCAGCATGGTTTAACAATTCTTGTTTCCCGTGAAGATGCGCCGATTTTGATGGGAACAAAAATTGACTATAAACAATCGCTAATGGGCGGTGGCTTCACAATCGATAATCCAAATGCCATTGCATCATGTGGCTGTGGTACGTCTTTCAGAACAGCAAAGCGTGAAGGTACGCCTGAGGTTTGTGAGTAAAAGTAAATAAATCCATTCGAATAATGGGCTAACAATAATAGGCTTCTTTGATTGATGATGTTGCAAAACATGATGAATGAAAGGAGCTTTTTTCTTTCTTTTTATTTACCTGTTTGTAAGTAACTATGTTAAAAATCATCTGACACTTCCAACAAATTTTTATGACCTTATTTAGTGAAATTCAAGGCAATGTATAATAGCTTCTTTCATTGAGGTTGAATGAAAGAAGCATTTTCACTGTGGATTAACTGTAAAATTCAGAATAAATGCTTCATTCCATAGAAAGTGAGCAGGTATAATAGGTAGATAGAGGTGAAGGTTATGAGAAAAGATCGAGGGAAAATATGGTTGGGTGTATCAGGTGTTACGGTGAATGAGCTTGGGCAATGGTTGGTTGTAAAGAAGGCTTATAGTGGCTTGAAGGGGCGTTGGTCATTGCCAGCAGGTTTTGTTAATGCAGGAGAAACGGTAGATGAGGCGGTTATTCGTGAAATCAAAGAAGAAACAGGCATCGATTGTAGAGTCTCAGGCTTAATTGGATTTAGAACAGGTGTCATCCGTGATGATATCAGTGATAATATGGCGATTTTTCATTGTCGAATGCTAGATGAGCAGCAGCAGGTTTCCATTCAAGAAAAAGAAATTTTAGAAGCAAAATGGTTGTATCCACAGGAACTAGCACAAGATGAAACAACCTCTGTGATGTTAAAGGAAATGGCTTCCAATCAATTTGAAAGACATCAATTAGAGGCGATAGAAGGGATTAATCCGGGTGATATTTTTGGTTATACCTCTTATCGTTTATTCTTTAAAAAATAATATGACTTTTAGGAGGTGACCTTTGATGGAGCTGTTTTTATTTATGTTAGAGCGAGTTGGGCTGATCATTGTGTTTGCCTTTTTAATGTCAAGATGGCGACTCTTTCGAGAAAAGCTGTTTCAGGAGCAAGGAACGAAAGAGAAAATATGGCTCATTATTATCTTTAGTAGCCTATGTATTATCAGCAGTTATACAGGGATTAAAATTGAAAGTGGGACAATCCATCCTTTAAATCAGATGATACATAGTACGATCAATGCGGAGGAGGCCATTGCTAATACGAGATTAATTGGTGTCGCTATTGCAGGAATTTTTGGTGGACCACTTGTTGGTGTATGTGTAGGAATTATTGCAGGTATTCACCGAATTACACTTGGTGGTTTTACAGCAATAGCCTGCGGTGTTTCAACAATTCTAGCTGGCTTTATTACAGGTGGTTTAAGTAAACGCTTTAAAATACGTCAAACTTTTTCCTATAAGAAAGCAGTCATTATCGGCATCTGTGCAGAAACGATTCAAATGCTGGTGATTTTAGTAGTCGCGAAGCCATTTGAGCAGGCCTTGCAGTTAGTTTCATTAATTGCAATGCCGATGATTTTAATGAATGCCTTTGGGATATTTTTATTTTTCATGATTATTAAAACGTTTATTGATGAAGAGGAGCGAACAAAGGCATTACAAACCCATCAAGCTTTTTCAATTGCCCAACAAACAATTGAGCATTTTCGTAAGGGCTTGAATGAAGAATCATGCCAAACGGTTGCAGAAATTATTAAAAGAGAAATAAAAGTAGATGCGGTCGCTATTACCGATAAAAATGGGGTGTTAGCACATGTTGGCGTTGGTGAGGATCATCATTTAATTCATCGAGAAATCATGACAGCTTTGACAAAACGAGTATTAGAGGAAGGCAAAATTTTAATGGCTACATCTCAAAAGGAAATTCAATGTCCACACGCTAGCTGCCCATTAAGTGCTGCTATTGTCTTGCCCTTGAAGGTACAGCATCGAACAGTGGGAAGCTTAAAGCTTTATTTCACTAAAGCGGATTCTTTGACAGGGGTGAAGAAGGAGCTAGCAGAGGGTTTGAGTAGACTATTTTCCTCTCAGCTTGAATATGCTGAAATTGAGCAACAGCGAAAATTATTAAAGGATGCTGAAATCAAGGCATTACAAGCACAAGTTCATCCACATTTCTTCTTTAATAGTCTGAATACTATTTCAAGCTTGATTCGGACAGATGCAGATGAGGCAAGAGCATTATTAATCAAGCTTAGTACATTTTTTAGAAGCAATTTGCAGGGCGCACGGCAAATGCTCATTCCATTGAAAAATGAAATAGATCATGTTGAAGCTTATTTATCTATTGAGCAAACACGGTTTCCAAATCGTTACGAAGTTGAATTTATCATGGATGAAACACTCTTTGATGTGCAAATTCCTCCATTTACCTTACAGCCTCTTGTCGAGAATGCTATTTATCATGCCTTTAAAAATCGTAATGAAGGCAAAATCTATGTCAAAGTACAACGTGTGAATGATAAGCTGGTCCTGTTAACGGAAGATAACGGCTGTGGTATGAGGAAGGAGCAGGTAAAACAACTTGGCAAGCGTATAATGCAATCCGAACAGGGGACAGGAACCGCTCTTTGGAATATTTATCAGAGGATCCATGAAATTTATGGTTCTGAAGCGGATTTTCATATAACAAGTACGTTAGATGTGGGCACAAAAATTATGATTCAACTGCCGTTAAAGGCGACTAGATGGGAGTAGAAAAATTTGAATGTATATATTGTGGATGATGAACCCTTAGCACGCGCGGAACTGCGATATTTATTAGAGCAAACAGCATTAGTGAATGTTTGTGGTGAATCTGAAAATCTTGAGGAGTTGTGCAAAGCGTCACAGCTTGAAGAAGTCGATTGTATATTTCTAGATATTGAATTAGGCATGAACAATGGACTTGACTTAGCTAAACAATTATTACTGAATGCACAGAGACCTGAAATTATTTTTGCTACAGCCTACGATGACTATGCTTTGCAGGCATTTGAAGTCAATGCATTTGATTATATATTGAAACCCTTTGAGGCAGAAAGGGTACAAACAGCTGTGGAAAAACTGTTAGCTAAAAAAAGAGCTGCGCAAGCAAAAACAATGGAGGAGTTAAAGGCATCTCAGTTGGACAAGCTCGATAAGTTAACAGTTTATGTAAACGATCGAATTTTATTATTGAAAATACAGGATATTTTGTATTGTACCTCTGAGGATAGTAAAACGGTTGTTGTGACAGAGCAGGGGCGTTTTTTTGCTTCTGAATCATTGGCCGCGTTAGAAAAAAGACTTACCTTAAAAGGCTTTGTACGTGTCCATCGCGCGTATATTGTCAATTTAGAGCATATTGTGGAATTAGAGCCTTGGAGTAGTTCTAAATTTAATTTAATTGTGCATAACAGACATTCCATTCCAGTAAGTAGGCTATATATGAAGGGTGTACGGAAAATTTTTGACCTATCGAAGTAGTTGCATTTCAACGGACAACTACTACCTTTCAACTTTAATTTCTGACATTTCAGTTATTTTACGAATAATATGGACATTCCTTTGCTATGATGTGGAAAAAGTAAAAGGGGTGTTTGCATGAATGCGATTACAATAGTGATAGGGTCTATTTGTATTTTGATGATCAGCTATCGTTTGTATGGCATTTTCTTTACAAAGAAGGTACTTAAAATAAAAGATGATACGCCCACCCCAGCCCACGCTTTGGAAGATGGTAAAGACTATGTTCCGACGAATAAGTGGGTAACCTTTGGGCATCATTTTGCAGCGATTGCAGCAGCAGGACCTTTAGTTGGACCAATCCTAGCTGCACAATTTGGGTATTTGCCTGGACTTCTATGGCTATTAATCGGAGCAGTAATTGGTGGGGCAGTTCATGATGCTGTTGTTTTATTTGCTTCCATGCGTCATGGTGGTAAATCCCTATCGGAAGTGATGAAGGAGGAGTTAGGCCCTATCGCAGGTTTCTGTACAGGCCTTGCGATGCTATTCATTATTACGATTACAATGGCAGGTCTCTCGATGGTGGTGTTAGGTGCTTTAGAGCGCAATCCATGGGGAACGTTTGCTGTAGGTATTACGATACCAATCGCCATGCTTGTGGGTATTGCCTATCGTAAAACAGGCAATTTAATTGTTACATCTACTATAGGCTTTATTTTATTAATGATTGGGGTATTTATCGGACCGCTTATTCAAGGCACAGCATTCGGTGATTTTTTAACATTTGATCGGGATACATTAGCTATCATCTTACCAATCTATGCCTTTTTTGCCGCTGCATTACCTGTGTGGCTTTTATTAGCACCTCGTGATTATTTAAGTAGTTTCATGAAGATTGGGGTATTTATTGCACTAATTATTGGCGTTTTCTTTGTTAATCCTGCTATTCAATTCCCACCATTGACAGAGTTTATTCATGGTGGTGGACCAGTAATTGCCGGTCCTGTCTGGCCGTTTGTTTCTATTACAATTGCCTGTGGTGCCATTTCTGGCTTCCATGCTTTTGTAGGCTCAGGAACAACACCTAAGATGATTGATCGTTGGGAGGACATTCGTATTGTAGGCTTTGGTGCTATGTTAGTAGAGTCACTAGTAGGTGTGATGGCTTTAATCGCAGCTACTGCTCTTCATCCAGCCGACTATTTTGCGATTAACTCAGCACCAGCTGTATTTGCTACATTAGGAATGGAGCCGGTTCATCTACAAGCATTGTCTCAAAGTATCGGCATGGACTTGGAAGGACGAACAGGAGGTGCTGTAACGCTAGCAGTTGGTATGACAGATATCTTTACAGGTATTCCTTGGTTCGCAGAGTTATCTTCGTACTTCTATCAATTTGTCATTATGTTTGAAGCGGTTTTCATTCTTACAGCCATTGATGCTGGAACAAGGGTAGCTCGTTATTTAATACAAGATTTTGGTGGCAATGTTTATAAACCACTGAAGCGTACCAATTGGGTACCAGGTACAATTTTTGCTAGTGCACTTGCCTGCTTTATGTGGGGCTATTTATTGTATTCAGGGGATATAAGCTCAATCTGGGTATTATTTGGTGTATCCAATCAGCTAATGGCAGCCATTGGTCTAGTATGTGGCGTGACGATGGTATTGAAGGTCGCAGATAAACGCATCTATGCATTGACATGCTTTATCCCATTGGCTTATTTATACATTACGGTCAACGTTGCAGGCTATTGGATGATTAAAAATGTATACTGGAATCCAGCCGCTGCAGGCTTTAATATGTTAAATGGGATTTTATCTGTTATCATGTTAATGCTTGGCTTCTTAATTGTGCTGACAGCATTTAAAAAATGGGCACAGCTTTGGAAATCACCAAAGTTTTTAGTAGCTCAATCAACTTCATAAAATCATAGAAACTATTGAAGATAAGCATTTGTCTTCAATAGTTTTTTGGTGAAAAAAGCATCTACGACGAAGGAGAAGCAAATACCCGCGGAAGAAGCATATACCCCTAAATTCAAAGATCAACCATAGATGATCGATTGATGATTTTCCTAAATATGACGAACAAGCGAAAACAAGGATATGTTCATTGAAAGCGGTGTCGTAATCATGTAAACTAATGAGAGGAAAACGGAGGTTATACATACATGGATGGTCAAGTTTCATTAGTACAGTTAATCATTTCTATTTTGTTATTTTTCGTCATGTTCTTTGGTATCGGATTCTTGTTAAATATGCTGTTACGGATGACATGGTTAATGGCAATTGTGTATCCAATTGTTGTCATCTTTATTGTAGATGAAGTAAGCTTCTTAGATTATATTTTTAAGCCAGGCTCTGCATTCCCAGCATTAATTGATAAATTACAGGCACTTCAGTTTGTGGATATTGCTATTTTATCAGGTGGCTTTGCGGGTTCTATTGTGGCTGGTATCGTGATGATTTATTTACGTAAAAGTGGCTATCGAATGTTCTAACGTGCTTAGTATTCTTTCTTCAATTGAAGAAAGAATACTTTTTTTATACAAAAAAACACAGCCTCCTCTAGAGGATGTGTTGATGTCTGTTAGATGAAAAACTCGTAGGCTATGATGGCGATAAAAATACCCGTTAGAGCCCCAAAAAATACTTCACTTCGTTTATGGCCTAATAATGTTTTTAATTCCTCCATTTTTTCTTGTCCGTCCATCTGTGGCCATTTTTTTAAATCATGAAGCAATGTTTGGAAATCCTTACGCAGTTGATTTAAAATGGCTGCATGCTGACCTGCTTGGTAACGAACACCACTAGCATCATACATCACGATAATGGAAAACATTGCAGCTACCGCAAAAATGGGGGATTCCAAACCCGTCTCATAGGCAATTGAGGTTGCCAATCCAGTGACAGAAGCAGAGTGAGAACTAGGCATTCCACCTGTTGAGGTAAAAAGTCCCCATTTTACTTGTCTGGTCATTAAAAAATGAATAGGGATTTTAACAAACTGTGCAAAGAGAACCGCAAAGAGGGCAATTAGTAATGGGGTATTGTGGAGTAAACTCAATTTCATCACAACCTTCGCAAATAATTGCTTTTATTATAACATTCATTATTTTCTAAAAGAAGATATAGGCAAATATTACGCGCTTTTCAGAAACTTCGTTATAATAGTATATGGAATGGAGGAATTTACATGCATATTGTAAAAGAAGCAAAAACATTTGAAACGATTTCTACTGAACTATTAGTGGTAGGAGTCACAAAACATCGTGAACAAATGCAGGACTGGGCAAGCTTTTCATCTTTTTACGGTGAAGCCCTTGATACATGGATTAGTGCAGGAGACGTCTCAACTGAATTAAAGAAACTAACGAAATTACCATTTGTGAAAGACCATGCTAACCTGAAACGTATTGTATTTGTAGGTTTAGATGAGCGTAAAAACCTCACAGAAGGTGATATTCGCACAGCATTTGGTTTAGTGGGAAAAGAATTAAGATCTTTAAAAGTAAAAGAGTATTCCATCTGGCTTGAATCATTTACAACAGAGTCAATTTCAACAGCAGATGTAGCATTTTTAGCGGGTGAAGGAATTGGCCTTGGCTATTATGCTATCCCACATTATAAAACAACTTCAAACGAAGTAGATAAACGTATTGATGCTGTTCACCTTGTGACTACAGCAGAGGATTTAGATGAAGTGGTGGCAAGCTTTGAGGTAGGTGTGATTTATGCAGATGCTGTCAATGAAGCTCGTAGCTTAATTAATTTACCTCCAAACCTACTAACAGCTACGGATTTAGCTAACTATGCACAATCTCTTGCTGTGGAATACGGTTTTGAAGTAGAGATATTAGATAAAGCACAATTAGAGGAACTAGGTATGGGTGGTATATTATGTGTTAACCAAGGCTCTTATGAAGAACCACGATTAATTACCTTAAAATATAAAGCGACTGAAGATTTTGAAGATCCAATTGGCCTTGTTGGTAAGGGTGTAACGTATGATACAGGCGGCTATTCTTTAAAACCAAAGGACTCTATGGTTGGTATGAAAGGTGATATGGGCGGTGCCGCTGCTGTACTTGGTGCGATGAAAATTATCGGTGAATTACGTCCAAATAAAAATGTTGTAGCCGTTATCGGTTCTACAGATAATATGGTGTCTGATACAGCGTTTAAACCAGATGATGTGATTACGACGTACAGCGGAAAAACGGTAGAAGTATTAAATACGGATGCAGAAGGGCGTTTAGTTCTGGCAGATGCAACTACATATGCTAAACAGCAAGGGGCTACATCACTGATTGATGTTGCTACTTTAACTGGAGGCGTTATAACTGCACTAGGTATGGATAAAACAGGTGCTCTTGCAAATGATGATGCATTTTTTGAAGCATTTATGGAAGCTGCAAAAGAGACCGATGAATTTGTTTGGCGTATGCCTTTAACAGAAAATGATAAAAAACGAATTCGAAAATCAGATGTAGCTGATTTAAATAATTCACCTGGTCGTGATGGTCATATGATTTTCGGCGGCGGTTTTGTGGGCGAATTTGTTGGTGATACACCATGGATTCATCTGGATATAGCAGGCACATCTGATGCAGTAGCTGTACATGATTTAGGACCTAAGGGTGGTACTGGTGTTATGGTCCGTACACTCGCGAATTTTGTCCAACGTTTAGGGGAAGAAAAATAATAAAGCATGTCAATCAGCGGGAGTTTATTCTCGCTGATTTTTTGTGATTTATGCACTAATCCCGATAGAATAGGCATTCTACATATGATAGATGTATCTTCCTTCATACGATAGAGTAAAAAGGGGAGGTAGCATATGCGCAATTTCGGAGGTTATCCAGGCGGAGGATTTGGAGGCTTTATTTGGCCATTTGGCGCACCGTTTTTTGGTGGTTTTTTAGGCAGTTTCCTTGGCTCTCAATTTAATCAATATCCTTACAATCCATATTATCCAAACTATCGACCATATCCACCAGGTCCATATTTTCGACCAGGTCCGCGATATCGTAGACCATGGTAAGCACATAATTAGATCAGCCAGTTGTCGATCTTGATATCGACAACTGGTTTTTATTGTGCCTAACGAAGTATCAAATTTAGTGTTGACAGAATATACTAAATTATTTATTATTCTTATTATATTACTAAGAATTAAATATGTGGCTGACTAGCAAACTAGAGGCTTTTATTATTCATAGGCATTTTTGTGTCTAAGGATAATATTAGCCTTTTTTCTTTATCTTAATTTAGTAAAGGTTTTTGTACCGAAAGCAAAGTGTCAGGTTTAGAAAATCGAGGACCCTTATTAGTAAGTTTAATCAATCTGAAATGCCATGACAACGAGGCGTAATTGACAGAAGGAGTGAGATGAAATGGGGAAAGTTTATATTGTTGGTGCAGGTCCTGGAGATGTTGACCTCCTTACGATTAAAGGATTACGTTGCATTGAATGTGCAGATGTCATTTTATATGACAGACTCATTAATAAAGAGCTATTAGCCTATGCCAAGAAAGACGCTAAATTAATCTTTTGCGGGAAATTGCCTCAGCAACATGCCATGATTCAGGAGCAAATCAACCAAACGCTTGTTGATTATGCCCAACAAGGATATGTTGTCACAAGATTAAAAGGAGGAGACCCATTTGTTTTTGGTAGAGGGGCAGAGGAGGCAGATGTGTTAGCGAAGCATCAAATTCCCTTTGAAATTGTGCCTGGTATTACGTCAGGTATAGCAGCTCCAGCATATGCAGGTATTCCTGTCACACATCGTAACTTAGGTTCAAGTTTTGCTATGGTTACTGGGCATATGCAGGATGGAAAAGAAGATGCTATCCGTTGGGAAAGTCTTGCAAAAGGAATTGATACGATTGCCATTTATATGGGTGTTGGTAATCTTCCGTATATCCGTCAACAATTACTCAAATTTGGCCGTGATGAAAAAACGCCTGTGGCAGTTATTCACTGGGGAACAGTTTCTACTAAGCAAAGAACTGTTACGGGGACTTTAGCTACAATTGAGGAAATTGTGCGTACAGAAAATATTCATAACCCTAGCATCATATTAGTAGGGAAGGTTGTGACCTTAAGAGAAACCATTCATTGGTTTGAGCAAAACCCCGCACAGCCAATCCAAATAACGGGATAAGGTTGTGGGATTATGCAGGCTATTTTATATATTGCACATGGCAGTCGTGTCAAGGAAGGTGTAGAGCAGGCCGTAAACTTTCTTCAAGGCGTACAACAAGAAGTGACAGTAGCTATACAGGAAATATGCTTTCTAGAGCTGGCAACACCAACCATTGCAGAAGGCATTGCTAGCTGTATTCGGAAAGGGGCAACAGCGATTGCCGTAATGCCTATTCTCCTACTAGCTGCTCAACACGCAAAGCATGATATTCCGAAAGAAATGGCAAAAGCTCAAAAACTATACCCATATGTAAAGTTTACATATGGTGAGCCTCTTGGCATTCATGAACGATTAATTGACACATTACAAGCTAGGATAATAGAAAAACAGCAACCTAACAGCAATGCGAGTGTTTTACTCATAGGACGTGGGAGTAGTGATCCAGCCGTCAAGAGGGATTTAGCCAAAATTGCCAAAAGGCTACGTACTAAATATCACTATAAAGCCGTTGATACATGCTTCTTATACGGAATGGGACCAACCTTTGAAGACTGGTTACTGCAAGTTAAAGGGAAGCAACAGCAAGTTTTTATTGTCCCTTATTTATTATTTACAGGCATTTTAAGACAAAGTATTGCCAAGCGATTACAAGGCTTTGACAGTCAAAACATTATGTTATGTGAAAGCTTAGGCTATGACGACAATGTGAAAAAAGTATTAGTGGAACGTATTGATGAATTACTACATTTTAAAGAGGAAGGTGTTTCGTAATGGTAGATAAAAGAACTGAAAATGTAAATCTAGCATTAGATAATGTCCGCCAAATGTTAAATACTGTGAACCACGGATCAATTACATTGATTGTTCAAAATTCCTATGTGGTTCAGATTGAGAAAAAGGAAAAAATAAGGCTTCGATAAATTAAAAAATATGAAATGAAGATGATTCGTGAGGTGGCAAAGATTGAAATTACAAGTAATAAACAGTCCATTTAATGAAGAGCAGGTGAAGTTATTAAACGAGCTTCTCCCTAAATTAACAATTGAACAAAAATTTTGGCTAAACGGTTACCTAAGTGCTCCCCAAGCAACTCTTGAAGCAATTGTTGAACAGGCACCACCAGCAGCCCAGCCGATTACCAAAACAATAACAATTTTATATGGTTCCCAAACAGGCAATAGTCAAGGATTAGCTGAAAAGTATGCAGCAGCTTTAAAAGAGCAGCAGGTAGATGTAACTGTCTCATCATTAGGGAAATTTAAAGCTAGTAATTTAAAAAAGATCACCAATCTATTACTTATTGTGAGTACACATGGAGAGGGAGATCCACCAGATCAAGCGATACAATTCTATGAATTTTTGCATAGCAAGCGGGCGCCTAAATTAGAACACCTACAATATTCGGTTCTTGCTTTAGGGGATAGCTCCTATGAATTTTTTTGTAAGACAGGTAAGGACTTCGATGAGCGATTTGCGCAATTAGGTGCAACAAGAATTGTTCCTCGTATAGATTGCGATGTAGATTATGATGACGCAGCTGCACAGTGGTTCTCCGCGGTTCAACAGGAATTTCTTCAGCATACAACTTCAGCAACGTCTACTTCAGCACACACCGAAGGGGCGCAAGTACTTGAAGAATCTACATATTCAAGAAAAAATCCATTTTACGCTGAAGTACTTGAAAATATAAATCTAAATGGTCGTGGCTCCAATAAAGAGACGCGTCATCTTGAATTATCGATTGAGGGAGCTAATTTTCATTTTGAACCTGGCGATAGCATTGGCATTCTGCCAGAGAATGATGAACAATTAGTCAATGCATTGCTGACAGCACTTCAATTTGATTCGGAGACAGAAGTGACTGTTTTTGATGAAACAATAACAATAAAAGAAGCACTACAGAAAAAATTAGAAATTACGGTGTTATCTAAACCGTTACTCGAAAAAATTGCTGCTTATACAGAGCATAAAGAATTTTCTAAGCTATTTGAAGAACCAAAAGCCTGGAAGGACTATGCAAAAGGAAGAGACTTGCTCGACCTAGTAGAGGAATTTACACCATTTACTTGGAGTGCACAGCAATTTGTAGAGTTACTGCGTAAAATTCCAGCTCGACTTTATTCTATTGCTAGTAGCCAAAAGGCCAATAGCGAAGAGGTTCATTTAACGATTGGCAAGGTAAGCTATGAAACAGCAGGTAGACAACGTCTTGGTGTTTGCTCTGGAAGTGTGGCAGAACGAATACAAATAGGTGATACATTACCAATCTATGTTCATAAAAATCCGAATTTCAGATTGCCAGAGAATAATGAAACGCCAATTATTATGATTGGTGCAGGCACAGGTGTTGCACCATATCGAGCTTTTCTAGAGGAGCGAGAAGAGTTAGGGATTGAGGGGAAAGCATGGCTCATCTTTGGTGATCAGCATTTTGTTACGGATTTCCTCTATCAAACGGATTGGCAACGTTGGCTAGCTGCTGGCACATTAAGTCACATGCATGTAGCCTTTTCACGTGATACAGACCAAAAAATCTATGTTCAACATAAATTGCAAGAAAATGCCGCAAGTTTTTATGAGTGGCTGGAGCAGGGGGCTGTCATTTATGTATGTGGTGACGAAAAATCAATGGCATCTGATGTGGATGCAACCATTCATCAAATTATTGAGCAGCAAGGACAGAAAACACCAGAGGAAGCAAAAGCCTATGTGAATGAATTAAAACAGCAAAAACGCTACCAACGTGACGTTTATTAATGGAGTTCAACACAAATTTCTCGAAAACCTTCCCTTATTAATGAGTTGATCTCTTTGTTAGCAAGTAAACCCTCAGGTATGCCCAATACGCTGAGGTGTAATGGATTAAAGGAGCGATAAAGAATGACTGAAAAAATAGTGTTACCTCCACAGCCCGGGAAACCAAGTGATGTAGAGCGTATTAAAACCGAAAGTAATTACCTACGTGGAACACTCGAACGTACCATGAATAATCCATTAAGCTCTGGTATCCCAGAGGACGATAATCGCCTTATGAAATTTCATGGCAGTTACTTACAGGACGATCGAGATCTTCGGAATGAACGTCAGAAACAAAAGCTGGAACCGGCCTATCAATTTATGGTACGTGTACGAACACCAGGTGGAGCAGCTACCCCAGCGCAATGGCTTGTGATGGATGAAATGGCTAGAAAGTATGGCAATGGCTCTTTAAAATTAACAACACGCCAAGCATTTCAAGTACATGGCATTTTAAAATGGAATGTTAAAAAATATATGCAGGAAATCAATGAGGTGTTATTGGATTCTCTTGCTGCATGTGGAGATGTGAACCGTAATGTGATGTGTAATGTCAATCCAAACCAGTCTGCATTACATGAAGAGGTTTATAATTGGTCTGCAAAACTAAGTGAGCATTTACTGCCGAGAACACGTGCTTATCATGAATTATGGTTAGATGGAGAAAAGGTAGTAGATAGTCAGGATGTAGAAATTGAACCGATTTATGGAGCTCAATATTTGCCGCGTAAATTTAAAATTGGTATTGCGATTCCACCAAGTAATGATGTAGATGTTTTTTCACAAGATATCGGACTGATTGCCATCGTTGAAGACAATCAGCTTGTTGGTTTTAACGTAGCGGTTGGTGGAGGCATGGGCATGACACATGGTGATCATGAAACCTATCCACAGCTTGCTCGTGAAATTGGCTTTATAACGCCAGATAAATTACTAGAAACAGCAGAAAAAATAATAACGATACAGCGTGATTATGGGAATCGCTCTGTCCGTAAAAATGCACGATTTAAATACACGATTGATGCGAGAGGACTTGAATGGTTCCAAGAAGAATTAACGCGTCGTCTAGGCTGGGAAATTCAGCAGGCTCGTCCTTATACTTTTGAGCGTACAGGTGATGAATTTGGCTGGATTAAAGGTGCAGATGGTCATTGGCATTATACGTTATTTATTCAAAATGGCCGTATAAAAGACTTTGAGAATTATCAGTTGTTAACTGGCTTACGTGAAATAGCTAAGGTGCACACGGGTGATTTTCGTTTAACACCGAACCAAAACCTAATGATTAGCAATGTAACACCCCAGAAAAAGAAACAAATAAATACGCTTATTGAACAATACAAGCTAACAGACGGTGCGCATTATTCTGCCTTACGCCGCAATTCCATTGCCTGTGTCTCATTACCGACATGTGGCTTAGCCATGGCAGAAGCAGAACGCTATTTACCTTCTCTTATAACAAAAATTGATGCCATTATTGATGAGGCTGGCTTAAATGAAACAGAAATTGTTATTCGCATGTCTGGTTGTCCAAATGGCTGTTCACGTGCAGCAATGGGTGAAATCGGCTTTATTGGCAAAGGGCCAGGTAAATACAATATGTACCTTGGTGCAAGTTTTACAGGCAATCGCTTAAATAAAATCTATCGTGAAAATATTGGTGAGGAGGAAATTTTAGCAGAGCTACGACCAATTCTTCTGCATTTTTCAAAGGAACGTTTAGAGGGCGAACATTTTGGAGACTTTGTCATTCGTGCTGGGTATGTCACAGCTGTCTATGATGGAAGAGAATTTCATTAAAAATAAAAACCATGTAGCAAAGAAAAATTTGCTACATGGTTTTTTATATAGAATAATCTTCAGGAATAAATACCTTTAATTGTTTCGGCTTTACAAATACCTGATCGCCCACCTTCAGTTGAAGAAGATGAAATTGTTCTTTTGATAACTCCGCTTCTAAAAATTCATCAAGATCCTCACGGCGTAGTTCAATTTGAACGATAGGTCCCAGCAAATGAATGTGGCTGATTTTAACAGGAACTGTACCTGAAATACTTGTTTTCTCAATCTGAATATCATGTGGACGTACATAGCCTATCGCATTGTCCTCTGAATGTGTTAGGGCATCAGGTACATCAAGTGCAACTTCACCCTGCATGAGCTTACCATTATGTAAGCGACCTTTAAATAGATTAACATTGCCCAAGAAGTCATAGACAAATGGACTTTTGGGATTTGTATAGACCTCATCTGGACTACCAATTTGCTCGATTTTGCCATTATTCATGACCACAATGCGATCTGCAACATCGAGAGCTTCCTCTTGGTCATGTGTCACAAAAATACTTGTAATATGAAATTCATCATGTAACTTTCGAAGCCAGCGACGTAACTCCTTGCGTACTTTTGCATCGAGAGCTCCAAATGGTTCATCTAGTAACAGTACCTTTGGCTCTACAGCAAGCGCTCTTGCCAGTGCGACACGTTGTCGTTGCCCACCTGAGAGCTGTGTTGGATATCGATCTGAGAAATTTTCAAGCTTCACAAGTTGCAATAATTCCATCACTTTATCTTTGATTTGTTGTTTTGAAGGTCTGCTTTTTCGAGGACGTACCTTCAGGCCATAAGCTACATTGTCAAAGACCGTCATATGGCGAAAAAGCGCATAATGTTGAAAGACAAAGCCCACATTGCGTTCCTTTGGATGACGATCTGTGATGGATTGACCATCAAATAAAATATTGCCGACATCCGTTGTTTCAAGCCCAGCAATCACACGTAATAATGAGGTTTTTCCTGATCCAGAAGGGCCAAGCAGTGCTACTAGCTCCCCAGACTGAATATGTACGGATATATCCTCTAGTGCCTGAAAGGACCCATATTTTTTGGATACGTTTTGAATTTGTATACTCATTGAGACCATCTCCTTTTAACTAGATTTTGATTTCCAAGCAATAATGTCTTTCACAATTAATGTAAAGATGGCCATTACGCTCATTAAGGAAGCAACTGCAAAGGCTGCTGCAAATTGATATTCATTATAGAGAATTTCAATATGAAGGGGCATCGTATTTGTCATGCCACGGATATGACCAGATACCACAGACACAGCCCCGAATTCTCCGATGGCTCGTGCATTACATAAAATCAAACCATAGAATAGTCCCCATTTAATATTGGGTAAAGTGACATACCAAAAGGTTTTAAAGCCACTTGCCCCCAATGAAATGGACGCTTCTTCCTCAGATATACCTTGGGTTTGCATCAGCGGTATTAATTCACGTGCAACAAAGGGCAATGTGACGAAAATTGTGGCAAGGACAATGCCAGGTAGTGCAAAAACAATTTTAATATCATGTGCAAACAACCATTCACCAAATAGTCCCTGTGAGCCAAACAATAAAATAAACACTAAACCTGCGATAACAGGTGAAACTGCAAAAGGTAAATCTACCATAGTAAGTAATAGATTTTTTCCCTTAAAATTAAACTTTGTAAGTGCCCAGGCAGCCATTACGCCAAAGATCGCATTGAGGGGTACAGTAATGGCTACGACGATTAATGTAAGCTTAATAGCAGCTAATGCATCTGGATGTGTAATCGCAGCAAAGTAAACATCGGATCCTTTTTGAAAGGCTGTAATAAAAATAGATACTAAAGGTAGTACGATAAAGAAAGCTAAAAAAGCTAAGGCAATAAATATTAACGTATAGCGAATAATACGAGGCTCCTGTAAGGCAGCAGTCTGTGTAGCTGCTTTCCTTTTTCCTGTACTAGCCTGCTGAATAAAAGTTGATTGTTCCATATAGTACCTCCTAATGTACAAACCGACGATTGGCTAGCCATTGTATCAAGTTAATGGTGAACAACAAAATAAAGGATGTCACAAGCATGACAACAGCTATGGCAGTTGCCCCCGCATAATCATATTGCTCAAGCTTTGTCATAATAATTAACGGCGTAATTTCCGTTTTCATCGGCATATTTCCTGCAATAAAAACAACCGAGCCATATTCACCTAAAGCGCGCGCAAAGGCCAGGGAAAAGCCAGTTAAAATTGCTGGTACTAGCTCTGGTAAGATGACTTTACGGAAGGTTTGTAAACGATTGGCTCCAAGGCTTGCCGAAGCTTCCTCCACCTCAGCACTGATATTTTGTAAAACGGGCTGGACCGTTCGTACAACAAATGGTAGCCCGATAAAGGTTAAAGCAATAATGATGCCAAGAGGTGTAAAGGCAATTTTAAAATCAAAAAATTGACCAATCCAACCATTTGGTGCATAAAGAGATGTTAAAGCAATTCCAGCGACAGCAGTAGGCAATGCAAAAGGTAAGTCTACAAGCCCATCAATGATTCGTTTAAAGGGAAATTGATAGCGAACGAGAACCCATGCAATAGTCGTACCGAAAAAAACATTTAGTAAGCCTGCAATCAGTGCAGTGCTGAAGCTCACTTTGTAGGAAGCAACAGCACGGGGATCTGTAATGATATCTATAAATGCTGACCAGCTTAAGGACATGGTATGAATGAAAATCATGGAAAGTGGTAGTAACACTAGTAAACTTACGTAAAGCATTGTATAACCAAGAGATAAATGAAAGCCTGGAATAATTCGACGCGATTTTTTAGGAATGATTAAACTGCTCATCAAAACGCTCCTTATTGTGGTACGTATATTTCATCAAAGGTACCACCATCTTTAAAATGGGTTGCTTGTGCTTGTGACCAACCACCAAAATCATCGATGGAAACAAGTTCAAGCTGAGGGAATTGATCTTTATACTTTGCTAGAATCGTTTCACTACGTGGTCGATAATAATTTTTCGCCGCAATTTCTTGCCCTGTATCACTATATAAATGCTGTAAGTAAGCTTCAGCGACTTCACGTGTCCCTTTTTTATCTACGATTTTGTCTACAACTGCAACTGGTGGCTCTGCTAAAATACTTAAAGAAGGCGTGATGATTTCAAATTCATCCTTACCTAATTCATTGAGAGAGAGGTATGCTTCATTTTCCCACGCAATTAAGACATCTCCAATTTTACGTTCTACGAATGTTGTTGTAGCTCCACGAGCGCCAGAATCAAGTACTTCTACATTGCTGTAAAGTGATTTCATAAATTCTTTTATTTTTGTCTCATCATTGTTATATAACTTTCCGGCATAAGCCCAAGCAGCTAAGTAGTTCCACCGTGCACCTCCAGATGTTTTGGGATTAGGCGTTATGACAGATACATCATCTTGAATCAAATCATCCCAATCTTGTATGTTTTTAGGATTGCCCTTGCGAACTAAAAAAACAATTGTAGATGTATAGGGAGTCGAATTAAGATCAAATTCGGTTTGCCAATCTTTATTCAGCAGCTCACGAGTTTGAGCAATTTCATCAATATCGTAAGCGAGTGCGAGTGTCACAACGTCGGCTTCAAGACCATCAATAACTGCACGCCCCTGTTTGCCAGATCCACCATGTGATTGATTGATTGTGACGTCTTGGCCAGTATCATCCTTCCATTTTTTTATAAAATCTTTGTTGAACTCATCGTAAAGCTCCCGTGTTGGATCATAGGAAACATTTAGTAGCTCTACAGACTTCTTGTCTTCTTGACCGCTTGCTTTTTCATCTGAGTTAGCACTTCCACAGCCAGTTAAACTAAGCGTTAGAATAGTTAATAATGCCATGGATTGTAGAACATAGCTCTTTTTTTTCATAGTTAATCCGCCCCTTTTCTGTCTTAAGAATGCAAAAAGCCATCACCCACAATGACATGACAACATTGGGTAGATGGCCTTCAGATCCTCTGATCAGCGTTTTTTTAGGTCAAAGCTTTAGTAATACATTAAACATATATTTCCTATTAGTCAACAAGGAATTATAAAAAAGATTATTTATTTTGAAAATTAATAAAAGTGTCCTTAGATACCACTCATCATATGCAGCAAAGAGCAAAAAAAATGGGTGTATGGAAAAGATATTTAAAAAACCTAGTTGACTGCTTGGTGTACTTTAGTATATATTTGGTAATAAGAAGAATGATTGTAGTACGAGGTAACAACTACTAGTGAACAATCATTAAATATAGAGCTGGCTAGTCAAACTAGAGGCGTTTTAACAAAGACCTGTTTTTCCTATGTCTTTTGTTAGAACGCCTTTTTTGCTATGAGGGGGATTCGATGTTAACTTACGAAAATTGGCAAGAACCGATCATTGATTTTCAGGTTGATGATATGTATAAGGCTGCACTAGAGGTTTTACAGTGGAGCTATCAAGAATATGGAGATGAAATCGTCTATGCATGTAGCTTTGGTATTGAGGGCATTGTCTTAATTGATCTCATTTCAAAGGTAAAGCCTAACGCTACGATTGTATTTTTAGATACAGATGTACACTTTAAAGAAACATATGAAACCATTCGTAAAGTCAAAGAAAAATATCCACAACTCAACATTGTCATGAAAAAGCCAACCCTTACACTTGAGCAACAAGCTACACAACATGGTGACGAACTATGGAAAACCAACCCAAATAAGTGCTGTGATATTCGTAAGATAAAACCTTTACACGAAGCCTTATCAGGTAAAAAGGCTTGGATATCAGGTTTACGTCGTGAGCAATCACCAACACGTCAACAAACAAACTTTTTAAATCGTGACGATAAATTTAAATCGATTAAAGTTTGTCCATTGATTCATTGGACTTGGAAGGATGTCTGGCGTTATGTTTCGAAGCACAGTTTGCCATATAATCCGTTACACGATCAAGGCTATCCAAGCATCGGCTGTGAGCATTGTACGAAACCAGCATTTACAATGGAGGATTTACGTTCAGGTAGATGGCAAGGTTCTGGTAAAACCGAGTGCGGGTTACATGAATAAAGGAGTTCTGCCATGCTTGAATATTTTGCAATAGCTATTAGTTTATTTTTTGCGATGAACATAGGAGCAAGCGGTGCAGCAGCCTCAATGGGTGTTGCTTATGGGGCAGGTGCCATCAAAAAAGCGTGGCAAGCATTGCTTTTATGCGCGATAGGCGTCTACAGTGGAGCTGTATTAGGCGGAGGAGAGGTAGTTAAAACGATAAGCTCAGGCATTATGCCCCAGGAATATATTACGGTAAAGGTTGTCATCATTATCTTGATTTCTGCGACAAGCTCGTTATTTTTCGCCAATCTTTTAGGCATTCCCTTATCAACGAGTGAAGTAACAGTGGGTGCTGTCGTGGGTGTAGGAATTGCCTATAAAGTACTATTCGTCAATTCGCTGCTTGTCATTATATCATTTTGGGTGATTGTACCGCTTGTTGCCTTTGTCATTGCTCTTGTATGTGGAAAGTTATTATATAAGTTACAAAACACAGGGTTGCTGAAAGATCGGCCAATTTTAACTGTTCTTCTTGTTTTAGCAGGATTTTTCGAAGCATTTTCAGCGGGGATGAATAATGTTGCCAATGCAGTTGGGCCGTTGGTGGGAGCAGGAATGATGGATGTGACAACGGGCATTGTGCTTGGCGGTGCATTTGTCGCAATAGGTGCTCTGCTACTTGGTAAACGAGTGCTTGAAACAAACGGTAAAAAAATAGTGCGCTTTCAAAAGGCAGAGGGCATTCTTATTTCAAGTACAGGTGCACTGCTTGTTGGCGTAAGCTCAATTTTTGGGCTTCCAGTACCCTTAACACAAGTCACTTCTTCATCCATCATTGGGATGGGGATGGCGAAAAACGGAAAACAAATCTTCCATAAGCATATTGTGAAAAAAATTATACGTATTTGGGTTGTATCACCCATCTTTTCATTAGTCATTTCTTATTTTTTAGTGCAGTTATTTTTAGAAAAAGACCTTTATGCCATTATTTTAAATGGCAGCATTATTGTTGGGACGCTAGGGGTCATTAGTCTGATGCGTACGATGCGTGAAGAAGAGCAGTCTATCTATGATGCAGGGGAAGGCATTTAAATTGAATCATATCATCACTATCTTTTGACTACAAAACTTAGTATTTAACTAGAATTAGGAGGAGATTTTTATGAGTCTACAACCACATGGTGGACTACTTGTGCAAGCATTTAATCCGGAAAAAAAAATCACAACTATTCATAAGGAAATTGAGCTGGATGCAATTTCGTTGAGTGATTTAGAGCTAATTGCTATAGGGGGGTATAGCCCAATTGAAGGTTTTTTAACACAAGTAGACTATGAGTCAGTCGTGGCACAAAGTCGTTTAGCATCAGGTGTAGTATGGAGTATTCCGATTACCTTACCTGTTACAAAAGAGAAAGCGTCCATTTTACAGCCTGGTGACGAGGTGAAGCTGGTTTATGGTGATGAAGTATATGGCGTTATTGAAGTAGCAGATATTTATGAGCCGAATAAACGAAAAGAGGCTTTACTTGTCTATGGAACAGAGGATTTAGCACATCCGGGCGTTCAAAAGCTTTTTGATCGTCCTGCCATTTATGTTGGAGGGAAAATTACGTTAATTAAACGTCTTACACAAAAGTTCCCTGCTTATTCATTTGATCCAATAGAAACGCGACAATTATTTGCTGACAAGGGATGGAAAACTATTGTTGGCTTCCAAACACGTAATCCAGTCCATAGGGCGCATGAATATATTCAAAAGGCAGCACTTGAAACGATTGATGGGTTATTTCTAAATCCACTTGTGGGTGAAACAAAGTCAGATGATGTGTCAGCTGCTATACGTATGGAGAGCTATGAGGTTTTATTAAAAAACTATTATCCTGAAAGTCGTGTACAATTAGGTATTTTTCCAGCCGCTATGCGGTATGCAGGACCAAAGGAAGCTATTTTCCATGCACTTGTTAGAAAAAATTATGGCTGTACTCATTTTATTGTTGGTCGTGATCATGCAGGTGTTGGTGATTATTATGGCACATATGATGCACAAAAGATTTTTGAACAGTTTACTGAAGATGAATTGGGAATTGTCCCACTGAAATTTGAGCATAGCTTTTATTGCCAGCAATGTGAAGGCATGGCGACGACAAAGACGTGTCCACATGATAGCTCTGCCCATGTCATTCTATCAGGAACGAAGGTACGTGAGATGCTACGAAATGGAGAAGTACCACCAAGTACATTCAGTCGTAAAGAAGTCGTAGACATTTTAATTAAAGGCATGAGTAAGGAGGTAGTGAAATGAGTTCAAACATTGTTTGGCATGAAGCCTCCATTACAAAAGAAGAACGCCGTTCAAAAAATAAACATCAAAGCTTTATTTTATGGTTTACGGGTTTATCTGCTTCAGGAAAATCATCAGTGGCTAATGCATTTGCCCGTCGATTATTTGAAAGGAGCAATCAAGCCTTCGTATTAGATGGTGATAATGTGCGTCATGGCTTAAATAGTGACTTAGGATTCGATGAGGCAGGGCGCAAAGAAAATATTCGTCGAATAGGTGAAGTCTCAAAGTTATTTATAGAGAGCGGTCAAATTGTGCTAACGGCTTTTATTTCACCTTATCGAGAAGATCGTCAGGTAGTCCGTGAACTTGTAGAGGATGGTGAATTTTTAGAGGTCTTTGTAAAGTGTTCAGTAGAAACATGTGAAAAAAGAGATCCTAAAGGTTTGTATAAAAAAGCAAGGAATGCTGAAATTGCTAATTTTACAGGGATTAGCGCTCCATATGAAGAACCGATTAACCCAGAAGTTATTTTGGATACAGAACAGCATTCCATTGAAGAATGTGTGGAGCAACTGACAAATATTTTAACTGCCAAGGGATATATTTAACTAAAAAAATCTGCTCGATTTAGTAATCGGGCAGATTTTTACGTTTATTTTACACCTTGTTCCTTTTTCATTCTGTCAATTTCAGGACCTAGTTCATCACGTACGGTACCTTTCCAAGGCTTAACACCAGCAATATAGGAAGAACGCGTCATAATGTGTCCGCCAACAGGACCAGTAATAAAGAGGAAGAGTATCCCCAGTAAAATACGAGGGTTGAAATGATCTTCAATCAGCCAAAAGTGAAAGAATACACCAATCAGTACACACATGACGCCAAGTGTTGCACTTTTTGAAGCGGCATGTGCACGTGTATACAAATCAGGTAAGCGGACAAGTCCGATAGCTGTCACGACAATAAAGAGTACTCCAACAGTAATGAAAAAGATAACTAAACTATTAGCGAGAATTGTCACGTTTGATGATATCTCCTTTCTCTATGAATTTAGAGAAAGCCATCGTACCGATAAACGATAAAATTGCTAGCAATAAAATGATTTCAAGAAAGAAGCTTGTTTCCACTAAAATCGAAAATAGTCCGATTAAGGAAATGAGTGAAACACCAAGTGAATCCAAAGCTACAACACGATCGGATGCGGAAGGACCTTTTACCATTCGATAAATGACCGCTATCATTGATAAGCAAATCACTACGATTACAGCAATAATAAATGTTGTCATGATTTACTCACCTCCAAAATCGCTTTTTCAAATGAATCTCGAATGGAAGCAATGGCTTCATCCACATCGTTAATATCAATTGCATGTACATACAATGTTTTCGCATCATCCGAAACATGCACTACAACTGTTCCTGGTGTTAAAGTAATAAGACTTGATAATAACGTAATTTCCCAGTCTTGTGTTAAAACAGTTGGATAAGCAAAAAAGGCTGGTTGCATGTCCAGTTTAGGCTTCAACACTACTTTTAACACTTGAACATTTGCTAAAATTAATTCTTTAAAGAACAACAACGTTAATTTTAGCAGGGCCCATAATCGATAGACATAAAGACGGGACTTGAAAAACCTCCGCATGAGAATAAGTAAAAGTATCCCCATCATGAATCCTATGATAAAACCAGTTGCTGTGTAATTAGAGGAAAGGAACATCCAGACAAAGGCAAGTACAAAATTTAAAATCATTTGAAATGCCATAGTGCTAATCCTCCTTCATCACAGCATCTATATAGATAGATGGATCATTTAATAGTTTTGCAGCATCATCCATAAATGGCGTAATCCATTCAGAACCCACACCATATGCGACCGTAATAAGTACTAACAAGGCAGTAGGCATAAACAGCATTTTATAGGTAGATTTGTCGACGGTACCTTGTGTTTCTTTTTCCTCACCCCAAAAGGCATAGAGGAAAATACGAATCACGGATAGTAAAACAAGCAGTGAAGATGCTAAAATGAAAATACTGCTCCACATACTTCCAGCCTCAAAGCCTCCCTGAACAATTAACAGCTTTCCAACAAACCCGCTAAGTGGTGGAATTCCAGCTAAGCCAAAAGCTGCTATTAAATAACACCAACCCAGTGCAGGGTATTTTTTCATAAGTCCACCCATTTTACGCAAGTCAGATGTACCAGTAATGTAGATGACAATGCCGATTAACATAAAGAGTGCTGCCTTAATCAGCATATCGTGAATTAAATAAAACATCGCTCCTTTTAAAGAAGCCTCATTCATTTGAGAGACACCAAATAAAATGACACCTACTGCAATGACAATGTTATAGATAATAATGAGCTTTACATCAAAATAAGCGAGTGCTCCAATACAACCAGCCACAATTGTTGCAATAGCTAATGCCATTAGTAAATCATGCGTATAGGATAAATCATGTACAAAAAATAGTGTGTAGGTACGTGTAATGGCATAGACCCCAACCTTTGTGAGCAGAGCGCCAAATAGAGTTAAGACAGGGATCGGGGCTGCTGCATACGAAGTAGGAAGCCAAAAGTATAATGGGAAAATAGCTGCTTTTAGTCCAAATACCATTAAAAATAGTACAGCAATAACAGTAATAATCCCTGGTTGATTAATTTCAGCAATTTTTACCGCAATATCAGCCATATTTAATGTTCCTACTACAGAATATAAATAGGCCACGGTTATAACAAATAATGCCGAAGAAATAACATTAATTAAAATATATTTAATTGACCCTTTCAGTTGCCCCTTCTCACCACCTAAAACGATGAGTAAATAGGAAGCCATTAACAATACTTCAAAGAACACAAATAAGTTAAAAATATCACCTGTTGTAAAGGCACCATTGACCCCAGTTAAAATAAACATAATACCAGGGTAATAAAAGAAGCGTTCGCGTTCCTTCGTGATAGAACCGAAGCCATACCAAACAACAAATAGTGCAATAAGCAATGTCGTTGTAACGAGCAATGCAGACACCATATCAGATACCATTGTAATACCGTAAGGAACAGGCCAATTTCCAAATGTGACCTTTTGAATACCATCTTCTTTCACTGTTAAAAGCAGAGAGAGGGCAGAGAGGAGGGCTAGTCCAATCCCAAGTAATGAAAATGATCGCTGATAAGTTAGATTTTTTTGTCCAAACATTAAAATCATACCGAAGAAAAACGGGATGATAATGGGTAATAGTAGGAAGTTATTCATCCTCATCACTTCCTCTCATTAAGCTAATATCATCCGTGTTAAGCTCTTGATAGGAACGGTAGGCAAGTACAAGGAAGAATGCTGTCACCCCAAAGCTTATAACAATTGCAGTTAAAATAAGTGCTTGGGGTAAGGGATCAGCAAATGTTTTGGCTCCTTCGTTTAAGACAGGTGGAGCTTCACCACCAAGACCACCCATTGTTAAGATGAGTAGATGAGCACCATGACTTAACAGACCTGTTCCAATAATAATGCGCAATAAACTTTTTGATAAGATTAAATAGACCGCTGCCATAAAAAGAAAGCCGATCACAAAGGCCATAATTATTTCCATTATTCATCCTCTCCAATCGTTTGAATAATGGTCATCGTAACGCCGACAACAACCAAATAAACCCCGCTATCAAAAAGCATAGCCGTGTGTAAAGACTGTTTGCCTAGAAGCGGTAAATCGAAATAATCAAAGAAATGTGTGAAAAACGGTTTGCCCACAAACATTGGGTATGCCGCAGTAGCAAGGGCTAATAGTAAGCCAATGGCTGTTAAATATGTGTAATTAATAGGTAGAATATGGCGGACTGTGTTGATATCATAGGCTAACACTAAAAGAACAAGTGCACTTGATGTTAACAGCCCTCCAACAAAGCCTCCACCAGGTGTATAGTGACCAGCTAAAAAAATATGAATGGAGAAGAAGAAAATAATGAAAAATACAATTTTAGCTGTAAATTGTATTATCACATCATTTGTTTTCATGAGTGTTCTCCTTTCTATTCATACGTAACTTAATCATAGCTAAGATGGCCATGCCAGCTATACCGAGTACTGTAATTTCAAACAATGTATCGAAACCTCGATAGTCTACTAAAATTACGTTTACAATATTTCCACCACCAGCTAAAGAATAGACGGTTTCCTCGTAGTACTTAGCAATAGAGGGAATTAGTTTTTGAGAATGAGCTGATAGCGCAACAAGTGTTACCATCACACCAACTGCAATGGAAACAATGGCACGATTTAACTGGAACCTCATTCGCTCCTCGCGTTTACCAAGCTTAGGTAAATGGTAAAATGCTAATAAAAATAGTGCTACTGAAATCGTTTCTATAACGAGCTGTGTCAGCGCTAAATCAGGTGCGTTAAAAATGACAAAGAATAAGGCTACTGTATAGCCTACAGTACCAAGCCCAATAATGGCTGTTAAACGTGATTTGGCCAAGATGGTGATGGCAGTACCAATTAATAAAACTACGATCAAGATAATTTCATACAAATTAATTGGTGAGGCTCCTTGGAATGAAATACTAAATGCATCTTTCACGAATAGAGAGCCGATAACAATAATAGTTATTCCGCTAAACATATAGAGTAAATAGTGACGCATAGAACCTGTCATATAGCGTCGGGAAATACGATTTAAGCCAACATCTAATCCCTGCATGATTTTGTCATAGGCATTGTTTAATGTTAACGCTTGCGGGAATCGTTGATACATCCCTTGCCATTTTGGTAAGGCAACAAATAACAATACCCCAACTATTATAATTCCAATGGTCATCAGTAACTCTGGGGTAATGCTATGCCAAGCAGATACATGAATATCAACAGCTTGAGGTGAATCATACAAAAATGGCTGTATCGCTTGAACGGCTGGTTTTACAAAGGTATTACCGATAAAGTTTGGAATAAAGAAGATTGTCACAACTAAAGCTGCTAAAAGAATAGGAGAAATTAGCATACCAATCGGCGCCTCATGTGGTTTATGAGGTAACTGCTCTGGTTTGTAATTCCCATTAAATGTTCTGAAAACAAAATAGAAACTATAGATAAATGTAAAAATACTAGCAATCCACGCAACAATAGGGAAGAGTACTCCCCATGTTTCAAAGCCGAAGAATTCAAACTTTTGAAGTGCAAGCATGGCTGTTAAAAACATTTCTTTACTTAAGAACCCATTAAATGGTGGAAGACCAGCCATTGATAAACTTCCTATTGCAGCCACAGTAAAACTAATTGGCATAATACTCATTAAACCACCTAGTTTACGAATATCTCGAGTTCCAGTTTCATGATCCACAATGCCTGCAATCATGAAGAGACTGCCTTTAAATGTTGCATGATTAATAAGGTGGAAAATGGCAGCAAATGCAGCAAACTTTATGGTATCGATTGAGCCATTTGCATGAAAAGCAACAGCACTTGCCCCGAGTAGTGACATAATAAGCCCAAGCTGACTGACTGTAGAGAATGCTAGAATACCTTTTAAATCAGTTTGCTTCACTGCAAAGAAGGAACCCCAGAATAAAGTTAAGATACCTACACCTGTTACAAGCCACACCCAAAGTTCAGAGGCTGCAAATATCGGCGTAAATCGTGCAACTAAATAGATACCTGCTTTGACCATTGTAGCTGAGTGAAGGTATGCACTTACTGGTGTTGGCGCCTCCATGGCATCTGGTAACCAAATGTAGAATGGGAATTGCGCGGATTTTGTAAATGCTCCCAAGAGTAATAGGACAAGTGACCAAGTGAATAAAGGTTGGTCTACTAAATTTGGTGCCATGACTATCAATTCTCGAATCGAGTAGGTTCCTCCCATTAAATAAAGAAGAACGAAGCCACCTAACATCATTAAACCGCCGCCAACTGTAATCATCATAGACTTTAATGCACCGAAACGTGAGGCATCCCGATTATACCAATAGCCGATGAGTAAAAATGATGATATGGATGTTAGCTCCCAGAAGAAATAGAGAGTAATTAAATGATCTGACTGTACTACTCCCAGCATGGCTGACATAAATAACAGTAAGTAAACATAAAAGTTATGTAATTTTTCTTTATGTTTATCTAAGTAAAAAATGGAGTAAAGCACAACTAACGAGCCAATTCCAGTAATGAGTAATGAGAATAATAAGCTAAGTCCATCTAAATATGAGATGATGGAAATATCAAGCGATGGAATCCAAGGTAGCTCTGCAGTAAATACTTCACCTTTAGCAACTTGAGCAATATATGTTGTATAAATAACAGCAAGCGTAACAGGTACAGCAAGAACAAACCAACCTGTGTGAATATTATTCATGCGTTTATATAATAATGGCACTAATATTGCAACAAGCATTGGAATAAAAATATAAAGTACTTGTAACAAAAAAACCCTCCTTTATGCAGGTAAGTAAATCAATTATAACGTACTTTAATTGGGAATGCATATGTACTATTGGGATTTAGCTTGCGGTCGTTGGAGAATTTTCGTTATATTATAAATAGGAAGTTATCAATAAAAATAGAGGAAAAAAATTTTTTATGAAGAACCCATATATCTATGGTTATCTACCATTAATTACAATTTTATTGTTTAGTTTGACATTTGGGATGTATGCTGTTGGTAAATCTTTACAGATTTTTCAAGCCATCGGTGTGTATTCAGGAATGCGAGAGTTTTTATCAGATTTTGAGTTACGTGTATTTCTTCTCATCGTCTTTGCCATTGTTTTTTTTATGTTATTTTCTGCCCTTAAACTAGTAGGCGAAACCATTCATGAAGTAGGAATGCTGTTCTTTTCAAAGGACAACGAAGGAGCCACAGTTAGTCAGGCTCGAGGTGGCTATATTATCTTATTTGTAGGTGCTATGTGTTCTGCATTTGCCATCCAATTTATTTATGTTTTAATAGGTATTTTCGTCATAACGATATTTACCTACTTTATTTATCTGATTTATAAAATGAGTCATTTTATATCAATGGGCGGCACAATCGGTCTATTAATCTTTGAGCTTTTTATGTGGACGATTCTTTTAACATTAGTTATTTATGTCGTATTAAAGCTATATAATGGCATTTTGGCAAGTTTGCCGTTTGCAAATTAATACATACTATTAAAATGGTGATGTTAATAGTAGAAAAAGAGAGTTTGAAAGGCGAGGGGTTGATTTCCGTTCCGCCAGCGTCCTTTCCAGGGGGAGTTCGATGAGCCGCTTCACTCCTTTACATTCGCTCCAGGGTCTCCTCTGTGACGTTAAATCCCATGGATAGTGAGACAGGCGAGCCCCTGTACGGAGCGGAGGAAGCGGCTCGGCGCTCGTCCACAGGAAAGCAAGTAGCCTGTAACGGAAAACCATTTACATCTTTAATAAAAATTTAATTGATGGTTTTGTTTTTTAACACTTTAAAAAGGTAGTAGTCTTAGCGACTACTACCTTTTGCATGTTTCACTACTCAAGCAACACGTTAAATAATTGGTGATGAATTTTGTACTCTTCTAATTGCTGCATCGATTGAGGTTTATCATACCCTAGCCATACAGCAGCAGTATATTCATTATTGAGTCCAGCAAGCCAGTAGTCACGATAGTCATTCGTTGTCCCTGTTTTTGCACCAACGTAGCTGCTATTACTATAGACACCTTGACCCGTACCGTTTGCTACAACATCTGCAAGGAGTTCACGCATGTATTTTACTGTTTTAGGAGACCAAATTTGATCACGCTGTGTATCCCAACTATAAAGCTCTGTTCCATCTAATGCTGTGACTTTTCGAATACTATGTGCAAGTACATAAGAGCCATCAATAAAGCTAGTATAAGCATCTGCTAGTTCTAATGCTGTTACACCATAGGTTAGTCCTCCTAATGATGCAGCATAATTATAATCTTTCTCTACAATCGAGCGGAAGTGAAAGCGATTAAGGTAATGAAAGGCTGTCTCGACGCCAACGGTTTGAAAGAGACGAAGTGCAGATGTATTATAGCTATGTCGAAAAGCAGTACGAATTGACACATCACCATACGTATAGCCCCCATAGTTTTGTGGGCAAAAAGAGCCCACACAATAACGCCCACCATTGACAATCGAATCAGGTGTATGAGATGTTGTTTCGAAGAATGGTGCATAGACTGCTAGAGGCTTAAAAGCTGAACCAGGCTGACGTGTTCCTTGGAATGCACGATGGAAATCAAATTTTTCATAGTTCTTTCCTGCATACAGACTGACTATTTCTCTTGATTGGTTTTCAATGGCTGCACCTGCAGCTTGCCATGGGCTAGTACCTAAAATAGCTGACATTTTTTCCTCATCATGTTGCTGTTTAGTAGGATCAAGTGCTGTGTGAATGATGAGTCCATTTTGAAATAATGTATTGAGTCGAATGTCTAATTGTGCTTTAATTTTTTTCTTTTCTTCCTCATTATCTGTAGAGCTTAGTCGATCCGCATAACCTTCTTTTTCTGCAATAAGCCATTTTAGCTCTTGAAGAACATAAGTGCTATACATTGGATAACTTTGAATTTTATCTTTCACATTTAATGTAATGGCATCAGCCTTATAGTTTTTTGCCTCTCCCTCTGTAATAGCCCCATTTGCTGCAAGGGTATCTAACAAACGCTCCTGCCTTGCTTTAGTTTGATCATAATTCTTTAAAGGATTATAAAGGGAAGGGTTATTTGGGATGGCAGCAATGAAAGCTATTTCAGCGATGGATAATTCTTGGAGTGGCTTTTGAAAATAATAGGTGGCTGCTCCGCCAATGCCATAAACTTGATTGCTGAAATAGGACTCATTTAGGTACATCGTTAAAATGGCTTCTTTATCAAATTCTTTTTCTAATTCATAGGCATAAAAAAGCTCTGTTAATTTCCGTTCATATGTTTTTTCTTCGGATAAATAACGCATCCGAACAAGCTGCTGCGTAATTGTACTACCACCTTGAGAGGTTGTGTTGCTATTTGAATTGGCTACAACTGCACGAATAATAGCACTTAAATCAAAGCCAATATGCGTATAAAAATCAGCATCCTCACTGGTAATGAATATTTCCTGGGCAATTTGTGGAATTTCTTGTAAACTTAGTGGCTGCCGCCATTCGACATATTCCTCACTAAATGTTTGCCCATTTCGATCAATAAGGGTAACAGGTAGTTGGGCCTCTACCTCGGGTAAATGTATTGCATTAGTCATTTGTTCCTCATGTGCTTGTGCAATATTGATTTCTGTTTTAATGTTTGTGCTAATCCACCATAAAGCAGGAAGGGATAGAACGATAATAAAAAAACCAAAAGCCTTTTTCATGTGTGCCTCCACTCTTTCTATAAATCCTTCATCAGAATAACATATTTTGGATTGATTCCAAATACTCGCTCAGACCTATTTACATAGTTTTAAACATGAATAGTAAAAGTGCAAAAATCGTCAATACTTAGAGGGAGAAAACCAGTAGGAAGTATGTTAGACTAAAATGAGGTCAGAAAAGGTGCAAGGGCATCTTTTTCATTGAAACTGAAAATTATCATTAAAGGAGAGACTTCCATGTTTCCACAGTTAACAACAGACGTACAAGCAGGCGAAGTGCTTGTAGAAATGAACACAACATTAGGTGCTATCAAAATTAAATTATTCCCTGAGCACGCACCGAAAACGGTTGAGAATTTTTTAGGTCATGCTAAATCAGGCTACTATAACGGCATTATTTTCCACCGTGTTATTCAAGACTTCATGATTCAAGGTGGCGACCCAACTGGTACTGGTATGGGTGGAGAATCAATTTGGGGTAATTCCTTTGAAGATGAGTTCTCAGAGCAATTGTTTAACCTACGTGGAGCGCTTTCAATGGCAAATGCAGGACCAAACACAAATGGTTCTCAATTCTTTATTGTACAAATGAAGCACCTTCCAAGTGATATGCTTCGTCAATTACAAGGGGCGGGCTTCCCTGAAGAGATCATCGAAGCTTATGCTCAAAACGGTGGTACACCTTGGTTAGACCATAAACACACAGTATTCGGTCATGTAGTAGAAGGTATGGACATTGTGGATAAAATTGCAGATGTGGAAAAAGATTTCCGTGACAAACCATTAGAAGATGTGAAAATTGAGTCAATTACAGTCTTTGAATAATACGTATAAGGACGTGTAGAACATGCAGAACTTTATGTATCAATTTTTATATTTCCCAGAAGACAAATCAGGTTATATTCCAGCAGCATTTGAATTTTTAATTATGCTTATTTTATGTATTATCGTGTTTACGCTTTTCAGAAAAATTTCTAAGAAACAAGAATTAAAATCAAAAGAAATTGAAGCACGTATTTTAGCAGAAAAGAAAAACACAAACAATCAACAGAATATATAAGAAAAAGAATCCGCTTGCCACAGAGGGCGAGCAGATTCTTTTTTATTGTATCAATTTTTTTTAAAGCGTCGAATAGTATTTTGCAGGGCCTTGATGGCAGTGAAACAAACCAGTACAAGTGACAAGCCAATCCCACTCAATGCAGTAATAAAGGCTACCCATTCAAAGAGTGTATAACTACCGATGCTATCGAAATCACTGCTATCTTTCCACCCTTCAATGACTAAGTTCATCCCATAAATGCCCGATACCACAGTAAAGACTGTTAAAATAAATAGTAAATTATTACTTCGATTATCGGATTGATCTTCCTGTGTTCGATACAAACTATTCAATGTTTC
Organism: Lysinibacillus sp. UBA5994; assembly: GCF_002429725.1. Classification (NCBI taxonomy): domain Bacteria; kingdom Bacillati; phylum Bacillota; class Bacilli; order Caryophanales; family Bacillaceae; genus Lysinibacillus; species Lysinibacillus sp. UBA5994. The sequence continues at coordinate 8,316 of NZ_DJAU01000002.1, read as the reverse complement.
TTTCGTTTCTACATAATGTTCATTTATACGGAAGAACTTTCGTAGCAATTGAGCAATTTCTCTGCCTTCTGTTCGTACGATGACTTCTTCAAAATAATAGCGTGCAGAAAACTTTGTAATCAGCTCGATTAGTTCATTGACAACCTGTTTATCTTTGCCCCACTTTATTTCACTATACTCATAGGAAAGCTTTAAGAGCATCATTTTATAAAAATAATGAATGAACAAATTGTAATAGTGCGTACCCATAAATTCTTGAATACTATGTGTACATTTGGCAAACGGCCTATTTGTAATCGTTATTTGTGCTTGTGAGGAGGTGATAATATAACTGTTAGGAGCCCAGCGTGTATGGGCATGCTCTTGTACATAATTAGAGATATATGAAGGATTAGTGCTAGAAATAAAGGGTTTGCCAGCAGGTGTCCTACCGTCTACTTGTCCTAAGCGAAATAAATGCTCAGGTATAATTTTAGCTTCTTCCTCTGCAATTAAATAAGCTGAGGCAAACATTCTCTCATCTTCAAAGAAAGGTAAGCCTTCATAGCTATGGTCTTGTTGATGTAATAGAAAGGGTTTTAAATAAGGTATAAAATACTTAAATAATAATTCACTCGTAGAAGAACAATGACCAAATGAAAAATGATGACTTGCACCTTTTTCCTCTCTTAGTTTAGCCTCTAATACTCTAAAATAGTGGATAAAATTTAAGATATCACTTAGATCATGCGATTGATCTGTAATATTTGTTCTGACTGTTATAATCCCATTCCCAAAAGGACATAATGTCACATCAATACTCATCACTTCGTAATCATAATTGATTTGACTTTCTTGCAGATGTAAGGCGCCTTGTGTATAAAAAGCTTTCGAAAAACGAATAAAGTCAGGGTTATTCATTTCGTTTGGAAATAATTTATCCTCCAAAAAAGGATAGAAAAATTGGGCAAGTTCCTCATGTATAATCGTCATATCACCATAAAAAGCGTCTTCAAGAGATGTATTGTTTAAGGTGAAAAAGGAAAAGCCCTCGTTTAGTAGTATATCACTGATTTTTTGACGATTTTTTTCGGAATAGGCGAAGGGAAATAGGAATGTCATATAAGCACGTTTAATCGTTAAAGGGACAATGTCCATGTAAAATCACCTCTGTATAAATCCGATTGATAAGAACCTTTTCCACAAAATTTTGTTTTTAAACATAGAAAAAGGATAGCTCTAAGGAGAGAGATATCCTTTCAACCATTTTATTGCGCAAAGACCTTTTTAAAACGCTCGACTCCATCTTTCACAGTATCAAATGAACAAGCAACATTCATACGTAGGAAGCCACGACCTTCTTCTCCGTATTTTGTCCCTGGTTCTAGAGCAAGTTTTCCGATTTCAAGTAAGCGGTTCATGATCTCCTTCTCTTCAAGCGCTAGTTCTCGGTAATCAATCCAGATTAAATAAGTGGATTGAGGAATCGTAACACGAATACCTGGGATCTGCTCTAACTCCGTTTTCACATAATCCATGTTGGCAGAAATATAAGGAAGTAATTCATCTAACCAAGGAGCCCCTTCTGTGTATGCTGCATGAAGGGCAACAGAGGCAAATGTATTTAATGAGCCTTGACCACTTGCCATATTGATGGCCTCTAGCTTCAAGCGTTTTTTCTTATCTGTTACGATCATATATGAAACTTGAATTCCTGCTAAGTTAAATGTTTTAGTAGGAGCCATACACGTAACAATGCGATTGATTTCATCACCTGCAACTTTAGCTAAAGGAATATGTTTATCCCCATTAATCATTAAATCAGCATGGATTTCATCAGAAATAATGATGACATCATATTTAGCACAAAGTCGTACAATTTCCTTTAAAGTAGCTTCATCCCATACATAGCCTCCTGGATTATGCGGGTTACATAGTATGTAGGCTTTCACATCTTGAGCTAAAGACTGCTCGAAGGCTTCAAAATCATAGACAAACAATCCGTCTTTTTCAATTAATGGACAGCTCACAACTTCACGACCATTACTTTTTGGTATGTTAAAGAATGGCGGATAAACTGGAGGTGAAATGAGTACTTTGTCCCCAGGGTTAGTTAGGGCAACAATGCTGTTAGCTAATGCAGCCACAACACCATTACAGAATAGGATGGCTTCTTTCTCTATGTGCCAGTCATGGCGAGTACTTTGCCAGTCTACAATGGATTGTATCGCTTCTTCACTCATATAACTATAGCCAAAAATAGTATGTTCAGCATGTTGTTGTAAAGCCTTTGAAACGGCTATTGGAGCAGGGAAATCCATATCGGCTACCCACATTGGTAAGATATCTGAGGCATCGTTTAGGCCATAAACCTTTTCCATTGCGTCCCATTTTACTGAGTTTGTACATCGACGTTTGATAGTTTGATCAAAAATAGACAAGCAAATCACTCTTTTCTTTTTTTTTTACTATGGTATCATACGAGTATGATCAAAGGATAATAGGTGAGTATTTTGGAAAATATAAAAATGAATCAAGCAGCTGTCCATCTGCTAGAGGAGTGGGATCCATTCCACTTAGGTCCAGACCATTATGATACAGAAACAGCAGATGTAGTTGCAGCATTGCAAGGGATTGATGATCCATCAACACTTGCAAAAGTTATTCAAGAAACATATGAGCATTCGTTTGAGCAATGGATACCGTTTGAAGATTGTGTAGCCATTTCTTACAAACTAATTGCCATTAAATTTGAAGCGAAATGTATTATTTAAAATATTTTGCATATTCCTTATAAAAAAAGGGGTTGTCAATGGACAACCTCTTTTTTAATGCATCATGAGGCTATTACTTATTTAAATAAAGGCAAAATCCCCTGAATGAAAATAATAAAAATGGCGAGTGGGGAGACGTAGCGAATTAAAATGTACCAAATATTAAACATGAAGCTAGACGCAGCTAATTCTTTACGTGAAATATCCCTTGTATAATAATAACCTGCAAAAATTGAAATCAACAAAGCTCCAATCGGCATTCCGATGCTATTAGTCATAAAATCCACAAAGTCAAAAATAGAGCGATCTACTATTTTTACATCTGCTAATATGCCAAATGAAAGGGCACTTGGAATACCAAAGATGAAAATAATGATTCCACCAATCCAAGCAATTTTTCTACGTTTTTCTGGTTTATCACCAATAGCGATTGCCACGACTATTTCTAACATGGAAATGGAAGAAGTGACTGTAGCAAAAAGCAATAGAATGAAGAAAATAGTTAAGAATAAGCCACCAAGAGGTAACTGCTCGAATACAGCTGGCAAAATAATGAATACTAAGCCTGGCCCTTGATCAGGCGTATAACCAAGCGCAAATACTGCTGGGAAAATAACAAGTCCTGCAAGTAAAGAGATAATAATATTCATAGATGCTACATTAATCGCAGAGTTACCAATCTTCTCTGTTTTAGATAAATAGGAAGCATATGTAATCATAACCGCAATACCTACACTTAATGAGAAGAATGCTTGTCCTAAGGCCATTAAAAATGTTTCAGCATTTAAATAGGACCAATCAGGTACAAACATAAATTTAACGCCTTCCATAGCCCCGTCTAAAGTTAAAGAGCGAATAACTAGGACAATAAAGAAAATAAAGAGGAGAGGCATCATCCATGTGCTGGCTTTTTCAATTCCGCCCTTAATACCTGCTGACACAATGACTACTGTTAATAACATAAATAGTCCCTGTACAAGTACTGCTTCAAAAGGGCTTGAAATAATATCGCCAAATAAATCAGCGTAGTTGATGTCAGAGCCAGCATTCGTTAGCTTAAATGTAAAGGCACGACCTAAGTAGCTTAAAATCCATCCACCAACAACGCTGTAGAATGATAAGATAAGGCCTGCAATTACCATACCGCCCCAGCCAATCAAATACCATGGCTTTCCTGGTGCTTGTTCCTTAAAGGAAGTGACGGCATCCTTTTGACCTCGACGACCTATCATGAACTCAGCAATGAGGACGGGTAAGCCAATAAAGAAAGTACATAAAATAAATAATAAAATAAAGACACTACCGCCATTCGTACCCGCCATATAGGGGAATTTCCAAATGGCTCCTAACCCTATAGCACTTCCTGCGGCAGCTAAAATAAACCCAATTTTTGTTGTAAATTGATCCCTCGATGACACGAAAATAAATCCTCCTTATACTAAAGTATTATTTTACCTCAATATTCTCATAACACAAGCAAATATCAGAAAATTGATGATAGCAAGAAAGACATTTGATGGAGTAAAAATATAGAGAGATGACATATGAGGAAGGACATTTAAATTATGTAACAATTAGGTAGAATGCTTCGTTTCATTATCAAAAAGGGGGGGTAGCTATGACGGAGGTTGAACTAATAGCAAGGGCTCAGCAAGGAGATAAAGATGCCTATATCGAGCTTATCCGTATACATCAGCAAACCGTTGAAAAGTTTGCCTTTCAATGTGGCGTACATACAAATGATTTAGCTGATGTTTCACAGGAGGTATTTGTTAAACTATATCGCTTTTTACACCAATTTAAACAGGATCGATTTACCACGTGGCTCTATAAAATCACATTAAATGCTACGCGTGATTATTATCGTAAGGAACAACGGCAGCAGGCTAAAGAGGACAAGCTACAAGCCCAACAGCAAAAGACTCATTCATCTGCTGAAGAGGATGTTCTTTTGTTTGAAGAGGACAGGCATCTACATCGTGCTATTCAGGTCCTTGACGAAAAATACCGTTATCCTATCGTGTTGTATTACTTCCACGAATTAAAATACGAAGAAATCGCTGAGGTCTTAAATATTTCGTTATCGACGGTGAAAGTGCGATTATTACGAGCGAAGGAAAAGCTAAAGGCAGCATTAATGCAAGATGGGAGTGTTGAAAATGGATGATAAGCAATTTGACCAACGTATGGCACTACTGAAAAAATCCTATGAACGAATGGAAGCGAAGCTTGATCCTGATACTGTCTTTAAACAAATTGAAGAAGAGGATATATCCAAGGAATTATCTTTTGAAATCATCAATAAAGTTCATCAGCGCCCCTCAAGATGGCAAAAGTCGGTTGTTTGGTTTGTAAGTATTGCGAGCGTGTTATTAGTGGGTTTATTAGGAACTTCATATATGATTAGACAGCCTGAAACATACAATAACAGTGATAAACAGATTTCCCAAGAAAATGATGACAAAACGATAGGGACGTATGAAAAATGGGTAGAGCGAATCACCAAGAAATATAAGAGAGTGAAAGAAGATATAAGTAGAGAGTTGAAAGTTTCAGTAGAAGAACTGAATACTTTTTCATATATTCAAAATGCAGATTCCATGTTGGCCTTCTATACGAGTTACGAACGTCCGATAGAAGAGGATTGGGAATTGCAAATAATGGAGAAAGAAATTTTAGACGGATTAATGACCCCAAGACGAGCCTTAGAGACAATCAAAGGATATGGGCCATTATCCTTTAATGAATCCTATGGAATCTTTAGCTTATATAAGCAATCGCTTAATGATATAGAAATGTATTTTAATTCTTTACTTGAACCTTATGAACAGTTTTTCAAGAAAAAGATAGATCGTAGTCAGTATCCATCAGATTTAAAAGCAATCATTGAAACAGCAAGCAAGCAATATATGGAACTTCATTTGGATACGGATGGTTCCTATTATTTTAAAGCTAATCCCATCGATGGGGAATTTGCTTTTGAGCCTATAAAATACATGCACCCTGATATTTTTGGTTACTTTGAGTTTTTACAAAAAGGATTTTTAGTAGGAGAAGAAGGCTTGAGGTATACACGAGAAGAAACAGCTGAATCCTTGAAAATTATGGAGCGTTCATTGTTGTTTGATATCAATACGGCGAATGTTACTTATAAGGAATTAAAGGCAGTATTTGAAAATACTTGGTTAGCTCTAATGAAAGGATCCACTAATTATCAAGTGTATGCTGAAAAGGGAATCGTTAATAAAGAATACCTGAATTTTTTACAAAAAGTAGCTAATGGAAAGTATGGGGAGGTAATGACAAAGAATGCGGCAACTATTTTAAATGAATTACACCAATATAACAACTCAGAAACGTTAGTAGGGCTGTCAATACAAGATATTTCAGCGGCCATTTTGCAAGTTAGGAAAGATACGGCAGTTGAAGAATTTAATATTGTAGACATCGATGATGCAGAGATTGCACAAATTAAGAGAATTTATGATCAGTATTTGAAAAGTGACCCTGAACCATTTATTAATCAGCTCAGTCCTTTAAATATGGTATCCCTTTATTTATATGCAATTTCTATTGGAGATGAATCATTGCAAGAGAAAGTAATCCTATCAAATGTAGAAATAGAGTTTGATTTTTTAAACAAAGTAAAAGGATTATCCATAATTAGCCAAATATCGCAATACAATGGAATTTATCCAATGGTGGCTGTACGACTTGATGAAGAACATCAAAAAGAGTATGGCAAGCAAATTTTGTTTAGATTATCTCAAAATGAAGATGGTTTTTACCGTATAATTGGTATCATGGATTGATGAGATGATTTTTTGCCCCGTTTTTACACGTATGTTATAATTTAAGCGATATATACGTAGCAAACAAAAGAAAGTGGGCAAAGGTTATGGTAAAAAAATATGAATTAGGAGACGTGTTGACCGGAAAAGTTACAGGTATTCAACCATACGGTGCATTTGTTGCACTAGATGACAATACGCAAGGCCTTGTGCATATTTCGGAAATAACATACGGCTTTGTGAAGGATGTTAGTGAATTTTTAGCTGTTGGGCAAGAAGTTGAAGTCAAGATTCTTGAAATCGATGAAGAGGCCGAAAAAATTAGTTTATCGATGAGAGCGCTACAGGATCGCCCAGCAACAGTAAGAAAAAAAGATGCACCACCACGTAAATCATTGCAGGACCGTGTAGATGAATCGGATGCAAATGGTTTTAATTCCTTAAAAGATAAATTGCAGGACTGGATTGAACAATCTGGTCAATAAAGAAACGAGGATGCTTTCGAATGAAAGTATCCTCGTTTTTTCTATTGCTTTTTTATTTTGCGGATTCGATATTGCAGGTTTTGTCTGCTCATACCAAGTGCATTCGCTGCCTTTGTAATATTGCCCTCATATAAATTTAAGACATTTTGCACATAATATGATTCGGCTTCACGCAAATAGGCATCGAGTGGCATGACATTGTGATTTTGATGGAACATAAAAAATTCTGGTTCACGATTATTTGTATCTTGCTGCTGCACTTTGAAGCGGAAATGTAAAGGTAATAAATCTGAAGTAACAGTGGATTCCGTTGTCATAAATGAAACAATTTCATCCAGTAGTAGCTCAAGCTCTTTTAGATTTCCTGGCCAATCATATTGTAAAAATAATTCCTGTACATCTGGTGCAAGATCAGTGACTTGTGAAGCAAATCGTTCTCGATGTCGACTAAAATAATCTTCTACAAATGGAAGAATGTCTTCTTTTCGATCCGTTAAATTAGGAATGGTAATGGCCATTGTAGCAAAAAAATAATATAGAGATTTTGACAGCTTCTTTTCGGCAATCAATGTAATGGGATCACTGCCCACACTGCCAATTAGCATATATTTGGACTGTGGAAGTGAATGTAGTATATCCAAAAGTTGCTCTTGAATGTCTAAGCTTAAAAAATCTATACGTTCGAAGAAGAAGGTGTAATCTTTATCTTCTTCTAATAATTGCTGTAATTTATCAAGCACCGATTGAGCTGAACGGCGACTAACGAGTGTCACAAAGGCATCAGGATCAGGTGAAGCGGCGTGGTGAATGCCCTCTGCTACTAAGTCTTTCCCTGTGCCAGATTCGCCAATTAATAATACTGGTAATTTTACAGCAGCTGCTTTTTTAGCGTTGTCGATAACCTGCTTCATGGATTCAGAATCAGCTTTAATCATATCAAATGTTAATGGTTCATCGTAACGACGAAGGGGTTGATAAACAAGCTTTTCCAGAGAGGTAATATCACGTGCAAATTCAATTGCGCCAATCAGTTTGCCTTCAACAAAAAGTGGAAAAGTATCATTGATTGTTGTAATTTCATGACCATTTTTATTCCAGTAGGATTGTTTAACGTTAATTTCTTTTTTTCCCGTTTGTAAAACACGCATTAACGTACTTTCATGTTGACGGAAGGAAAACATTTCAATAATGGAACGATCCGCAAGTTCATCAAAATGAAATCCTTCAATTTCTTTCATTTTCGTATTGTAAATAATCGTTTTGCCAGATAGGTCTACTGCATGAATA